>JBDHJO010000027.1:0-26812 GCA_039586875.1 Gemmatimonadota bacterium | reverse complement strand
CACCACCGGCGTGCTCGGCCACGAGGGAGCGAAACGCCTCGATTTCGATCGGCGTTCTCGGCGCAGGTGCAGTTGCGCAGACCCGCGCGCGTCGGATCACGTACGCGCGATCATCCCCGAAGGTGCCGGCATCGACGTAGACGAAACTCATACTCGCCAACGTGGCGTGCATCTGCGTGCAGGCCTGCAGCAGCCAGGTGAGTCGATCGAATCGATCACGCCACCATGCCGCACGCTCGTAGTCGTGAGCTTCGCTGGACGCGGCCATGCCGTCGATCACGGCGTCGAGTGGTGCGGTCTCCCGTCCCTCGATGAACGCGAGGGCCTGGGCCACCCGCCGCCGGTACTCCGGCTCCGCAACAAAGCCTGCGCACGGTCCAGTGCACGTGCCCAGTTCATGTCGGAGGCATCCGGCGCGCACGCCGCTATCGAACAGATCGTGTTGGTCACGGTAGACGATCGGCATTTGGAGGGCACAGTCGCGCAGCCCCAACAGGTGGTTCAATACCCGAATGGCTTCGTGTAGCTCGCCCGAGCGCGTGAAGGGCCCGTAATGTCGGATGTCTTCCCCACCGGCATTGCGCCCGACGTAGACCTTCGGTGCCGCGCCGCCGGAGACCTTGATGAAGGCCGCGCGGCGGTTGCGGTTCATCCGCACGTTGAACAGCGGCCGATGCTGGTGAATCTGCCGCATCTCCTTGAGAAGCGCGGCAAACTCGGATGGGACGTAGTCCCAGGTGACGTCGGCGGTCGCTTGGAGAATGCGTGCAGCCTTGTCTTCCGGATAGGACGCCCGAAAGTAGCTGAGCAGCCTGCTTCGCAGACGCTTTGCTTTTCCGACGTAGACCACGCGCCCGGTCGCATCCGACATTCGGTACACCGCGGGTCGATTCTCGGCGAGCGCGCGCACGCGATCCTTCAAGCGCGTGACCTCGCGAAGCGGCAAGGCAAGCGTGTGAGCTACCGCCATCCTCGCAGGGAGCGCACGAAGCGGTGAAGGTAGAGAAACTTCTCGTACACCACGATGTCCTTTCGACGTTGCCCGAGTTCGGCGAGCAACTCACGCATACGACCGCGGCGGGTCACATAGAATCGAAAGACCTCGGCGAAGTCCTCGAGGGGATGCGTTGCGGCGTACGCGGTCACGTGTTGGGTATTGCCGGGACTCACGCGTCGCCGATAGAAATCGACCCACGCATCGTCGGCGACCCGATAGGCCTTGTCGACCTCGCCGAACACCCGCTTGAACTCGTCCGTTCGCGTAATGGGCCAGTGGTGGTACAGGAAGCTGTGGCCCAGCTCGTGGCAGATGAGCCCGACGAGTAGCGTCCACGGGACCTCGTCACGTCGCTGAGCGCCCACGACGTAGCTGCTGTCGATCTCGATGATCCTCGATACACGCGGATCGACACCGGACACGCCGGGGCGGAGCAGCACCCGATAGCCCCAATCCTTGATGCGGGAGACCAACAACAGCCGTCGCACGCGCGTCAGCGCGCGATCAATGAGATCGCGCCCGGTTGCATCGAACCCGCACCAGGGACACACGTCCATCCAGTCGTTGACACCACGATCGCAGTGGGGGCACGAGCCCTCGAAGTTGGTGTCCTCCCACTCCTGTTCCTCGCTGCACCAGGGGCAGAAGCTCATGGGGTACTGCACGCCGCCGCCGCACGCTGCATCGCACCACGCATCGAAGCGAAAGCCGCGCGGCGCCTTCAGCGGCTCGTCGGCCGACACGCCGGGCTCAGCGATATCGTGGCCGCACCAGGGGCAGTAGGAGTGAAGATCCGATACGACCCAGCCGCAGTAGTAACACTCGGCCTGCGTGATCGGCGGGTCGTCAGGCCATACTTGTTCGCGGCTGCACCACGGACAGAACACCCAGAACCGTTGCACCGCCTGCCCGCAACGACAGCGGTGTTCGGTCTTTGGGCTGGGATGTCTCCGTTGTTTCGTCATGCGCACCGGATGGAGCGTCGGGGCCGCCAAGGTCGTCGTCTAAGCTAATAGATCAACGGCGGTTTGCGGCCCGCGTCCGGTCGACGCCCTGGCAGTGCCAACAGAAGGTCGTCTGTCGGCCGTCGATGGCGTGCGTGGACACCAGCGGACGCCCGCACCGAATGCACGGCGCCCCGGCGCGATCGTATACGACCAACACGTGCTGGAACGAACCGGGCTGCCCGGTGCCGGAGCGGTAATCGCGCACCGTGGTCCCGCCATGCCGGATCGCGTCCCGCAGGACCCGCCGGACCGTCCGGTAGAGCGCAGCGAACTCCCGGTCGGTGAGCGAGTTTGCCGCGCGGGACGGATCGATCCCTGCATGAAACAGGGCTTCGTTGGCGTAGATGTTCCCGACGCCGGCCAACCGGCGCTGGTCCATCAGGGCCTTCTTGATGGCCTGTCGTGACGGCGCCAACCGTGCCCGGAAGGCGGCACTGGTGAATCCGGAGGCGAGCGGCTCTGGTCCAAGCGCGGCCGAATACCGCTTCCAGGCGGTGACCGAGAGCAGCTGGATCGTTCCCAAGCGCCGGACGTCCCGAAACACGAGGCGTGCACCTCCGCCCAAGCTGACCTCGAGCACGGCGTATCGACGCTCCTCTGCACGGAGCCGCCGGTCGTAGATCTGGAGCGAGCCGGTCATGCGAAGTTGGATGACCACCGATTCGCCTGTGGCGAGTCGGACCACGAGGTGCTTAGCCCGACGCTCGAACGAGGCGACGGTATTGTTGCGCAGGGTACGCAGCAACCGGTCGGCGCTGACGCCGCGCAGGACGTCTCGGTGGTACAGGTGTGGATACCGGAGGATGCTTCCGACCAGTCGTGATCGGAGGTCCCGGACGATGGTCTCGACCTCAGGCAGCTCCGGCACGTGCGGCCTCGCGCCACGCGATGTCCCGGCGGTACTGCCGGCCATCGAACGAGATCGCTTCCGCGAGCTCGCGACTCCGCGTGGCCGCCTCGGCAACGGTCGCGCCGAGGCCGGTCGCACTCAAGACGCGCCCTCCGGCGGTGCGCAGCACGCCGTCGGCGTCCCGCGTGGTCCCCGCGTGATACAACACGGTGTGGTCAGGGAGTGTTTCGGGTACAGCGATCGGTGCGCCCTTCGTGGGGGACCCCGGGTACCCCTCCGCGGCCAGGACCGTCGTGACTGCCGCTCGCGCCGCGGTCGCCGTGCGGGACGACGGCACCCACGACTCCCCCGACGCAACCGCCCACATATGAGCCGCCAGATCGACACCCAACGCCGGCAGCACTACCTGGGCCTCAGGGTCGCCGAAACGACAGTTGAACTCGAGGACCGACATGGCGCCGTCGGGCAGCATCATCAGACCCGCGTACAACACGCCTCGATACGGGGTGCCGTGCTCCGCGAGGTGCCGGAGGACCGGGTGCAGGACCTCCGTCAGCACGCGCTGCAAGAGCCCGTCGGTCGCGATCGACACCGGGGTATAGGCCCCCATGCCGCCCGTGTTGGGACCCGTGTCGCCCTCACCGATGCGTTTGTGATCCTGAGAGGCCGGTAACAACATCACGTGCTCGCCGTCGGTCAACGCGAGGATCGAGAGCTCTTCGCCCTCGAGGAAATCCTCGACGACCACCGTGTCGCCGGCGGCGCCAAACTTCCCGGCGAACATGTCGCGAACGGCCGCGGTGGCCTCCTGGCGGCTGGCACAGACGATGGCGCCCTTGCCGGCCGCCAGGCCAGAGGCCTTGACCACGAGCGGTTCGGCGTGCGACTCGATGTATTGAACGGCGGGTGCCTCGAGCGTGAAGGTCTCAGCACGGGCCGTGGGCACCCCGGCGGCCGTCATGACTTCCTTCGCGTACGCCTTCGATGCCTCGAGGCGTGCCGCCGCAGCCGTCGGCCCAAAGACCCGGTGCCCTGCCGCGACCAGACGATCCACGAGGCCGGCAGCCAGAGGCGCTTCCGGTCCGATCACCGTCAGGTCGATCGCGTGGTCGCGAACTGCCGTCAAGACCGCATCGTGGTCGTCGACGCTGAGCGCCACATTCGTACCGAGTTCGGCCGTGCCGGGGTTCCCCGGAGCACAGAAGACCGTGGAGGACGGTACCAGTGCCCGGCACAGGGCGTGTTCCCGGCCACCGCCGCCGACGACGAGCGTTCTCACTTATTGTCTTTGTCCTTCAGCGCATCGGAGAACGCTGCTGCCGCACGCTTGGCCGCGTCGGTCACGTGCGAGACCGTCTCCTTCGCCTCGGCCGCGTAATGACGGGCCGCCTCACCGAGATCAGAGGTGAGCGGACGATCCTCTTCTTCTGCCCCGCGGTGGGTGAAGGTGCCGTCGAGGATCTTCTGATACGTGCCGCCGTCGATCCACCGTTGGAGCTCGGCTGCACGCAACGTGTGAAACGGATGCGTCATGCCCATCGTGTTCAGGATCTTGTAGATCGCATCGACCGGGCCGCCCTGCTCCTCGTATTCGCTGGCCTGCGCCATGAAGGCGTTGAGGTCCATGTCCTTCATGGAACCGCCGCCTGCGAGCTTGAGGAAGACACGCATCGCGGCCGTCGGGTCCTGGCTGGCCAGGAGTCCCGCCCGATCCGACGACAACTCGCTCTTTCGGTACCACTCGAGCAGCGCCAACTGTATCGGCAAGAGGACGATCCCCGCAAGGAACGGCAGGTTCCGGAAACCCAATTCGAGGATGAGAATGGTCACGGTCCGGTAGAGCGTGTGCCCGCTGATGACGTGCCCCAACTCGTGACCGATCAACACGCGCAACTCGTCGTCATCCAGGAGTGAGACCGCGCCGGAGTTCAGCACGATGAAGGGGTGGTCCACACCGACTGCGCCGGCATTGACGATCGGGGTCTGCGACACGAACAGCGGTGGCGGTTCGGGCCAGTCCATTGTCGTCGTGACTTCCGTCATCAGATGGTGCAGCCGCGGGAACTGCGTGGGCCCGACGCGGACGGCGTTCGCCTGGAAGATCAGGCGGATACCGCGCTCGCCGAAGAACCCGACAATCTTCCTCACCGCTTCGTTGAAGCCGGGGACGGCCCGCACGGCCTGGAGGGCCGCGCGATCGGCCGGGTGCTCCCAGCTGACGGCCGAGATGTTGGACAGGATCGTTCTCGGACGCTCCGACGGCACGCTGCCCGAAGGGTCGGTCATGGTGTCCTCCTCAAAGTGCCATCCGCAGGCACGGTTCGAATGGTGCTAGACCGTACGCACCGCACAGGGCCGGGTTTCACGCCGCCAGGGCCTGCTCCAGATCGGCCATGAGATCGCCGACATCCTCGACGCCCACGGAGAGCCGCACGAGTCCGTCGGTGAGTCCCATGGCCTCCCGCATGTCCTTCGGCACGCTGGCGTGGGTCATGGTAGCCGGATGCCCGATCAGGCTCTCCACACCACCGAGCGACTCCGCGAGCGCGAAGACCTTCGTCCGTTCCACCACCACCCGTGCCCGCTCGAGCGAGCCCACGTCGAGCGAGATCATCCCGCCGAATCCCCGCATTTGCCGCTTGGCCAGTTCGTACTGCGGATGGTCGGGCAAACCGGGATAGTACACGCGCTCGACGGCCGCATGCTCGGTGAGAAAGGCCGCAATTGCCCGCCCGCTGGCATCGTGGCGCTCCATCCGCAGGTGCAGGGTCTTCGTGCCGCGAAGCGCCAGCCATGCGTCCATGGGACCCGGTACGGCGCCGGCGGCGTTTTGCAGGAATCCGACCTGCTCAGCCAGGTCGTCACGCGTTGTCACGAGCATGCCGCCGACCATGTCGCTGTGCCCGTTGAGATACTTGGTGGTCGAGTGCAGCACGACGTCGGCGCCGAACGCAATGGGTTGCTGGAACACAGGCGTCGCAAACGTGTTGTCGACGACGAATAGGAGATCGTGCTTCTTTGTGATTGCACCTACCGCCGCCAAGTCCGTCAGCTGCATCATCGGGTTGGTCGGCGTTTCCACGTAGACCATCCGGGTCCGGTCTCCGATGGCGTCGGCGACGCGCTGCGGGTCCCGCGTATCGATGAAACTGAACGACAGTCCCAGCCGCTCGAACACGTGGGTCATCAATCGGTGCGTGCCGCCGTAGACGTTCTCGCCGCAGATCACGTGGTCGCCGGCCGTGAGCAACTTCAACAGCACGTCGGTCGCGGCGAGACCCGAGGAGAAGGCGAACCCATGCGTCGCACCCTCGAGCGACGCGACATTGCGTTCGAGCGCGTCCCGCGTGGGATTGCGGGTGCGCGCGTATTCGAACCCCTTGTGCCGACCCAGCCCGTCCTGCACGTACGTGGACGTCTGGTAGATGGGACTCATGATGGCGCCGCTCACCGCGTCCGGCCGCTGGCCGGCATGCACGGCACGCGTTCCGAATCCGTTCTGCTGGTCTTCGTCAAAGACGCGAGTCATGGTGGCCGGCGCTTGAGAGGTGGCGTCGGAACCTATACCGCGCGAACCGAGTTCGGCAACCAAACCCGGGCAGCAGAGGCGTGGGTGATGGCGGCGTACCGCCGAGTCAGCTTTCCTGCCATGGCTGATACTCTGATGCGAAGCGTTTCCGGCGTCCGCGGGATCGTCGGGACGGACCTGACGCCCGAGACGGTGGCACGGTATGCCGCGGCGTTTGGATCGATCGTGGCCCAGGGGGACGGAGGATCCGTGGTCCTCGGGCGTGACTCCCGCACGTCCGGTCCCACCTTTGCCGATGCGGCGCGTGCCGGACTGCAATCGGTGGGGATCGACGTCATCGACTGCGGGTTGATCCCCACGCCGACCGCCCAGTTGGCAGTGGAGCACCATGGTGCCGGCGGCGGGATCGTCCTGACGGCGAGCCATAACCCAGTGGAGTGGAACGCCCTCAAGTTCGTTGGCTCCGACGGACTCTTTCTCGATCGGGCCTCCGTCGAGGCGCTCTTCGCGCTGGTCGACACCGCGGAATTACAGTACGTCGCCTGGGACCAACTCGGCGGGTGTCGGAGCGACACCGGTGCCGTCGAGCGGCATCTCGATGCGGTGATGGCGCTGCCATATGTGGATGTCGAGCGGATTCGGGATCGAGCGCCGGCCGTCGTACTGGACTGTGTGCGAGGTGCCGGCGGTGCCATCATGCCCGCGTTGCTGGACCGTCTCGGGTGCCGGTACGAGGGTCTCGACATGGAGACCGACGGGCGGTTCCCGCGGTCACCGGAGCCGATCCCGGCCAATCTCGGCCGCCTTGGCGAGGCGGTGCGCGAACACGGTGCGGACTTGGGCCTGGCCGTGGATCCCGATGTGGACCGGCTGGCGGTCGTGGATGCCGATGGCCACGCGATTGGTGAGGACTACACGTTGGCGTTTGCCGTTCGCACCGTACTCGAGCGGACGGAGGGGCCGGTGGTCGTCAATCTCTCCACGTCGCTGGTGGTCGACGATGCGGCGAAGCCGTTCGGCGTGGAGGTACGGCGCGCGCCGGTAGGGGAAGCGAATGTCGCCCGTGCCATGAAGGAATCCGGAGCTGTCGTTGGTGGTGAGGGTAATGGTGGGGTGATGCTTCCGGCGCTCCACATCGGGCGTGACGCACCCCTCGCCGCGGCACTCGTGCTCGATCTCATCAGTCGAAGTGGTGCCACGGTCGGCGACCTCGTGGCAGCGCAGCCTCGCTATTCCATTGTGAAGGCCAAGGCTCCGCGTGGTCCTGATCTGCTGCCCGTGTACGGTCGACTGCAGAGGGCCTTCGCCGATGCCTCGACGGATCAACAGGACGGACTACGGCTCGCGTGGGCGGATCGGTGGCTGCACGTCCGGCCATCCGGTACGGAGCCCATCGTGCGGCTGATTGCCGAGGCGCCCAGCGGTGCCGAGGCGGACGAGCTCGTGCAACGCGCACGAGAGATATTCGATGCCGACTGAACTGGAGCGCGTCGGACGTGTCACCCGGCGTACCGATACGCAATGCGGGTAGTGCTGCAACGCGTGTCTCGGGCGTCGGTCCGCGTCGGCGGCAGGGAGATTGGCGCGATCGGTACCGGGTTCTTGCTCCTCGTCGGCTTCAACGCCCAGGACGGTCCCGAGCAGGTCGAGTGGATGGCCGAGAAGGTAGTCGGCCTGAGGGTGTTCGGTGACGAGGACGGGAAGATGAACCGCGACCTCCGCGATGTCGGTGGGTCTGTGCTCGTGGTGTCGCAGTTTACGGTGTACGGCGATACCCGAAAGGGCCGTCGTCCGTCGTTCGTGCACGCCGCTCCACCGGAGATTGCGGAGCCGCTGTATGCCTCCTTCGTCGCCGCGCTCGAGCAGCGGGGGACGACCGTTGCGACCGGCGTGTTTGGCGCCGTCATGGATGTGTCGCTCGTCAACGACGGTCCTGTGACCCTGGTGCTCGAGCGATGATCGTCCTGGCGTCACGATCGCCCCGCCGTCGGCATCTCTTGTCCATGCTGGGCATCGAGCACGAGGTCCAGCCAGCCGGCATCGACGAGGTCCGGCTGCCGGGTGAGGTGCCGGAGGCGATGGCGGTACGGCTGGCGCGAACCAAGGCGATGACAATCGCGAAGCTTCGACCGTCGGATCTCGTGCTTGCCGCCGACACCGTGGTGGCGATCGACGATCATGTACTTGGCCAGCCCGAGAGCCCCGAGGATGCCGAGCGGATGCTCGCGATGCTTTCGGGGCATCGGCATCGAGTGGTGACGGGCGTGGCGCTGGCGTGTCCGGGCGGGGATGTGCTCGAGCGCTACGATGTCACCGAAGTCTGGTTTCGCGAGTTGTCGCCGGAGACGATCGCGGCATATGTGGCGACGGGTGAGTCGCTCGATAAGGCCGGGAGCTACAGTGTGCAGGGTGTCGGCGCGGTCCTCGTCGAGCGCGTCGACGGCGATTTCTTCTCTGTGATGGGGTTGCCCGTGCGGTTGGTCGTCGACCTGCTCGCCGAGGCCGGTGTCCCCTACCGCTTCACGCGATAGACCGGCACGGCTGCCGACTTCCCCTTCAACTGCAGCGGCTCGAGCGCCTCGACGGGCGGTGGGGACTTGAGCGATTGGTAGAACGGTTCCGAGATCAGGATGTCGCCGGGGCCGGCCTTTGAGCAGAGCCGGGAGGCCGTGTTCACCGCGTCACCGATCACCGTGTACTCGAGCCGGCGGTCGCTGCCGATGTTCCCGGCAAAGACTTCGCCGAAATTGATCCCGATCCCAATCTCCACCTGCTGACGCGACTCCGCCGCCCACTTCTTGTTCAACTCCTCGAGGATTTGCTGTTGCTCGATGGCAGCGCGCATCGCGCGGTCGGCATCGTCCTCGTGCGAGATGGGCGCTCCCCACAATGCCATGATGGCATCGCCCATGAACTTGTCGAGCGTGCCACCGTGCTCGAAGACGATCTCCACCATCTCGGTGAAATACTCCGTGAGCAGCGACGCGATCTGGTCCGGGATCATGTTCTCGGACATCGCCGTGAACCCGCGGATGTCACTGAAGAAGACGACCACGGGTCGCTTCTGCCCTCCGAGCTGGACGGCTTCGGCCTGGCTGGCGATCTGTGAGGCAAGGTCAGGCGCGAAGTACCGTTGGAAGTTCGACAAGACGACAGCTTCGCGCTGCACGCGCTCGGTGAGTTGGCCGTTCTCGATTGCCACAGCGGCAATGCCGGAAAACGCGATGAGGAACTCGAGGTCCTCGTCGTTGAACGAGTTCACCGCCGTCATGTTGTCGACGTAGATGATGCCGAGGACGTTCCCGTCGCTCCCCATGAGCGGCGTGCACATCGCACTCCGCACGCTCTGCATGACGATCGACTTGCCCTTGAATCGCTCGTCGGCCGCTGCGTTATCCGAGAGGATCGCGAGGCGCTCGTCGACGGCGCGGCGAGCGATCGATCGGGGGACCTTTGCGCCGCCCGAGGGATCGAGTCGATTACGGGAGATCCGGGGGATCAAATCCTCCGACGACCCTTCGAGCATCAGGATCGACACGCGGTCGACGTCCATCACCTTGAACGTGATGTCGACGACTTTCTCGAGCAGGCGATCGACGTCCTGCTGTTTCGACAGCTCCTTGGAGATCTCGAGGAGGAGGGCGAGTTTATCGGCCTGTCCTGAGGTGTCCTCCTCGACCAGCCGGGCGGCTCCGCTCCGCCGTGCCACGCGCTCCTCGAGCTCGAGGGAGCCGCTCACGGCGACCGGTCGGACGATGGTGGCCTCCGGTGCCGGCACTCCGAAGCCTCCCGAGGAGTCTTGGAGCGACGGGGCCTGACTCTGCGGCGGCGTCACGGACACCATGTTGAAGGCGACCTTGCCGAACGTCACCACATCGCCGTCGCTGACGATCTGATCGCTGATCTGGCTGCCGTTCACGAACGTTCCGTTGCTGGAGCCAAGATCGTGCACCCGCACCCCTTCGGGTGTGAGTGAGAGCTCAGCGTGCCGCCGCGAGACCGTCGGGTCGTAGATCGGCACATCCGACGTCACCGCCCGCCCCACGACGAACGTGCGGTCGGCGGTGATTTCGAGGGCCTGATCGCCCGATGTGCTCAGCAGCTTGTACGCAGCGCTCAAATCGCGACTCCTTCGCTCGTCACAATATATCGGTCCTGATGGGGGAAGGGGACCGCAGATCGGTCAGCGCAGCGCGGCAACGCGGAATCGCCCCGCGCGAGCGATCCGGCCTGCGACGATGTCGCCTGCACCGAGTCCAGATCCGGCCACCCGCTCCCAGAGGTCGATTCCTACCTCCACCCAGAGTGTCAGTGCCTGCGCGTAGGCGGTTCTGCCGGCATAGGTGGTCGAGCCGTCCGCCACGCTCAAGTCCCCATACGCTGCCAGCACAAATCGCGCCGTGGGGAGCACGCTGGGCGTGAATTCCAGCCCTGCCGGGCTCACGGTGAGCCCATAGCCGCCCACATCCGGCGTGAGCGAGACCAGCACCGAGTCGCTTTCGGCGATGAGCGTGCCGTCCAACGCGCGTACACTACCGGCGGGGAACTCGACCTCGACGTACGGCGAGTTGAATCCGTCCGCATGCACCAACCGGACCGTAGTGGTTCGGGCTCGCCGGATCCAGAACGACGCGGCGCTCGGGGGCGGGGCGTCAGCCGCGATCCCGACCGGCAGCAGGTCGGCTCCCCGGACCGTGGTCTCTTCCGGAGGGCCGAGGTCGCTGCACGCGACCAGGAGGCCAAGTGCGGTTGCTGCCAACCCGAGCCGCACCGATATTGCGCTCCCATGCTTCGTCGCACTGCGTTCTGCTCGTGCCTGGTACTTGCGGCCCCGGCGATCCTCGTGGCCCAGGAGTGGGGTGCCGATGCGGCGGAAGCGCTCGTCGCCCGGGGCATCGCCCAGCGCTCCGTGCGCCAAGCCGACACGACGCTTCGCGACTTTCGTGTTCGCGCACATGGTTTCGTGTTCTTCCTCGGACAGTTGGCCGAGGGGCTCCGAGAACCCCCGCGACTGGTGAAGTCCGATCAATTGGTGCTCGAAGTCTATTGGAAGGCGCCGGACCGGAGCAAGCAGCAGATCGTCGGGTGGCGTGATCGTGCGGACCTCCCCACCGACATCCAATACCATCGGGATCACTTGGGTATCGTGCAGAACAACTTCGCCGACCGCATCAGGCTCGGTGAGGGGGACGAAGTGCGCGACGTGCCGCACCCGCTCGCGCGTGACGGCCCGGAGCTCTACGAGTACGGCCTCGTCGACTCGACGCTCTCCATCGTGTTGCCGGACCGCACCGTGCGTGTCTACGAGGTCGCGGTGCGGCCGCGCGATTTCAGCCAGCCCCGCATCGTCGGGCGGCTCTATTTCGACGTCGAGACAGCCGACGTCGTGATCTTCAGCTTCAGCTTCACGCGCAGCGCCTACCTCGACGACACGCTCGAGGACATCACGATCGTCCTCGAAAACGGCCTCTGGAACGAGCGGTATTGGCTCCCCAACCGGCAGGAGATCGAGATCCGGCGCCGAACGCAGTGGCTCGACCTGCCGGCCCGGGGGATCATCCGGGGGCGATGGGAGATTCAGGACTACGAGTTCAACGTCGGGCTCCCGGACGCGCTGTTTGGTGGTATGGAGATCGTCGCGGCACCGCGGGCCATCCGAGACACGTTCGTGTGGGACGAACCACTGCACGCGGCCATCCAATCGGTCGCGGGTCCGGTGATGACGGTCGATCTCGAGGAGGTGCGGAGCCAGATCACCGAGAGCGCGGGCGCGGCGGCCATGTCGGGGTTGGCCTCGGCTCGACTCGGTGTGGGATCGCTGTCCGACATCGCGCACTTCAATCGAGTCGAGGGGCTCACCCTCGGGCTCGGCACGATCCTCCGATCGGGGGGCAAAGCAACCGAAGCGGCGCTCTGGGGCGGGATAGGGTTGTCGGACGAGCGGCTCAAGGCGCGCTTCAGGCTTTCGCAGCGCGTGGGAGCGATGACGCTCCAGCTACGGGCAGCGCGGGAGATGCAGGATGTCAGCGACGAGCGGGTCATCTCGCCCCTCCTGAATTCCATCCTCGCGCAGGAGCTCGGACGCGACTTCGGCGACTACACGCTTCGACACGAGGCCGTTGCGGGGATCCGGCGGGATTTCGGGGTCCACGGAAGTGTCGCGTTCGAGGCCGGCGTGGAGCACACCAAATCGGTCGAGATCGCGACAAATCCCGCCACGGGCACATTTCGCCCGAACCCGGCGCTCGGCGTGGGCATGCTCGGGGTCGGCCGCATCACGCTCGAGCGCCGCAGCGCCGTTCTGGCCGTGCGCAATGGCCTGAACGGGGCACTGACCGTCGAGGGTGGAATCGGCGAGGCACGCCGCTACGCCCGTGTGCGAGCCTCCGGCAGATTCCACGCCGCGGTCGGGCCAACCCGCGTGGTTGGGCGCGCCTCCGCCGGCTGGGGGTCTGCTGCGTTACCGGCGTACCGCACGTTTGCGCTTGGTGGCCGCGGAACGCTCGTGGGCGAACAGTTTCGCCGGTGGGGTGGGCGCTACGTCGCCCATGGCAGCTTCGAGTGGCAACTGCCCGTTCCCGTGCCGGCGATTCCACTCGGCTCGCTGGCGAACACGGGACCGGAGGCCATCGTTGCCCCATTTCTCGCCGTCGGGTGGGCCGGTGGTGCCGTGGAGGGACTTCCTTGGCAGCCGAGCGACGGTGTCCGCCCCGTCGCCGGCATTGCCATCGAGTGGTTTCACCGGTTCTTCCGCGTTGACTTGGGCGTGGGGCTCAGAGACGCCGATGTGAGCGTCGTCATCGATGTGTCCCAGGACCTCTGGGATATCCTCTAGGCAGAGAATCGATCCGGGTCGAGCGGGTCGTTCTGGCGCGCGGTTCCCGGGCCGTCTATCATTCATCGATGCCAAGCAACAGCCCGGAAATGCCCGCGAGGGTGGAGGTGTGCCGTTAAGACGTTCACCGACGAGTGGTTGAGGCCGACGGTCGCGGAAATCGTAGGCAAGGAGAAGATCCAGGAGATCCGTGACGCCCCTGAGGACTACCGGTCCCTGTGGGAAGCCGTCGTCGAGCTGGAGCTCACCACGGACGAAACGCTGCTCGGAACGCTGTCGAAGCGGTTTGGCCTCAAGCTGGCCGATCTCTCGGACAGCGAATCGGCCGCGCGCGATTTGGTGCCGGAGGGCGTCGCGCGGCGGTACCAGGTATTGCCGATTCGGGTGACGCCGTCGGCGCTCGACATTGCGACGGCGAATCCTTTCGACCTCGACTGTGAAAAGACGCTGGCGTTCGCGACGGGCAGGGAGGTGCGCTCGTTGCTGGCCAGTCCACGCTCGATTCAGGACAAGATCGACGAGTTCTACAAGCCCGAGAATGTCCTCGATCAGCTGCTCGAGGGCATGGACGCTGCCGCCGAGATCACCCAGATCGACGAGACCGAGATCGACGAAGAGCTCGAGATCTCGGCCGAGGAAGCATCGCAGCGGCCCGTCGTTCGCTTGGTCGACCTCATTCTCTCGGAAGGCATCTCCGCGCGCTCGAGCGATATTCACATCGAGCCGGAAGAGGGTGGGGTTGCCGTCCGGTACCGAATCGACGGCGTGCTTCGCCAGGTCATGAAGATCCCGCGGGCGGCGGGCCTACCGCTCATCTCTCGGATCAAGATCATCTCGAGTCTCGACATCGCCGATCGGCTCCGGCCCCAGGACGGGCGTGCGCGGGTGGCGGTCAACGGTGTGCCGGTCGACCTCCGTGTGTCGACACTGCCCGCGTCCCTCGGCGAAAAGGTCGTCATCCGGGTCCTCGATTCGTCGAAGACGGTTCTCGACCTCGCGAAGCTCGGCATTGCCACCACCGAGCGGGAGTCGATCGAGGAACTGCTCGACAATCGCGATGGCATCATCCTGGTAACGGGTCCGACCGGATCCGGGAAGACGACGACGCTCTATTCGGCGATCCGCCACGTGCAGAGCGAGGGCGTCAACATCGTCACGGTCGAGGATCCCGTCGAGTATCGGATGCAGGGGATCGTGCAGGTCCAGGTCCACGAAAAGGCGGGACTCACGTTCGCCGCAGCGCTGCGGTCGATCCTCCGACAGGACCCGGACGTGGTGCTGATCGGTGAGATCCGCGATCGCGAGACCGCGCAGATCGCCGTCCAGGCCTCGCTCACCGGCCACCTCGTGCTCTCGACGCTCCACACGAACGATGCGCCGAACGCGATCACGCGTCTCGTCGACATCGGCATGGAGCCGTACAAGATCGCGAGCGCGCTGCGCGGCGTCGTCGCGCAGCGCCTGATGCGCCGTCTCTGCCCCACCTGTAAGGAGGTGTGGGTGGAGGACATTCCCAAGAAGCTGCAGCGGTGGGTCCCGGCGGATACGCCGCTCTACCGTGCGGTCGGCTGTCCCGAATGCGCGATGACGGGGTATCGAGGCCGGTTCTCGATTCTGGAGATCCTCACTGTGTCGGGCGAGGTCGAGCGGGCGATCGGTGCCAACGAGACCGCCGATCAGATCGCCGACATCGCCTACCAGGCCGGCATGCGCTCGCTGTGGGACAGTGGGCTCTCCCACGTCCTGCTCGGCGAGTCGACCATGGACGAGCTCCTGCGCGTGGTCGACGTGCCGCGCGAGGACGAGCGGCGGCAAACGCCGAAACGGAAGTCGAAGAGCGGTGCGCGGCGGGCCTCCGGTGGGGCGGTCGCCGCTCCGGGACAAGACGCAGGAGCACCGGCCGACGGCCGGTCCACAGCGCTCGAAGGCGCATTCGAGTTGCTGGACTCCGGCGAGGACGAGGAGTCACCTGCCGGGACGTCCGTGCTGTTGGTCGATGACGAAGACCAGCTGCGCAAGGTCATGAAGGACCTGTTGGAGCGCGAGGGATACGAGGTCACCGAAGCCGCCGACGGGGTCCAGGCATTGGATCAGGTGGATCGGCACGCGCCCGACATCATCGTGCTCGATCTCAACCTTCCTGGCCTCGACGGGTACGGGGTCCTCAACCACCTGCGTTCCCGACCGGCGACGAGTGATATCCCGGTGGTGGTGCTCACGGCACACGGCGACGAGGAAAGTGAGGTGCGGGTGTTCGAGCTCGGCGCCGACGACTTCCTCTCGAAGCCGTTCCGGGCGCGCGCGCTGTCGGCGCGGCTGCAGGCGGTGTTGAGCCGGAGTCGCGGCGTGCGGTAACGTTCCCGCGGCACACACCCGCGCAGAGGCCTACGCCCCTCCGACCCCCGGGGGGGCGTTTGGTTTGACCCTGACGGGTTTCGCCGGCACGCCGAGGTACAGGTGCCAGGGTTTGGCGTCCTTTGTGAGCACCGCGCCCGCCCCGACCATCGCCTCCTCCCCCACGCGGACACCCGCAAGGACCGTGGCGTGATAGGTGATGCGTACGCCGTTCCCGAGTTCGGTCGTGGCGTCGGTGACGTCCGTCTGGTCGGCGAGGCTGTGGGTGTGGCTGTAGATGTTCGCGTAATCCGCCACCGAAACCCGGTCACCCATCACGATGCCACCGCGATCGTCGAGCAGGGCATGGCGGTGGATCACGACGTCGTCCCCGACGTCCATGTTGTAGCCGAACGAGAACTCGACGAACTGGAAGCACTTGAAATTCCGGCCGCAACGCCGGAACACATGTTGTGCCAGCACGCGGCGGAGCCGGACGCCCAGGTCCACGTTCCCCCCGCCGATGGGGGAGCGGTCGAACGCTTGCCAGAGCCACAGGAGCGGTTTGACCCTCCCGTATCGCTCGGGATCGACCTCGTCGTAGTACTCGGGTTCGAGCGTGACGTGCCGTGGGTCGAGGCCGAGAAGCGCGACGCGTGTCGTGGCCGACAGCGCGGGGTCGCTGATGAGGTCGGCGTAGGTTCCGGCGCCCGGGTAGTACAGATCGAAGAGGATCTCGCGGCAGAGATCGTTCCGGTCGCATCCGTCGTCTGCAAGGCGCTCGTCGAGCGCCCCGAGCCACTGGGTGACGGCTCGATCCGACTCTGCAGGAAGCAGGATGCGACGAAGGGGGTGCAGCGCCATGCGTCAGCGTGTCTCCGATACCGAGATAACGGTGTTGGGCGTGATGGGGTTCCGACGGCCTTATGGTTGCTGATCCGCGCTCGCCCGAGCCAGCACGGACGATCGCTCGCTATCCAAGACCCGGAGGATCTGTTCCCAGGCGCTGTTGCGCACGCCGTTGTACTCGACCGTGAACCGATCGGCGAGCCGCACACCATCCTCGAAGACGTAGATAGCCATGGCGGTTTCACGCTGGTTCAGTTGGCGCGCGCTCCAGAGCGGGGAGAGCGGAATGGTGGCGAGCGGGCGGAAGAGCCGGCTCTGACTGTCGATCGTCACGGCATCGGGATCGAAGCGCGCTTCGCGCTCGAGGCCGAAGAACGTGACCAGGAATGCTTTGGGGGTGCGGGCACCGTACCGGGCTGCCGCAGATTCGATCTCTTCGCGCTTCGACTCCGCGAGCCGGTGCAAGGAGTTGTACGTGTCGTTCGCCAACAGACGGATCACATGTTCGTCGAGTGGCACGATCTGGATCTGGATCCCTGGTGCCCGCATGCGAATCGAAACGTTGTCTTGACGCAAGGTCCCGTAGCCGGCCGGCGGGAGGGTGGGATCCTGTTCGATCGTCGTCACCCGTCCTTCGACTTGCGCCCGGGCGCACCCCGGGGCGGTGAGTCCTATCCAGGCGACGAGGGCCATCGCAAGGCGCAGGATCGTTCGGAGGTACGGGAGCATGCGCATGACGTCACTCTTCCGTCGGGGGGCTGTTCGCCACGAAGTACAAAATACTCTGTCGAAGATCCTCGATGCCGTCGCCAGTGTGCGCGCTGGTGATCACGCACTGATCGAACGGGATGCCGAGGGCGTCCATGATCGCCCGAGCGCGCTGCGTCCGGCGGCCACGCCCGAATTTGTCGCCCTTGGTCACGGCGACGAGCACGGGCAGCTGGCGTTGGCCGAGAATCTCGCTGACGGCGAGGTCGTCGGGTGACGGGTCACGACGTACGTCGAGCAGCCACACCACGCCGGCCAGTGCCGACCGGGTGACGAGGTACTCTCGCACCAGGACCTGCAGACCCCGGTGTTCGCGCTTGCTCGTCTTCGCGTAGCCGTACCCCGGCAGATCGACGAGATAGAACGTCTCCGCATCGAACACGTTGCACAGACGCGTCTTGCCGGGGATGCGGCTGGTGCGCGCCAGCGCGCGCCGCCCCGCATAGGCGTTGATGAGCGTGGACTTGCCGACATTCGATCGGCCGAGCAGACAGATTTCCGGCCGAGGAGGGTCGACGCGGAAGTCGGCCGTCGGGTAGCTCCCGACGAACGAGACGGCGATCAGGCCTCCTTCTTGACCCGCGCGCGCTCAGTCACGACGAGCGGCGGTCGCCGATCGGTGATGCACTCCTTCGTGATGACGACCTCCCGCACGTCCGTGCGACCGGGGAGGTCGAACATGATGTCGGTCATCGCGTCCTCGAGAATCGCACGCAGTCCTCGCGCGCCCGCACCCCGCCGAATGGCGAGCTGGGCCACGGCGCGCAAGGCGTCTGGCTCGAACGTGAGTCCGACGTCCTCCAATTCAAACATCTTGTGGTACTGCTTGGTGAGTGCGTTCTTCGGCTCGACCAGGATCGTCATGAGCGCGTCGGCGTCCAGGGAATCCAGCGCGACGGAGACGGGCAGTCGGCCGACCAGCTCCGGGATCAAGCCGTACCGGAGCAAATCGTCCGGCTCGACCTCGTTGAAAGGGTTGCGTTCCAGTTCCGCTGCCCGGCCCGCTTCCAACTCCTCCTTGGAGAAGCCGATCTGCCGGCGTCCCGTCCGCGCCTCGATGATCTTCTCGAGCCCGTCGAACGCGCCGCCGCAGATGAAGAGCACGTTCTTCGTGTTGATCTGGATGTACTCCTGTTGCGGGTGCTTCCGTCCACCCTGCGGGGGCACCGAGGCGACCGTGCCCTCGAGGATCTTGAGCAAGGCCTGCTGCACACCCTCGCCCGAGACGTCGCGCGTGATGCTCGGATTCTCGCTCTTGCGCGCGACCTTGTCGATCTCGTCGATGTAGACGATGCCGTGCTCGCACTCGGACACGTTGAAATCGCCGGCCTGCAGGAGCCGCACGAGAATGTTCTCGACATCCTCGCCCACGTACCCGGCCTCCGTCAGCGTCGTCGCGTCGGCAATGGTGAACGGCACGTCGAGAATCCGCGCGAGCGTCTGCGCCAGCAGCGTCTTGCCGACGCCGGTCGGCCCGAGCAGCACGATGTTGGACTTCTCCAACTCCACGTCGTCGTCGGAGAGCGCCTGCGAGTTGATGCGTTTGTAATGGCTGTACACAGCGACGGCCAGCACCTTCTTGGCCCGCTCTTGGCCGACGACGTACTGGTCGAGCACGTCCTTGATCTCCATCGGCGTCGGAACTTGGGTGACCGCCTCCGAAACTTCTCGCTCTTCATCTTCGGCCAAGATCTCGTTGCAGAGCGCAATGCACTCGTTGCAGATGTAGACCGACGGGCCCGAGATGAACTTCCGGACCGCGTCTTTGGACTTTCCGCAGAACGAGCAACGTAGATGCTTGTCTTGAGCCATGGAATACCGTGCCGTTCAGGCTAGTATGGGCTGCACCGTTGTGAGCGTCAAGACGGTTTCTTCTCCATGCCGTCGAGTTCGGTCTGGCGTTGAATGACCTTGTCGATAATGCCGTATTCCTTTGCTTCCTCTGCGGACATGAATCGGTCGCGGTCGATGTCCAGCTCGATCTGTTCCCGCGTCTTCCCGGTGTGCTCAGAATACAGCTGGTTCAGCTTGTCGCGCAGGTAGAGGATTTCTCTTGCCTGGATTTCGATATCGGACGCCGTTCCCTGCGCGCCACCGGATGGCTGGTGCATCATGATCCGCGCATGCGGGAGTGCCGCCCGCTTCCCGGCCGTACCTGCAGCGAGCAGGAAGGAGCCGGCCGACGCCGCCATGCCCATGCAGATCGTGTTCACCGGGGCCGAGATGTGCTGCATCGTGTCGTAGATGGCGAACGCCGACGAGATGATGCCGCCCGGCGAGTTGATGTATAGGTAGATGTCCCGGTCCGCATTCTCGGCGTCGAGGAACAACAACTGTGCGATGATGATGTTCGCCACGTCGTCGTTGATGGGCGAGCCCAGAAACACGATACGGTCCATGAGCAGGCGCGAGAAGATGTCGTAGGTCCGCTCTCCGCGGCTCGAGCGCTCGATGACGTAGGGGGGATAGATCGTTGCCATGTGGATTCTCGGTCGTTCCTGTTACGCGTTGTCGATGGTCGATTGGGCGAGCAGGTGCGCGAATACCTTCTCCTCGGTGATCCCCCGCTCGATCTCGCGAAGTTGATTGGCCTTCTGTAATGATGCATACACCTTGCCCGGCTCGGTGTCCCGTCGCGCGGCGATCTCCTCGACGCGGGCGTCGACGTCGTCCTCCGTGGCCGCGAGCGATTCCCGTTCGCTCACGTGATCGATGATCAGTTCCCGCAGGACTTGTCGCTCAGCGACGGGCCGGAACTCCGTGGTAAATCGCTCCAACTGGTCGTCTGGGACGCCGTAACTCTGGGCGTAGGCGCTCAAGGCACGCTGCACCATCCCCGGCGGCGCTTCGAGGCCGTTGGCGGTGATGATCTCGTCGACGAGCTGCCGCCGGACGTCGGCGTCGGCCTCGCGAGCCGCGTGCGCCTCGAGATCGTGCCGTACCGCCTGCCGCAGGGCGTCCATGGAGTCGAAATCGCCGACCTCGCCGGCAAACGCATCGTCCAATGCGGGGAGCTCCTGTCGCTTCACGTCACGGAGCGTGATCTCCACAGTGCGGGACTGCCCGCGCTTGCTCTCGTCCGGGAAGTCGTCGGGATACCGCACCTGCGCCTGTTTGGTCTCGCCCGGCGTCATCGTCATGATTTGTTCTTCGAGCTCCGGAATCGCGTTCCCGGAGCCCAAGACGATCTGGTACGGGCGCCTCTCCCCGACGGTGCCATCCTCGACCGTCGCGATGTCGAGGGACACCCTCTGGCCATTCGTGGGCTGGGCATCCTCCACCGGTAGCCAACTGGCCTTCTGGGATTGCATCTCCTCGATCTGCTCGGCGACCGCGTCGTCCGTGACGGGCGTTACCGTACGCTTCACGGAGAAGTTCCCCAAACGCTCGAGGGCGAGCTCAGGCTTGACCTCGACCTTGAACTCGAAGCTCAGTGGTGCGCCGTCCTCGAACTTGAGGTCGTGCACATGGGGTTCGGCGATCGGCTTGAGGGCGCCATCGTCGATCACCTGCTTCCAACTCTCGCCGATCAGCTCCCGCAGCATGCGCTCCCGGATCTCACCGCGATATTGCTTCCGGATCACCGCCTGCGGCGCCTTGCCCTTCCGGAATCCCGGAAGCCTGGCCCGCTTAGCGTAGAACGTCGTCGCCTGTTGCTCGGCCCGTTCGACCCGGTCGACCGGCACCTCTACCTTGAGAGTCGCCGTCCCAGGCTCCTCAGCCACCGGCGTGATGCGTATGTCGTTTGTTTCCAAGCTCATTGGTGCAATCTACTCGTTCGCGTCAGAAGCGCCGAAATCTAACCCGCCCCCTGCAGAGGCCCTAGTGGCAACCGGAGATGAGCCGACCGTCTCACGGGGTGGCGTCGTTCACCATAAAATGTTGTTTGCCAACGTCTTAAGTGTATCGACAGCATGGTCGTGCCTGTCGTGTGTCTCGCGTGCCTGGTCCGCCACGGGTATCCCGCGGCGGCATCGTACGGTATTCTGGGTGGAGTTCAGGCCTGACAGGTGGCGCCGCCGCGGCGCCGACCGACCGTGACGGAGATGCCATGACGGAAACCGCCAAGGCCAAACGGGAGATGGAGTTCCTGCTCGCCAAGCCGGAACGGTGGGCGCTGCAGGGCATGGCGAAACGCACCCCCCTGTGGCTCAACTCCAATCACTTCACCGCGCTCGGCGTGATCGGGGCGACGGCCTGCGGGACCGCCTACAGCCTGTCGTCCAGGAGTGCGGATTGGCTGTGGCTCGCCAGTGTGGCGCTCGTGCTCAACTGGTTCGGTGACAGCCTCGACGGGACGCTCGCTCGCGTCCGGAAGGCCGAGCGGCCCCGGTACGGGTACTACATCGACCACATCGTCGACGCGTACGCCACCTTCGCGATCGGCGTTGGGCTTGGGCTGTCGCCGTTCGTGCGGATCGAGATCGCGCTGTTGTTGGTGTTGGCATACCTGACGATGTCGATCAACGTCTACCTCGAGTCTGCGGTGTTTGGGGTCTTCAAGATTTCCTATGGGAAGGTCGGCCCCACCGAGGCACGCCTGCTACTCATCGTGGCCAACGGGTTGCTGTGGCTCAGTGCGACGCGCTTACCCGACTGGCGGAACGAGGTCGTGCTCGGCGCGAACATCGTGGTGGGTGCCGCGGCGCTCGGCATGGCCGTGCTCCTGGTGGTGCGGTTTGCGCAGAACCTCCGGCGCCTCGCGCGCGAGGAGCCCCGCAAGCGGTACCGCGATCGGGCACAGTGGGCGAACAAGGAACCTCCCCCAGGGGACGGCGGGTAGAACGGATCGAACGCCGCGGCTGCGCACGTCGCGCGGCGACGTGGCGATCAATGGTCGGGACAGCGGGGGAACATCGTGCGAAGCCTGTTCACAGTTCTGGTGTTTGCGGCTCTCGGCAGCGGCGCTGCCGCGCAGACGTGTGAGCGTCCGGTCGATCCCTACGACTCGGGCGGTCCGCTCGATCCCGAACGGGCGGCGTACGACGTCAAGTCGTACGACCTGAACGTCAGGGTCGATCCGGCGGACAGCACCATCCGCGGTCGCGTCGCGTTCCACACGACGATCGTCGAAGACACCGATCGCATCGCGTTCGATCTGGACACCCTGTTGCGGGTCGAGTCCGTTTCGATTCAAGGTGAAGGCGGGGTGTACCTGACGCTCTCGCGCATGTGGACGAGGGGTGAACCGCTGACCTTGGACGTGGCATACGGCGGTCGCCCGCGCATCGCCCCTCGAGCTCCGTGGGACGGCGGGGTGGTGTGGGCGCGCACCGCGTCGGACGCCCCGTGGATCGCAACGGCGAACCAGATGGTCGGACCCGACGTGTGGTGGCCGGCCAAGGATCACGTGTCGGACGAGCCCGACTCGATGGCGATCAGCGTGACGGTGCCGGACGACCTCGTCGCGGCCATGAACGGACGCCTGGTGCAGGTCGACACGCTGGCCGATGGCTGGCACACCTGGCGGTGGCACGTGTCCACCCCGATCAACCCTTACGTCGTGGCCCTGAACATCGCGCCGTACGTCACGATCGACACGACGGTCGCGAGCGTTGCCGGGGATTCCATCCCGGTCGTGTTCTACGTCCTGCCGGAGGACGAGGCTCGTGGCCGGACGCTCTTCTCTGAGATCCTCGCACACCTCGCGTGGTTCGAGTCCCGGTTCGGACCGTACCCGTTCCGCGCCGACAAGTACGGCGTGGCGCAGACGCCGCATCTCGGCATGGAGCATCAATCGATCATCGCGTACGGCGCCCGGTTCGATAACCGGTCAATGACCCAGGGCGTCGACTGGGGGTTCGACGCACTGCACCACCACGAGCTGGCGCACGAGTGGTTCGGCAATCTCATGACGACTGCCGACTGGAAGGACATGTGGCTGCACGAGGGTTTCGGGACGTACGCCCAGGTCTTGTGGCTCGAGGATACGCAGGGTGTAGAGCGCTCGCGAGAGTACCTGCAGTCGTTCCGCCGGTGGATCCGGGGCCTGCGGCCTGTGGCCGAGCGCGAGAGCGCCACGGCGCAGGAGATCTACACCAGCAACGACATGTACTTCAAGGGCGCCTGGGTGCTGCACACGCTTCGGTGGCTCGTCGGCGACGAAGTGCTTCTGACCTCGCTCAGGCGTTTTGCCTATCCCGATTCTGCAATCGAGTTCACCAGTGACGGGACCGCGGCACGTGTCAGCTCGACGGCGGAGTACGTGGCACTCGTGGAGGCGTTGTCGGGCCGGGAGCTCGGGTGGTTCTTCGACACGTACATCTATGGGGTGGAGGTTCCGACACTCGACGTCCGTCGGACGGGTGACTCGTTGATACTCTCCTCTCCTGGGAAACAGAGGACGGTGGGGAGTTTCCGCTGCCGGTGGAGATCGCCGTGAACGGCGCCCGCCGCCGCGTCGACATGAATGGCGGCAGCGCCACCGTCGCGCTTCCCGCAGGGGCCGACGTGGAGATCGACCCCGATGGTTGGTTGCTCATGGACCTGAAGATTGTGGGCCGTGGTGACGAGCGATAACAGGACAGGCGCACGGCCCCGCTCGCTTGTCAGGTAGAGCCGCACGGAGCCTGCACGACTCAACCCAGAGACAGTTTCAACGCGTGCCCTCATGCTTGCCCACGCCCGCGTGGCCCATAACTTCGTGGGGTCCTTCGCGGGAGATGGGTGATGAGGTGTCCGGAGTGCGGTGACGAAAACGATCCATCTGATGCTGTTTGTCGACAGTGCGGTACGTCCATCCAAGAAGCCGACGTGCTTCAAGGAGCACGGGCGACAGAGGATACAGATCTAGCCGACCTCGCTGATCTCACCGCGGAACTCCGCGAGGCGCTCCAACCGAAACTCCAGATCGTCAAAGCGCTTGGTCAGGGTGGCATGGGCACCGTATATCTCGCCCGAGACCCGGCCCTGAAGCGCAGCGTGGTCGTGAAGGTCTTGTCACCCGCGCTGGCGCACGATGCGACGGCTCGTCGCAGGTTTGAGCGGGAAGCCGAGTCGGCGGCCGCCGTCTCTCATCCCAACGTGGTGAGCGTTTTTCAGGTCGGTGAGCTGCCGCGATCCGGCACGAGCTACTTCGTGATGCAGCACGTCGACGGTCCTACCCTGGCCGATGCGGTGCCGCCCGGCACGATCATGAACGAAGCGCGAGCCAAGCGGATCATCGGAGAGGTCGCGTCTGCCCTGGCTGCCGCGCACACCCGCGGCCTCGTGCACCGAGACATCAAGCCCAGCAACATCATGCTCGAGGCGCACACCGATCGAGCCATTGTTCTCGATTTCGGTATCAGCGCAGCGGTCCATCCCGAGCGCCGTGCCCAGGACACGCGGCTCACGGTTCAGGGTAGTTCGATCGGCACGCCCCAGTACATGAGTCCGGAGCAGGCTGCCGGCGAAGACGTGAGTGACAAGAGCGACGTGTACAGCCTCGGGCTCGTGGCGTTCGAGCTGTTGACCGGCAGCCCACCGTTCGAGGAATCGACTCCGATGGCGCTCGTGGCAGCGCACATCAACAAGGAGCCGCCTGGCATTGCGTCGCGACGGCCGGACGTCGACCCGATCCTCGCCAATCTGGTCGGACAGTGTCTACGGAAGGACCCGGCGGACCGACCGAGCGCTACAGAGCTCACGGCGTCGCTGCTTCCCGGAAAGGGCCAGGTCGTTGAATGGCCCCCGCCGGGCCTGGAGCACCTCCGACAGGATGCACGCGCGTTTGCGGACGCTGTGCGGCGCCTCGCGCTCTGGAGTTTCTTCACGATGGCGGTGCTGGCCTACTTGGCCGGCTCCGACTCCCTGATCCTCCTCGGCGTGGTTGCTGCGATGCTCGCGTGGTCGATCCTGAGAATCGTGGCGAGTGGGTTGTTACTGGTACAGTCCGTCTCGCATGCTGCCCGTCAACGGTATGGCGCACGCGCCATCGTGGAAGTTGCGCTCGATTCGTCTGACGGCCGGGGTGCACTCCTGAACGGCGTCGGTCCGTTCGGTACAGTGTCCAGTGAGGAGCGTGCACGTCTCGTTCGATATCGAAACTGGTCCAGTGTCTACCAGCTTGCGGCCGTCGTATGGCTTGCGGTCGCACCGGCCGCGTGGTTCGGAGTTTCGCTCATCAGGGGAGCTGGGGAAACGACCGCCATCTACACGGTGCCGCAGATCGTTGGCGCGGTATTGGCGGCGGGAGCGCTGTGGTTGGTTGGTACGTTGCTCGGTCTTCGGGAGCATCGGATCACTCGGCGGCGTCTTCACGCATTTACGCTTTCCCGGAACCTCCCGCCCTTGCGCGAGGACATCGTCCTCGCGTGGTCCGGTGCAGCTGGTCGTTCGGCAGGACGTCCGGGGAGACATGTCCTTGCGAGTGCGATGTTTGGATTCGGCATCGCGATCCCGCTCCTGTCGGTGATCGTGACGCTCTATTTCGCGGCCGCCGTCCTGTTGGTGCATGACGTCTACCCCGCAGTAGGTGATGTGACAGCACCAAGTGAGCGCGAGTTGGGCGAACTCCACGCGGGAGTCGATTCCCTGACGCCATGGTCGGAGGTCTCGGAGGCGCTCCGTAACCTGTGGCCGGCGCCGACGCCCGATGATGCGGCCGGCGCGGACGCAGCGCTGGCGGCGTTGACCTCGGAAGCGAACCTGGAATACCCATATCAGATGCTGGCGGGTCATTGGGACAGGCAAGTGGAAAGAGCCTTCGAAGTGATACTTCGGGAGGAGTGGCTAGACAGTGCGGATCGAGATGCTCTGGAGTCCATCGTCAACTCAGCAGTGGCGACGCCACAGGTCGAGTCCCTTCGGCACCTGGCAGGGTTCTCGGATGTGGGAGCGCTCGGACAGTGGCCACCCATGCGGCGCAACGGCCGGGTGGTCAGGTGGTTCGCGAATGTCGCTCACGCCGAGGCAGCCCTGGCGATTGCCGATGGGGATGTGAACCGAGCTGTACGGAGACTTCGGGAAGTGGTTGCCGCGCGCCATGTGGAGTTGGCGATTGGGGCCTGCATGGGTTGCGTTCTGTACGTCACGTCGGCGGTGCGCCTGCTTCGTGATGTCGAGTTGCGCCGTCACCCGGCGGATCGTACGCAGGATGCGGCACGGGTGTTGGCGGATCTTGAGCGTCTGAACGGCGTGCTCTTCTACGAGCCGGAGGCCTTCGGGGAGCTTCCACCGATGGACATGCAGCGATCGCACTTTTGGCTGAGCGACATGTGGTGGGTGGCGTCGTCATCGAATCCGCCGGCGCAAGCGCTGGCCGCGAGTCCCGGCCTTCCGGCGCTGCTCCGCGCCCGCCTTATCGTCACGATGGTGGAGGGACTCTGCTCGCGCACTCGGGAGGTGTTGTTTGGGATGGCACCATCAAGGCGACGGAGTATAGCGGAGGCGGGCCGGGGGATATCGGATATTCCGTGGGCGGGTGACGTCATCACGGATGTGGAGCGACGCTTGCGCCGCCTCGACGCGGGATTTCCACCTCGGGCATTGACGGCGCGCATCAATTACTGTTTCTGATTCCGGCTCGTCTCGTTGGAACAGTAGCAGCAATGCGGCCGGAGGGACTCGAACCCACACGGGGAAACCCCACCAGCTCCTAAGGCTGGCGCGTCTACCAGTTCCGCCACGGCCGCGAACCGTCAGTAAAGTAGTGTCCAACCTC
>JBDHJO010000187.1:0-5552 GCA_039586875.1 Gemmatimonadota bacterium | reverse complement strand
TGGTCAACGCCGACCGACCGGTTTCGAAGGAAACACCCCGCAAGACCAGCGGAGCGCGCGGGATGGCCTCCTCCACGACCACCTGACATCCGGTGCCGTCGACTTCGGTATTGGCCGGGGTGTTGGGGCATCGATCCGCGCCGTCATGCACGCCGTCGCCGTCGGAGTCGAGCGCGCACCCGTCGGCACTCACGGGCACCCCCTCCGGCGTATTGGGACACTGATCGAGGCCATCGGGCACGCCATCCAGATCGGTGTCCACCGGGCAGCCGTCGACATCGACGATGGCGCCGGGGGGCGTGTTTGGGCACCGGTCCAAGCCGTCGAAGACGCCGTCGGTATCCGTGTCGAGGGGGCAACCGAACTCGTCGACAATGGCCCCAGCCGGCGTGTTGGGACACACGTCGATGCCGTCGGCTACGCCATCGGCATCGGTGTCCAAGCCGCAGCCGGCTGTGTCGACCGCCGCACCGGGGGGTGTTCCGGGACAGCGATCGAGGCCGTCGGGCACACCGTCGGTGTCGGTGTCGATGGCACACCCACGCTCGTCGACCACGGCGCCGGCCGGAGTGTCCGGACACTCGTCCTTGCCATCGTGCACCCCGTCGGCATCGGTGTCGCGCGGGGGGCCGCCGAACGCGAAGATCGACAAGCCGGCTGCCGCACCGATGTCGATCGCCCGTGCGGTCGGATCGACAGTCTTGGACGACGGGGTGTAGTCGAGTCGCCCTTCGAAGCGGAGGGCCGCCCGCCCGCCGAGCGAGAGGAGATCGCCGAGGATGACGTGGCCACCGTTGTTGTCCGCGTCGAAGGCACCACGGTACACCGACCGCGTGTACCCCACGCCGAGATAGAAGCGCCCTGCAGGTGTGCGAGGGGCGTACGCGTAGAAGGTCCCGCTCAGGCGCGTCGCCTCTGCCCGCTCACCATCCGCGGTGACATCCGTACGGGTGAAATCCCCCCTGCCTTCAATGGCGAAGGTCCCGTTCAGGAAGAGACCGAGGCGCCCGCCGGCGCCGATCGCGCCATCGAGGCCGATGGTCTGGTCGTACTTCGTGTACGTCCCGAGGATGCCCAGCTCCACCTGCCTACCTTGAGCGACCTGCGCCTGGAGCGCGGCGGGGCTGGAGGTGGCGAGCAGAACGCTGACCAGGGCCTGCGTGACGGCAAAGCGGTACGGCATGGCAGGCAATCTAGTGGAATCTTCCGTGTGAGGGGGACCGGCAGCGGGCGCGGACCCGGCCGAGTCGTGTAGTTTTCGCGGGAACCAATGGAAGGAGTGACCGTGCGCGTATCGATTCAATACTGCGGCGTGTGAGGGTACCTGCCGCGGGCTTCCAGTTTGGAGGCCGAGATCGTCGAAGAGTTTTCCGGCGCGGAGGTGCAACTCATCGAATCGTCGGGTGGGGTGTTCGAAGTGATGCTCGACGGTGCACTGGTGTTCTCGAAGCGAGAGCTTGGCCGGCACGCACATCCGGGTGAGGTGATGGCCATACTCAGGTCGCGTGCACACTCGTAGGAGTCGACCACAATGCGGATAGCCATTTCTACCGGTGGGGGTGATGCGCCGGGGTTGAACGCCGTAATCCGGGCCATCGTCCTCAGTGGGATCGGGCGAGGGTGGGAGGTCTTCGGGATACGGCGAGGGTTCGGCGGGCTCCTCCGCCAGGCACGTGTTGTCCCGATGGATCGCGATACGGTCAGGGGGATCGTCCACACGGGGGGCACGATCCTCGGGACGACGAATCGGGGGAACCCGTTCAAGTGGCCGACGCTCCAAACCGACGGGACGTGGACGGAGGTGGATCGCTCGAAGGAGGTACTCGAAGCCTTCAAGCAACTCGACCTCGACGCGTTGATCGCGGTTGGCGGTGACGGAACGTTGAACATTGCCTACCAGCTGTGGAAGCTCGGCCTTCCCGTGGTTGGCATCCCCAAGACGATCGATCGGGACGTTGCCGGCACGGTGATCACCTTCGGGTTTGACACGGCCGTTGAGACGGCGACGGATGCGCTCGACAAACTGCATTCCACGGCCGAGTCGCACGACCGCGTGCTGGTGGTCGAGGTGATGGGGCGGTACACGGGATGGATCGCGCTGAACGCAGGCCTTTCCGGCGGCGCCGATGTGGTCCTGATCCCGGAGATTCCCTACGACATCGAGGCGGTGTTCCAGAAGATCCGGCGTCGCGAGGCGATGGGGCGTCATTTCTCGCTCGTCGTCGTCGCCGAGGGGGCATTCCCCAAGGATGGCGACGTCACGGTACAGGCAGGCGCTGCGGTCGGTGGGGTCGAGCGGTTGGGCGGGGTGGCAGATACCGTCGCGCGAGCAATCGAGGAAGGGACGGGCAAGGAGACGCGTTCACTCACGCTCGGCCATCTCTTGCGCGGAGGATCGCCAACGTCGTGGGACCGACTCCTCGGCTTGCGGTTTGGTGCAGCCGCCGTGCGCGCGGTCGCCGAGGGGAAGTTCGGTCACATGGTGGCGATCGACCCGCCGGATATGCTTCTGGTTCCTCTGGATGCGGTGACCGGGCAGCCGAATCAGGTTCCCCTGGATTCCGATACGGTACGAGCAGCTCGGGAGATGGGAATCTGCCTGGGTGAGTGACGAGCCTGAGGTGCAACGGCGATGACCATTCGGTCCGCCATCCGCGATCACTATCTGCCGCCTGATCCGGAGGCATTCCGTCGTGCGGAGCCTTCGACGGGTCGCGTGATCGTGATCGCGCCGACGCGGGCTGCTTGCGAGACAATTGAGCTCGCCTGCCGGCTGGAGGTCGCGACGGTGCTGGAGCGCCAACACGGCGATGATGTGCGCCGGTTGGCGGGGTCGGGCCGTGGATTCGGGATCGTCGCGAGCACCGGGACCGGGAAGACGCTGGCGATCCGCCCTATCGCAGAGACGATCCTGCAGCGCCCGCTGCGAGTCGGCGTCGTCAATCGGGAGCGTGAGGCGACCCCTGAGACCCCGACGTGGAACGTCGTCATCGTGACGACGGGCATTGCCCGGCGGTGGTTTCAGGACGATCTCATCAGCTCGCACGACACGCTGGTCGCAGACGAGATTCACCAGACATCTGCGGAACTCGAGTTGTGCTTGGCACTCGGCAAGCGCGTGGGGTGTCGGTTCATATGGCTATCTGCAACGGTCGACCCGTCGTTCTACGCGCGGTACCTCGAATCCGCGGAGGTGCTGGAGACGACCGCGTTCGATCCGGCGCTTGCAGCCGTGGTCGAGACGCGGGTCAAGCGACCGCTCGAGTTTCTCGACGAGCGATTCCTGCGGCGCGTGATCCGAGAGGAACGAGGGGTGGCCGTCTTCCTGCCGACGCGTGCTGAGGTCGAGGCTGCGTCGCGGGAGATCGGGATGCGGTGGTCCGGGCTTCGGACTGCCTTCTATCACGGTGGCGAGCCCATACGCGTGCTGCGACCGTTTCTGGAGGGCACGGCGGACAAGCCCTATCTGCTGGCGATGACGCAGGCAGGACAGTCGGCGCTCAACATCCACGGCCTGGATACGGTCGTCATCTACGATGCGTGCTACGCCAACACCGTCGACCGCGGACGCAACATCCTTTCGAGACAGTACCTGGGGCCGAACGAGATCCTCCAGATGGCGGGTCGCGTGCACGGGCGTGTCGCCAACGGCCGGGTGTATGTCCTCACTGACCGCGATATCGATTTCTTCGCATTGGTGCCGGTTCCTCCGGCGTTCCAACTGGCGGGCGACAGTGAGCGGGTTGCCCTGACTGCTGCTGCCATAGGTGTCGATCTGCGGGATCTCGATCTTCCCGTGCCGCTGGATCGGCGCGCGTACCGGCAGGCGGTGAGGGGGCTCACGGCTAGGGGTATCGTCGCGGACGGTCGGTTGACGCGTTACGGAAAGGACGTCGAAGCCATGCCGGTGGATCGTCCGTGGGGCGAACTCCTGGTGCACGCGGACGACGATCTCCTGCCGTTCGTAGCGGTCGCCGCCAGCGTCGACTCACTGCACCGGATGACGAGAGACGAGCCGGATTTGACGGGGGTGGTGGTGTACGGCAGCGATCACCTCACGGCGTACAATCTCTACGCGGAGGCCGTCAATCAGTACGGCATGCTCGGGCACGTGTACGGGCTGCCGCGTCATCTGTTCGACGAGAGCATCGACGACTGGGCGAACGATCGCGGCGTGCTGGTGAAGGCGATCGAGGACATCGCGCTCGGCATGGCGTCGGTGTACCGGACTATCGAGCGGCCGCTGCCGGAGCGTCTCCCCGTGGCCGGCCGGGCTGTCCTCCGACGGTTCCAAGATCTCGTTGCGCAGGTGATGCCGTTCGATCTCACCATCGACGGGGAGACGGCTCGCGGTGATCGCGTACGGCTCTCGGACTCATCGATGTGTGAACGGCATGGGGCGGTCGCCGGGACGATTCGCTACTTCGCGGATCGCTTTGGCGTGCCGCGTGGGGCAATCGAGGGCACCAACCTCCCCCTCACGTCGGTCAAGCGGTATGCCGGCCGGGAGAGTCCCGATGTCGAGTTTCGGGAATTCCGACGCGGTGAGGGGCTCGCGAAGGTCGAGACCGTCGAGTACCACGGTTTCGTGTTGGACAGGCAGCGCCAGCCCCTTCTGGGTGAGTTGGAGCCTGCGTTGCTCCCGAAGGCGCGAGAGGCGATGGCCCGGGCCGTCATGGAGGGCAAGAGTCGGCACCCGAATCGGTCGAGCATTGCGCGAGCGGCGCGGCGGCTCGATGAGTATTGGCGTCGGTCGGGCGGTACCATGCGCGATGCCGCGCGCGGGCGCGTGCTTGACCTGCTCGTCGATCAGGTGGGCTCGGTCACCAGCTGGGAGCAGTTCCTCGAGACACCCCTGACGCTCGCCGTGGACGAGATCGTGAGCAGCGAGGACCGGGCCCGACTCGATTCCCTCCCGTCGTCGGCCACCGTGCTGGGCGATCGCGTAGCGGTCGAGTATCGGGTCGAGGGCGGGCGGGCCATCGCGTCTCTCAGGCTTCGGGAGAAACAGGCCCGCCGCCTTCGCGCAGCCGACCTTCCCGACGTTCCGTTCCCACTGACGTTCAGTGTCGTACGCGGGCGGAAGGAGGTCGGGCGAGCAGCAAGCTTTGAGGAACTCGAGACGGTCCTCGATCGCCTGAGTCGCCAGCGTCAGTTTCGCGGTGGGCGCAAACGCGGAGGTCGGTACCGGTAACGCGGGACTACGCCTCCAGCGAAAAGATACCGAGCCAGGCCGCTGCGTACGCGTTCTCGCACGCCTCGGGCGACTCGGTGCGCAGCAGCTGATACCCCATTCCAGCAATCACACCCGTCAGGAGTTCAGCGACCTCCGGGATCGGGATACGGAGTGCGACGCTGAGCTCATCGAACAGCGTTGTCACGGATGTGCGGACAACCTCGCGAAAAGAATTCATCATTTCCCTGACCACCTGGTCAGGAAGGGGCGACTGCGGTCCGGTGAGCGAAAACCACGCCAGCGCAAACCCGCTTGCTGACTCAGCGGTCAGTAGCTCCCAGCTTCTGGCCACAGCCTCCGATGGGGTGTTGGCGCT
>JBDHJO010000186.1:0-5556 GCA_039586875.1 Gemmatimonadota bacterium | reverse complement strand
CGCACTCCGGTCACGCGTACTACGGTCCGTCGCCCGCGGACGTTCTCGCGGCGGCACGTGAGGAGCGCGACACCATGGTGGCGTTCGCCGAGGCGCTCGACCGTCACGGGGTGGCCGCGCCGGCCATCAGCATCGGCTCGACCCCTGCGATGCAAGTGGTCGATCACCTGCACGGCATCACCGAGATCCGACCGGGCAACTACGCATTCTTCGATCACACCCAGGTCCTGCTCGGATCCTGTGCGGTCACCGATTGCGCCGTCACCGTACTGGCAACGGTCATCTCGAGCCAGGCGGGAGCCGATCATTCCGTTTGCGATGCCGGCGCGCTGGCACTGTCGAAAGACACTGGCCGTGCGGACACCATGGGCGAGGTATTTGCGGACTACGAGACCGGCCGCCTGCATGAGACGATCCGTGCCAGGTCGGTCAGCCAGGAACACGGTATACTCGATGGGACGATGCCGGTGGGAAGCCGTGTTCGCATCCTCCCCAACCACTCGTGTCTCACTGCCGCGTGCTTCGACCGCTACTGGGTCGTGCGCGGCGAGGAGGTCATTGATGAGTGGGCGATCTGGCGCGCACGCTGACCTGCCGCGGCGCACCACCAGGTGACCCCGCGACAGTCGTCGGGGTATCCAAGAGTGGACACAACAAGGAACGATGCGTGACTGGTTTCCGGCCGATCTACGCCGTGCTCGTCGGTGCCCTCATCGCATGCGGTGACGGCACAGCCCCGATCCTAGAGCTCCCACGCACGCTCACTGTTGCGGAGTCGAAGCTGGTCGAGGCTGACAACCGCTTTGCCTTCAAGCTGTTCCGGGAAATAGCGAGCCAGGAACCGGCTGACGCCAACGTGTTCATCTCACCCGTCAGCGTTGGGATGGCGCTCGGCATGGCGTACAACGGCGCCGCCGGGACGACGCGCGACTCGATGCAGCAATCCCTCGAGTTGCAGGGGATGTCCTTGAATGAGGTGAATGAGGCATATCAGAGCCTCATTGGGCTCCTCCGTGACCTCGACCCTGCCGTGGAGTTCCTACTGGCCAACTCGGTCTGGTACCGGCAGGACCTCACGGTCGTCACGGCGTTCCTCGACAACATGACGCAGTACTTCGGCGCCGACGTGACCGCGATGGATTTCGATGCGCCGGGAGCGGCCGATGTCATCAACGGCTGGGTGCGCGATCACACTGCCGGTCGGATCGACGAGATCGTTGCATCACCCATCGACCCGCTAACGGTGATGTTCCTGATCAACGCGATCTACTTCAAAGGCGCCTGGACCCATCGATTCGAGACCGATCGCACGCGGGATGCGCCCTTTCACCGCGTGGACGGTTCCACCGCCACGGTGCGGATGATGTCGCGGGAGGAGACCCCGGTACGCGCCTACATGGACGGATCTATCACGGTTGCCGAGCTGCCGTATGGTGGGGGTGCGTGGGCGATGACGATCGTGTACCCGACGGACCCGGCCGGCATCACGGAGCTCTCGGCCGACCTCACCGAGTCGCAGTGGAACAGCTGGGTCGGTGCGATGGACTCCACGACAATCCAGGTCTCGATGCCGAAATACACGCTCGAGTACGAGATCGAGCTGAGCGCGGTGCTCAAGGCGCTGGGCATGGCGGAGGCCTTCAAGCCTACGGTGGCGGACTTCTCGAACCTCGTCACGCGGTCCGATGCTTACATCAGCGCCGTCAAGCACAAGACCTTCGTGCAGGTGAACGAGGAGGGTACCGAAGCAGCGGCCGCCACGTCGGTGGAGGTGGGCGTTACCAGCGCTCCACCGATCATTCTCATCGACAGACCGTTCCTCGTCGCCATTCGGGAACGATTGTCGGGGACAATCTTGTTCCTGGGGAAAGTGGTAAATCCTGGGCGCTGACGGGTGGTCGCGCGCCGAACACTGCGCGTCGGACCACGCCGGACGGTGGCGAGCCGGTGCCAGGGAGAGAGGGCCGGCCAGCCACCGTCACTCAGCGGGCTCCCCTACGGTGTCGGCGCAGCGCCCTCACGTTCGTAAACGACGTCACCGTCGACCATGGTGAGGTCGACCGCGACGCGCTCGATCTCGCCTGTGTCGATCGACAGAATGTCGCGCGAGAGCACGACCAAATCCGCGAGCGCGCCTTCCGTCAATGTCCCCAAATCCGGATCCAAGAACCCGGCGAACGCGGCCTCGGCCGTGTAGGCCCGCAGCGCTTCTTCGACCGAGATCTTCTCCCCGGGGACCCACCCGTCCGGATGCGCGCCGTCGATCGTGCGCCTTGTCACGGCGGCGTGGACCCCCAGCATGGGATCGAGCGGTGCCACCGTCCAATCGCTGCCGAACGCGACGCGCGCACCGGCATCCAAGAGCGAACGGAACGCGTACGTCCCCTGACTCCTTTCCGGACCGATGCGCTTCTCCGCCCAACGTCCGTCGTCGACCGCGTGGTACGGTTGCATAGACGCGATGACCCCCATCGCAGCGATGCGCTGCATCGTCTCAGTCCGCAGATGCTGCGCATGCTCGATGCGCGCGCGTCGGTCCCTCCTCCCGTTCGTCGCTTCAGCTTCCTGGAAGACGTCCAGGAGCCAGTCGTTGGCCCTGTCCCCGATGGCATGGACGATCAGCTGCAGGCCCGCAGCGTCCGCCGCCAGGATGGACGCCCGGAGCTGGGCGGTATCCGTGACCATGAGGCCGGATGTGGACGGATCATCCGTGTACGGATCGTAGAACCACGCCGTGGTCGACCCGAGCGATCCGTCGACAAACGCCTTGACACCGCCCCAGAAGAGGCGCTGATCCCCCCTGCCCTCCCGCTCCACATACGTCGCCAGTCGTTCCCACGTCACCATTGGCACGACCGAATACACGCGGATCGGCAAGCGGCCTTCGGCATGCGCCCGTCGGTAGGCCTCGTGACCGGCCCATGTGCCCATGTCGGTGATCATGGTGACGCCGCGGGCAACGGCCTGTGCCACCGCCGCATCCAGGGCGCGGTCGAGCTCTTCATCTGACGCCTCCGGCATCACCTCGAAGATCAGATCCTGCGCAGCGTCCTTGAACACCCCGGCCGGCTCACCGTCGGATCGCCGGACGATCGTCCCGCCGGGCGGATCGGGTGTCGCGGCGGTGACCCCGGCGAGGGCGATCGCCCGCGAGTTCGCGAGACTCATGTGTCCGTCGAGCCGCGTCACGAACACGGGGGTGTCCGGCGTCACGGAGTCGATCCACTCGCGTCGTGGCAACTCGCCACCCCACAACTCGTGGTCCCACGTCCCCCCCGTCATCCACGATCCGGGATGGGCGCGGGCATACTCGCCGATCCGTCTCGCAAACTCGTCGGGTGTCGCTGCGTCGCGGAGTTGCACGCCTGCCAGCGTGAAGCCGCCCTCGATGAAGTGTGTGTGGGCATCCATCAGTCCCGGAACCACCAGACGCCCGGCGAGATCGATGTGCCTCGTGTCGCGGCCGCGGTGGCGAGTGACTTCCGCGTCAGTGCCCAGAGCGACGACGCGCCCTTCCGCCACGGCAATAGCGGTCGGCGGGGTCGCCGCCCTCCCCGGCGCTCGGCCCGTCCAAACGCGCCCACCGGTCATCAGGACGTCGGCGCCAGGTTCACAACTCATGACGACCAATCCGATGGACGCGAGCACGGCGACCTGCCGCCGTACGGGTAGCTTCGTGGCCATGATCCGTCTCCCGGTTCTCCCGATTCACCCATCACTCCGCACCCGTTTCGAATCGTAGGGAAGTATGTCGCAGCCGACTGGGCATGCAAGCATGAGCGGCGCACCCGCACGGGATCACGAACATTTCCCGAAACAGCAGCCCAATCACCGCTTTAAGCCGGCTGCCGGGCGCAGTATGAGCGCCCGTGATAACGCAAATAACGGCAACACGTTAGAAGAAAACGGCTACCAAGAAACCCCGCGACTCACTAGATTGGAGGCCATGAGTCTTCGACCGATCTACGGTCATCGGTCACTGCTGGACCGGCTGGGTGGCGTGCTCGCCTCCAGCCGGTTCCCGCAAGCGGCCCTGTTGACCGGACCACGCGGCGTCGGCAAGCAGCGCCTCGCTCTCTGGGTCGCGCAGGGCCTCCTGTGTGAGCGTGGGCCGGGCGCACCCTGCGGCACGTGCTCGTCTTGCCATCAGGTCGGGGAGCTTGGACACCCCGACTGCCACTGGTTCGTGCCTATCCCGCGGCCGAAGGCTGCCGATCCGGACAAGCAGTCCGAAGAGGCGGCCGCGGCGATCGCGGGCGTGCTCGATGAGCGGCGCAAGACCGGGCTCTGGGAGCGTCCGGACGGCACGGCTGCGCATGGGCTGTCGTCGGTTCGACTCCTGAACCGACGGGTCTGGGTGACGCCCTTCTCCGGGAGCCGGAAGGTCTTCATCCTCGGCGATGCCGAGCGGCTCATCGTGCAGGAGGCCAGTCCGGAGGCGGCGAACGCCCTCCTGAAGGTGCTCGAAGAGCCCCCGGCTGATACCACGATCATTCTGACCGCTGCGGATCAGCACGCACTACTTCCGACGATTCGTTCCCGACTCGTCGCGATCCGGGTCGGGCGCGTGACCGATGACGAGGTCCGCGCGTTCGCCGAGTCGGAGCTCGACACCGACACCGCTGCTGAAGTGTTGGAGCGGCGGATACTCCTTGCCGAGGGATGCGCAGGGCGGTTGCTCGCCGCGGATGCCGATGACGGGGAGAGCTTGAGCCGGTCCGCCGAACACTTGCTGACCGCGGTGCGGAAGCGGCAACGCGCCTGGCTCCCACTGGCGCTGAGGCAACAGGCCTGGTCAGCTCGCGGCGATTTCACGGGGATGCTGGACGCACTCTCGGTGCGGCTGCGCGCCGAGGTGATGCGTTCCGGGAACAACGCCGCTGAGGTCAACGCCCGGCTGCTGGCCCTGAAGCGGGTGGACGATGCCCGTCTGGCGGCGCAGGGCAATGTGAATCCGCAACTGACGCTGGCGGCACTGGCCTCGGACCTCGAGAGAATCCTGTGACGCTTTCGCACCTCGACGAAACGGGACGGGCGCGCATGGTCGATGTTGGCGCCAAGGCCGTGACGCGTCGCACCGCCGTGGCTGAGGGCAGCATCCGCATGTCCGCCGAGGCATTCGGCCTCGTGGAGCGAAACTCCGGACCGAAGGGAGACGTCGTGACAACGGCGGAGTTGGCCGGCGTCGCCGCTGCCAAGCGCACGGGCGAGCTCATCCCGTTGTGCCATCCGCTCGGTCTCGACGTAGTACGCGTGGTGGCGACCCTCGCTCCGGAGTTGCCGGGGGTGAAGGTGACGGCAACGGCCCAAGCGACGGCACGGACCGGGGTCGAGATGGAAGCGCTAACCGCCGTCAGCGTGGCGTTACTGACGGTGTACGACATGGTGAAATCGGCCGGGCACGACCTCGAGATCGGGCCCGTGCACTTGGTGGAGAAATCGGGTGGATCGTCGGGAACCTGGACACGACACGAGAATGCACATGGTTGACAGCCAACTGCTGCTTGTGAAGGCCCGGTACCACTTCGCCTCGATGTGGGAGCACCTCTCGGCCAC
>JBDHJO010000185.1:0-11099 GCA_039586875.1 Gemmatimonadota bacterium | reverse complement strand
CGTCTGCAAAATGACCGGCGAGTTGGTGTGCTTGCTCGACTCGCCGCGCGGCAACCGCAACCTGCCATCCAGACGCGAGCAACGCATGGGTGACCGCTCGGGCAGCTCCCCCTGCACCGAGGACGAGTGCCGGTTGCCCGCCACCCGCACCGCGGCCGTGGGCGTCGAGGAAGACTGGAAGATCGCGCAGAAAACCTCGCGCGTCCGTGTTTTCACCTTCGAGCCACCCGTCGGCGTGCCGTACCGTGTTGACCGCGCCGATCGCCCCCGCATCGGCTGTCAGCCGATCCACCAGATCCGCCATCGCCCGTTTGTGGGGGATCGTCACGTTCAGTCCCTGGATGGTCCCCGACCGCACCTGCTCGAGCACACCGTCCAGGCCGGCGCGATCGCCCTCTTGAACGGGATACAGCGTGTACTCGCCCTCGAGCCCGCACGCCGCAAGCGCTGCGCGGTGCATGCGCGGCGAGAGACTGTGCTCCACCGGAAAGCCGAGCAGCCCGAGCCGGATCATCGTAGCGTCTCGAGCACGGCGAAAAAATCCGGAAAGGTCTTCGCGACGCACGACGGGTCATCAATCGACATCCCAGGAACTCGAAGGCCGATGAGTGCAAACGCCATCGCCATGCGATGATCGCCATAGGTGCGCACTGTGCCGGACGTGAGGTTCGCACAGGGATGAATGGTCATGCCGTCCGCGTGTTCCTCCACATGCACTCCGAGCCGGCTGAGTTCCGCGCAGACTGCCGCAATGCGATCCGTTTCCTTCACGCGAGCGGTCGCGATGCCGCGGATTCGTGTCGGCGTGGCGGCGAACGGCGCAATGGTGGCCAGTGTCTGGGCGGTGTCGGGGATATCCGCCATATCGACATCGATACCCCGCAAGGTCGAGGCCCCCAAGATCTGCAAGCCGGCATCGGTATCGGTGACCGTGCACCCCATGTCCCGCAGGCAGTCGAGGAACGCCACATCTCCCTGCAGCGCGTCGCGTCGCATCCCACGTACCGTCACCGTGCCGCCACACGTCGCTGCTGCAGCGAAGAAGTAGGACGCTGCCGACGCGTCGGGTTCGATCGCATACGTGGATGGCGACCGGTACCGACCCTGCGGTACCGTGAACGACTCGTATCCCTCGCGCTGCACCTCGACACCGTACGCCCTCATCACGGCGATGGTGAGATCGACGTAGGGCCGAGATCCGGCCTGATTGGTGAGTCGGAGCTCGACCGGCCGACGGGCATACGGGGCAACCATCAGGCAGGCAGAGATGAACTGGCTCGAGGCGGTGCCGTCGACGGTTGCGGCACCGCCGTCGAGCCCCGACCCGGTGACATGCACCGGGGGGTATCCGTCCGTTGCCTTGACGGTTGCCCCCAGTTGCGTGAGGGCATCGACGAGCGCGCCGATCGGGCGTTCCCGCATGCGAGGCGCTCCGCCCAACTCCCACATACCCTCGCCGAGGGTCAGGAGCGCCGTCAGAAACCGCGCGGCGGTTCCGGCGTTGCCGACAAACACGGACCCGCGTCGCGACGGAATTCTGCCACCCAGCCCGTGGACCGCGATCTCCTGCTGTGCAGGGTCCCAGTCGATGGTGAAGCCAAGTGCTCGGAGCGCCTCGACGAAGAGTCGGACATCGTCGGCCGGAGAGGCGTTGCTGAGGTGACTGACCCCATTGGCCAGCGCTGCGACCAACAACGCTCGTGCGGTGTGCGACTTCGACCCGGGCACGGATACACTCGCAGCGAGCGGGTGTGCGATCGGCCGGAGAGAATGGATGCTCACGAGTGCGGAGGAACCGAGTCCGGATCGTTGACGGCCCGTCTCACGGCGGCATCGTGTTCGCCCGTCATGCGTGGTACTGCCATGTCATGCTCCTCCCGTCCCCACACCGATGCGGCCGGACGCAGCCGCCGGCGTCACTATAATCCAACACAATCCGCTCGCGCACGTAAGACCACCCGCACCCACCACCCCTCGGCATCAAGGACGCGAACGCCACACCGCCGTGACCACATGCAGTTGAAGGCGTCTTCATGCTTCCTTCACGCCGCCATAAGGGGTAGAGGCTGATGAGCCAGTAGATTCCAGACTGAACTTCTGGCAACTGGGATGAACGACGTGGTGCGGACGGTCAGTGTCCTTCTGGGTACGGCGGCGTTGGCGTTTGTGGTTCCGGGGATCGGGGTGTTGCCTGCCCAGGACGTCGTCCTCGACGACGACTTGATCGTCGTCGAGATCCCTGCCGCCGCGGCACCGCGATTACAGGATCGCGACCGCCTCTCGACACCTCTCGACAGATATGTGGATGGTGCCCGGATCGTGCGCCTCAATCGATCCGGCACCGACCCGGCCGTACTCACCCCGGAGTTCGCCGCCGCCTGTGACCCCGATGTCTCTTTCGACGGGACCACGATCGTTTTTGCGGGCAGGCGGCTGGCTGGTGACGCCTGGCAGATTTGGACGATGAACGCCGATGGCTCCGGGAAGCGGCAGCTTACGGACGGACCGGGCCAGCGGATCGCACCCGTCTTCGCCGGCGCCCGCTTTTATCTGGATGATGCAGCACCTACACCGCAGATAGTCTTTGCCGCCCGGACCGCGCCCGACCACGATTCCTTCGCGCTGTACGGTACCGACCTGCACGGTGACACCGTACATCGCCTGACGTTCAACCCGCAGAGCGACTTCTCACCGGCCGTGCTCCCGAACGGCCGAGTGGTATTCAGCAGTTGGCAGCGTTTCGACGACCATCTCGGGCCGGACGGCATCTTTGCGCTTCAGGCCGTCAACCTCGACGGGACAGACCTGATGCCGTTCCACGGCAACCACGAACCGCCGCGATATCGCGACATGGCAGCGGTCGATCCGACCGGCGACCGCGTGTACTTCGTCGAGTCGGACCGCCTCCTGTGGCTCGGCGGTGGCCGCCTGGCTTTCGTCTCGTGGCGACGCCCGCTGCGATCGTACCAATCGTTCGATCGAAAGTCGGACGACGGCGTCTTTCACAGCCCAACGCCGCTCCCGGGCGGTGGCCTCGTGGCTTCGTACCGCCACGCATCGCCTGACAGCGTGTTTGCCATCTACCGGCTCGATCCGGCGTCCGGCGAGCGTGCCGCCCTGCTCTTTGCAAACGAGGACTGGCACCTCATCGACGCACAGGTGCTGGCACCTCGCCCGCCCACGCGCGGTCGATCGAATTGGCTGCAGCCGGGTGCCACGACCGGCGTCTTGTACTGCCTGGACTGCTACCGCACGAGTCTGGGTGAGCACCCGGCACGATCGGTCGCGCCGCGAGGCACGATCAAGCACGTGCGCGTCATCGAAGCGGAGCCCCAACGTATCGTCGGCATCGCCCCGGTGGAGGACGACGGGTCGTTCCACATTCGCGTGCCTGCGGAAACACCGCTCACGTTTCAGCTGCTCGACGAGGACTACGTCGCGGTTCGCACGCAGCGGGCCTGGACCTGGGTCATGGGCAACGAGAATCGCGGGTGTATCGGCTGTCATGAAGACCGAGAGTTGTCGCCGCCCAATCGGCTGGTTACGGCGATCACGAAACCGGCGGTGAATCTCGCGCAGCCCCCGAACCGCCGCCGGACCGTCGATTTCCGCAACCAGATCGCGCCGATCGTCGCTGCGCGCTGTGCCACCGCGGGTTGCCACATTGCAGGTGGTGTCGCACCGATCCTCGGAGTAATCGATGGCACGACACCCGACCTCCGCAGCGCGTACACAGCGCTCCTCGAGCCAGCGGGTGACGGGCCGTACGTCGTACCTGGGCAGGCACGCTCGAGCCCCTTGATCCGGCTCCTGCTGGGACGCGACTCGACGGCACGCGCCGACGCTGCTTCCGCCCACGCGCATCTCGATCGGCGGGACGTGCTACGCTTTATCGAGTGGGCGGACCTCGGCGCCGTTTGGGAATCAGGGTCCCATGCAGAGGGGAGCACACCGTGAATCGACGGACATCGCACCTCGGCGTAGTCGCAAGCATATGGTCGGCCCTGTGCCTCGCACCGCACGCGGCGAGCACCCAAAGCCTCCCACAGATCGTCGACGTGACCGAACGGGCTGGGATCACCTTCGTCCACAGTATCGGCGACGACGACATGGACAACATCATCGAGTCGAACGCTGCCGGGTGCGCCATGTTCGACTACGACGGTGACGGCGATCTCGATCTCTATCTCGTCAACGGGGCCTACCGCGAGGGCTTCAGCGGGGTCCGGGGCCGTCGCAACGCCAACCGGCTGGCCAATGCGCTCTATCGCAACAACGGCGATGGAACCTTCACTGACGTCACCCTCGCTGCCGGTGTCGGCGATCGCGGGCTGGGCATGGGCGTGAGCGCGGCGGACTACGACAACGATGGCGACCAGGATCTGTTCGTCACGAACTACGGCCCGAACACGTTCTATCGGAACAACGGCGACGGGACCTTCAGCGACTTTACGTCGCAGGCCGGTCTCACCAACGACCTGAGCGGGATCGGCAGCACGTTCTTGGATTTCGATGCTGACGGATACCTGGATCTCTATCTCGGGAACTACCTCGAATACGACCCCGACTACCAGTACTACTACGCCGCGCAGCGCTTTCCCGGCCCGCTCGCGTACCACGGACAACCGGACGTGCTGTACCGCAACAACGGTGACGGCACGTTCACGGACGTGACCCGGGAGGCCGGCGTCTACAATCCCGACGGGCGCGCAATGGGCGTCGCATCGGGGGACATCGACGACGACGGTGATTGGGACATCTTCGTCCCGAACGATGGGATGGAGAACTACCTCTACCGTAACAACGGCGACGGGACGTTCACGGACATCGCCGTACCGAGTGGCACGGCATTCGGCCAACGGGGCGAGGCGACGTCGGCCATGAGTGCGGAGTTCGGGGACGTCGACCAAGACGGTTTGATCGATATCATCGTGCCTGATATGGCGTACAGCTGCGTGTACCGGAGTTTGGGCGGCGGCCTGTTCGAGGAGATGAGTGCCAGACTCGGCGTCGCGGCGGCGTGCGGACAGTACACCAGTTGGTCGGTGAACTACTTCGATGTCGACCATGATGGGTACGGGGACCTCTTCATCACGAACGGTCACCCACACCGCCTGATCGGCGAAGAAGATCTGCTGTTGCGGAACGACGGCGGCCGGCAATTCGTGAACGTGTCGCACCTGCTGGGACGGGACTTCCAGGAGAAGTTCGTGGGACGCGGTTCGGCGGCCGGGGACTACGACAACGACGGCGACATCGACGTGCTCGTGCTGAACCTCAACCAGCGTCCGCGCCTCCTCCGCAATGATGGCGGCAACCGGCGCCACTGGACCATGATCCACCTCGTCGGGTCCGCGAGCAATCGCGACGGGATCGGGGCGCGGGTGCGTGTGACCACCGCGGGTCTGACGCAGACGCGGTTGCGCGTGAGCACGGCCGGTTACCTCTCGCAGGGCGACCCACGCCTGCATTTCGGGCTCGGTGACGCCGACCGGATCGACCGGATCGAGATTCGCTGGCCGAGCCGATCACGGAGCCCGCTCCATGACCGTGCGTGTGTGGATCCTGCTGTTGCTCCTGCCGGCCGTCGGAACCGCGGCGGCACAGCAGGTCCGCGAAGAGCGGGTGTATGTCGGAGAACGGACCTGCCGAGGCTGCCATCACCAACCCGACGGCCCGGACCAGTACTCTCCGTGGCGCCTGAGCAAGCACGCGCAGGCGTTCGCGGCATTGTCCATGCCCGAAGCGCGGCAGATCGCTGAGCTGTCGGGGATCGGGGGTGACCCCACGACCAACCGCGTCTGCCTCGGGTGCCATACGACGGCGTACGACACCGAGGAGTGGGAGCGGGATCCGACGTTCCACTTCGAGGACGGGGTTCAGTGTGAGCGCTGCCACGGCCCGGGCAGCGCGTACATCGACGCAGACGTCATGCGGGACTCTGCACGGGCGCGAGCCGCAGGCCTGCTCATGCCGGAGGAGCAGGACTGCCTCGTATGTCACAAGGAGAAGGGCTCTCACACGGCGGTGCTGGGACCGCGCCCATTCGAATTCTCCGAGGCGATACGCCGGATCACCCATCCGGGCACGGGCGGCTCTCCCGCACCCGCGTCCCGTGCCATCGGTGACACGGTACCCGGTCCCAAGTTCGTCGGTGCGCTCCTCTGCGGCGGCTGCCACGGCGCGCGGTCTGGGAGCCGCGCCTACGGCACATGGCGCATGTCACGCCACGCCGATGCGTACGCGACACTCAACACTCCGCGCGGGCGCGAGATCGCAACTGCGACCGGGATCCGCGGCGACCCGCAGACCGCACCGCAGTGCCTGAGCTGCCACGCCACAGGCGGAAGCGTGGAGGCGGGCCGCGTCCTGCCGAGCCTCGATGTCGCGCAAGGAGTGCAGTGCGAGAGCTGTCACGGTGCCGGCAGCGAGTACATGGACGACGCGGTGATGCTCGATCCCGTCGCAGCGGCCGACGCGGGACTGGAAGCGGTGGACCGATCCGTCTGCCGACGATGCCATACTGATGGGATCCACGGCAGCACTTTCGACGTCGACGCAGCGTGGCCCGCGATCGACCACACTGCGTGGCAGGATGTGCCCCGGACCGAGTACAAGACGCCGATGAATCTCGCGGTCACGCCGGACGGCCGGCGGCTCCTCGTCGCCTGCGAGGCGTCCAACAGCATGATCGCCGTCGATCTCGAGCGCGGCACCGTGCTCGGCGAAGTCGGCGTCGGCACGCAACCGCACTTCGTGCTGCTCTCTCCGGACGGGACGCTGGCGTACGTCAGCAACCGCGGCTCGGATGACGTCTCCGTTGTGGACGTCCGTGCCCTCCGCGTCGTGGCGACCATCGTCGTCGGCGACGAACCGCACGAGATGGCGATGAATGCGGCGGGGACACTCCTGTACGTCGCCAACACGGCCACGTACGATGTGTCGGTCGTGGACCTGGCGACCCGGACGGAAACGTTGCGGCTCGCCGCATCCCGCGGTCCCTGGGGCGTCGAGCGATCTCCAGACGGTCGGCACGTCTACGTGACCAACCACCTGCCGCGGTACGGTGCCTTCCGCGCACCGCTCGCGTCGGAAGTGACGGTCATCGATGCCGACCGGCCCCGTGTCGCACAGCGGATCACCGTTCCCGATGCCAACCTCATACAAGGGGTTGCCTTCGCCCCGTCGGGCGATCTCGCGCTCGTCACGCTGCTCCGGACAAAGAACCTCGTGCCGATGACCCGGAACGTGCAGGGGTGGATCATCACGAATGGCATCGGCGTGCTGTGGCCCGACGGTCGGGTCGACCAACTCCTCCTCGACACGTACAACGATTTCTTCGCCGATCCGACCGACGTGGTCTTCACGCCGGACAGCCGGTACGCCTTCGTGACCGGCGGCGGGGTCCAGGAGGTGGCGATGCTGGACGTCGCCCGGATCAGGGGGCTCCTGGACGCGGCATCCCCCGACGACCGGCGCGACCTGCTGCCCAACCATCTCGGTGCCAGCACCGAGTTCCTCGTGGCGCGGATCGATGTAGGGCGCAGTCCACGCGGTATGGCGATGTCACCCGACGGGCGGTACGTCTACGTCGCCGACGGGCTCGATGACGCGGTGTCGGTGATCGACGTGGTTGCCCGCGAACGTGTCCGCGTGATCGACCTTGGCGGCCCGGACGAGATCACCGAAGCGCGGTACGGCGAGCGCATCTTCCACGACGCCGGCTTCACCTTCGGGCGCCAGTTCGCGTGCCATTCGTGTCATCCGGACGGGCATATCGACGGGATCACATACGACATCGAGCCGGACGGTCTCGGGGTGAACCCCGTGGACAACCGGTCGTTGCGCGGTGTCAACGACACGGCCCCCTTCAAGTGGACAGGCAAGAATCTGACCCTGTCACGGCAGTGTGGCCCGCGACTCGCCGCCTTCTTCACCCGTTCCGACCCATTCACGGCCGAGCAATCCGCCGCACTCGAGCGGTATATCGTGACGATTCGGCGTCCGCCCAATCGGCACCGGCTGACAGACGACCTCACGCCCGCTCAACGGCGCGGCAAGGCCATCTTCGAGCGACGGTACGACCGCTCGGGCAACGAGCTCGAGCCCACGGAGCGCTGCGTCTTCTGTCATGCACCACCGTACTTCACCAACCGCAATCAATACGACGTCGGCTCGACCTCGCACCTCGACACGCAGGGCGTGTTCGACGTGCCGCACTTGACCAACATCTACGCCTCCCCGCCCTACATGCACGACGGTAGGGCGATGTCGCTGGAAGAGATTTGGACGTTGTACAACCCATACGACACGCACGGTCGCACGAACGATCTGACCAAGGCCGAGCTGAACGATCTGATCGAGTACTTGAAGACGCTGTGATGACGATGATGGGACTTCGCATATGGTGTGTCGCCGCGCTCTTTGGCATGTGGGGAACCCCTATGCAGGGCCAGGGATCGGACGCTTCGGTTCCCACCGGTGAGCCGTACGTCTATACCACGTGGGAATCGTTCACCTCCGAGTCGACCAACGGCGCACTGGTGAACGACCACATCTTCTTCCTGGAGCCGGATGGGGATAGCCTGTGGATCGGCACCGAGGGCGGGTTGGTGCTCTACCACGATGGCACCTGGCAGAGCTGGACCGAGGCTGACGGGCTGCCGTGGCGCGTGGTCATGGGCATCGCCAAGGACTCGAAGCGCGGTGATCTCTGGCTCGCGCTGTTCGGGGAGGGCATCGCCCGGTTCAGCGGTGGACACTTCGAGCACTTCACGCAGATGAACAGCGGGTTGCTGAACGACGTTTCGTACGGCCTCGATATCCAAGGCGACAACGTCTGGATTGCGTCGACGGCCGGCATCAGTCGCTACAACCAGTTGACGGGTGAGTGGCGCGTGTTCAACGAACAGCACGCGCCCATGGAGGAGGTGTGGACGTACAACGTCTCCGCTGCCGAGGACAAAGTGTACTTCGCCGTGTGGGGCAGTGGCATACTCGAGTGGGACGTCGAAACGGAAACGTGGAGGGACTACCTCGATCCTGATGGCGAGATGGAGATCGACCTCTATCGGGACGATGGCCTGATTCATGTCATCACCACCGCGGCATCGTACGTCGACGGAGTGCTCTGGGCGTCGACCTATTTCGGGTTGAGTCGGTACGACGGACGCAATTGGCGGGGGTACCTGGATCACGACAGCGGGCTGCCGAGCACCTTCATCAACCAAACGATGGGACGAAGTGGCACGTCCAGCTACAACGCCACCGACAAGGGATTGGCGGTCCTCGCGGACTTCGCCAGCGATACGTGGGTGACGTACCAACGTGACGACGAACACGCCGACCATTGGACCGCGCACGTCATGGTCGGCGGTGACGAGGTTCGGGCCGTTCCGACCAATCTCACCCTACCGAACCACTTCGTGATCAGCGTGGCCTTTCTGGGGGACGATGTCTGGGTCGGCACCGGCCATGGTTTGGCGCGTGGCGTCGGCACGGACTTCTACGAGGGGCTGCGATGAGACACGTGCGACTGGCTGTCATCGGCGTTGTCGTTGTCTCGTCGTGCGCACTGGCGAGGGAAGCCCATGCACAGGCCGACCGGCCACAGGTGCCGGCAGCCGATACCGGCGTCTACGGCAGAACGCCCGACGAGCTGCGCCCCTATGCCCGGTTCACCGATCCCTACAAGACGTTCTTCCTAAAAGACCTCGAGTACCCCGGGTACGGTCGGCACATCCCCGAGCCCGACGGTCTCACTACCGTCAAGATCGGACTCGTGGGCCCCATCATCGGAACGGTATCGGAGTCAATCGGTGGACCGGATGCCGTGACGCTGCGAGTGAATGAGCGGCAGGCCCGTTGGGACGGTTATTCCGCCTCGTACCTGGCGCCTATCGGCATCAAGATGCTCCAAGGGGCTCAGCTCGCCGTGCAAGAGGCGAATGCGCGAGGCGGTTACCGTGGCCGCCTCCCCTACGAACTCGTGGTCCGCAACGACAACGGCAACTGGCGGTCGGCGGGCCGCGAAGTCATCATGCTCGCGTACCAGGACTCCGTCTGGGCCATAGTGGGAACCGTGGACGGCGCGAACACGCACATCGCGATCCGTGCGGCGCTCAAGGCCGAGCTCCCCATCATCAACACGGCCGATACCGACCCCACGCTCGTCGAGACCAACATCCCGTGGGTGTTCCGCAACATCACCGACGACCGTCAGATGGGCTATCTGCTGGCGGATTTCACGTTCCGGCGACTCGGTCTGAAGCGCGTGGCGGCGTTGCGGGCGGTGAATCGCTACGGTCGCATGAATATCGACGAGTTTCGGGATGCCGCGACGCGCCTCGGACACCCGCTGGTGGTCGAGTTGAGTTACGAGGAGGGCGACACGCTCTTCACCGGTCAACTCGAGCAGATTCGATCAATGAACGTGGACGCGATCGTGACGTACGGAAACGTGCGCGAGTCCGCACTCATCCTACGCCAGATGCGCCAACTCGGCATGCAGCAGTGGTTCCTCGGCAGCGACCGTGTGGTGACGGAGGAGTTCATCGCGACGGCGGGGCCCAACCCCGGCAAGGTCGCCGCCGGCTATCCGTACAACCCGACCAGCGAGAACCCGCGGTATCGAGCGTTCGTGCAGGCGTTCACGGAGGCATATGGTGAGGCGCCCGAAACCTACGCGGCTCACGCGTACGACGGCATGATGATGCTGATCGACGCCATCGAGCACGCAGGTCTCAACCGCGCGCTGATCCGTGATTCGCTGGCAGCCGTGAAGCGTTACGAGGGTGTGACCGGTACCCAAGAGTACGACGCCGTATTCAGCGACCGGAGTCCGGCCGCATTGGCGGTGCTCGAAGGCGGGGAGTGGGCGTTCTACGCGGAGGACGCGATGCCCGCGCCACGGCCGGCCGGGGTACTCGACACACCAGTGGAATTCGGTGGTTCGCGCGGCATCGAGCAGTCGCCGGACGACGTCTCCGACATCCGGATCGGCCTGTTCGCCCCGAGTTCCAGCCCGATGGCCGCGGGCGTCGCCCTCGCCGTTGAACACGTGAACAGCTCGGGGGGCGTGCGCGGTGTCCCGGTGCGCG
>JBDHJO010000184.1:0-5630 GCA_039586875.1 Gemmatimonadota bacterium | reverse complement strand
CGTGCCACTCTTCCCCTCGCTCGTGGCGGTGACGGTCGCCGTGCCCTGCCCCAACCCAATGACCACCGCGGAGTCCGGCGACACGAACGCGAACTGGACGAGCGCGGCGTCGCTCACCGTCCAGTCCACGGCGCGGGAGTGCAGGACATTCCCAAACTCGTCCTTTGCCGCAACGGCAATGGTGAGACTGTCGTAGACGGCGATGGTCGCCGCCGACGGGCTGAGCTCCACCGTGTGCACGGGCTGGGCGTCGGGCTCGACCACCGTGACCGACAGCGAGGCCGACAGGCCGGCGGTCGAGGCGGCAACCGATACGACGCCGGGCTGGAGTCCTCTGACGAACGCAAACTCACCTGTGGGCGTCCCCCCATTCCGATCATACAGGTCGGCGCCGCTGGGCGGACTGTGGTGCCAGGTCATCTGCTGCCCCACGAGCGTGTCCCCGTTCGCATCCAACACGACCGCGCGAAGCATTATCTCCCGGTCGACCTCCACCTGGCTCGGTCCCACGATCTCGAGCGTGGCGGCTGCCGCTGTCGACAACTCCATCGGCACGCTGGTATTCATGCCCACCGTGACCGGCACGTCCGACACGGTGACTGCACTCAGCGGGACCGCTCCCGGCGGTGTGGCGCGAAGGATATAGCTCCCGGGGAGCAAGAAGGCGATCTTGAACTCGCCACTGGCGTCCGTCGCCCCGGTCGCGATCGTCCACCACGTCTCGGGGCTCGCCGTCACCTCACCACGCAACACGCTCACGGTCGCGTTCTCGATCGGCTCAGGCGTGCCGCCGTCATGCACGACACCAAGGAGGCGTCCGACGATGCCTCCCGTGGCGGCCTCGTTGACCGCCCGGAGCCACGGCACGAACACGAAGTCCGGCCCGGTGCCCGGGCCCGAAAGCGTGTCGGTCCGGATTTCATTCAACCAGAAACTTCTGCCGACGTCGACGTCGATCACGATGTCGCTGCCCTCGTCGGGCACCGCGAGCGGCTCCTCGACCAGCGCGTGCAGCGCCAGTTCCCCGGCGACGGGCCATTGGACTGTGGCCTGTCCGCCACCGCGATACACCACGGATGACGAATCGGTATCGATCACCACACGCACGGCCAGGTACTGCCCCGCTCGCAACGCACCCTCGCCCATGAGCGCCGTTGCACCGCGCTGAAGCTCCAACAGGTTGAACCGGCGGCGCGGCGTCGCAATGTTGGTCCACTCCCGACTCGCGTCGGTGCTGTCAGCCACCGTCGAGGCGTCGACGCTCACGATGTACAGGTCGACGCGGTCGACCTCGTCGAATGGAAAGGGTGCATCGGTCAGGAGCACCCGGGTTCCCCGTGGCTCCGGTCCGTTGACGCTCTCCGTCGCGGTATCGCATCCCGCCGCCAGCGCCAGTACGATCAATCCGGCAAGTGGTAGTCCCGCGTGTGTGACGGCCCGCATCGATCCCTCCTCGCAGCACGTTCAAGGCATGAGGTTCCCTTCTCTACCACGCGCCAGCGGGCCGCGTTCTGACATCAGGGAACCGCGGCGTCTGCTCCAAGGGGCACGGTCCACGCGGACGCGGCACCGCCCGGCGTGAGCCGAACGACCACACGGCCCGCGACCGCGACGGAGACTTCGCGAAGGGTGGCCGGCACGATCACGGTGTAGTCCGCCGACGACGCATCGGTGTTGTCGATCCGCAGTCCGTCCGGCAGCACTACCAGCTGTTCCGGGCCGCCGCCTCGCACCTCGGCGGTCACCGCCGATCCCGCCTCGCTCACGACCGTGACCGTCCCGACCCGCTGGTGGACCGCGACTTGGACGAAGAACGTCCGGCCCGACGGTACAAAGGACACGGAGGCGGTGGCGGCCGGATCGGCCGGCCGTTCCGCGCTTGCGGCGCCGTGTGCCTCGGACCCGCCCGTCACGAGCGTCCACACCGCGAGGGATCGTTCGACGACCCATGCCCGAACCGGCTGCACCGTGGCAGCAGCGGTTGCGGCCATCAGCACGACGGCGGCGGCGAGCGCAGGCACCGGTACGGGGCGGCGCGGCGTCCGCAGGAGCGTGTCGGACACGGGAACGTCGGTGGCTGCCAACAGCTCGGCGAGTCGCGCCGTCCGCCGCTGCACGACGGCAAGTCGGTCGGCACACGCGCCGCAGGTCGCGAGGTGCCGGGCCGCAGCCTCGCGCTCCTCCCCCGCAATCGCTGCATCGAGGTATTGCACGAGTGTGGCGTCTTCAAGATGAGCCGTCATGCGTCCTCCGCATCGAGTGCGAGTTCGTCGGCGAGCCGATCCAGGGCTCGGGCGATCATGGTCCCAACCGATTTCGTCGTGGTGCCGACCGCCTCCGCGATCGCACGGTGCGAGATCCCCGATTCCCGCAACAGCAGCACGGTACGATCTCGCTCGGGCAGGCCGGCCAGCGCCGCCCGAACCCGCGCGCGCAGGTCGGCCTGCACCGCCGCCGTCGCCGGGTCGGTCGGGGGATCGCCGACGGGTTGGCGATCCGCGTTCGCGCTGAGGAGCCGCGTGCGGCGACGGACCCGCCGGCCTTCGTCTCGTGCCAGCCGGGTCGCAACCGTGAACAGCCACGGTCGCAGATCGACCAGCCGCGCAGGCGGCCGCGTGACCAGCCGGGCAAAGGTCTCCTGGACGACGTCGTCCGCGATGTCCTGGTCACCGGTGAGCCGTGCCACGTAGAGAAACAGCGGCTTGCGGTGCTCGCGGAACGCGGCCTGCACCGGAGCATCATCAAAAGGCGACGGTCACCCCCACGAATGGCAGTACGGGCAACCCGCGGTCGAACAGATCGCAGATCCCGTCTTCGCGGATGAGCGCGACGAGACCGGACGGAGCCTCTTCACAGGCTCCCAGCGACCCCACGTAGGTCACCGCACTGCGTCGATTCAGCACGTTGAGGACTTGGAGGTACACCCGCAGTTCCCACCCACGGAACGCCTTGTGCCAATCGGTGAGGACGCTGGCCGTGGCGAACGCCGGTGCACGCTCCGCATTCGGATTCTCGATCGCCAGATAGCCGGCCGGTGGCGGGCAGCTGCCGCTCAGGCTGTCGCAGGGGAGGGTTTGGAGGATGAACCGCGTGAACGGCGCACCGCTGGCGAGTGACGCCGCCGCCCCCACGCGCAGTGATCGGGTCACGCGGAACAGTGCGGTCGCGTCCACCGCACTCCTCCGGTCGGCGGGAGACGGGTAGACCATCCCCTCGGCGGCAACGGTCGAGATGCCGTAGGTATAGGCCGCCGACGCCGTCCACCGCCCCACCAGCTTCCGTGCGGACAACTCGACACCCCAAGCCCGGTTGCGGGCGGGGACAAAGACCGGTCGCGAACTGGTGAACTGCCCCGGCGTCGGATCGGGCAGCGTCATGCCCACCGAGTGTCGTCGGTACAGATTCACGCTCCCCGTCCACTGGTCGGACAGCCATCCCTCGAGACCAAGCGTCACGATGTCCGACCGCACGGCCGGCACGCTGTCTCCGGCCAACAGCCACACGTCGGTGAGGTGCAGGTCCGGACCGATCCCCGGACCCGCCGGTGCCACCGCCTGCGCGAACTGATAGGAGCGTCCGTATCCGGCTGAGACAGCCCACCCGCGGTGCCCGATTGCGTACCGTGCCGCCAGCCTGGGCGAGAGCACCACCGTCGGGGCGTTGGGCGCCGAGTCACCAACCTCCGCGCGTAACCCGACGTCGACGGTGAATGCGTCACCGATCGACCATCGGGTATCGCCCCAGAGCGCGAGGGAGGACCGGCGCTCGTAGAGTTGCAACGAATCGTATACGACGTCGGAGGGGTACGGGCGCGGGTGTGGCCCGTCGTAGTACTGCTCCGAGTTCACCAGTTGCATTCCCGCTGACCACCCCCGCCGATCGTTTGCCGTCAGCGGCTCGATGACGGTCGCGATGGTGCCATAGCCAAGCTGGTTGTCCGTGCGGGAGTGCGAGGGGATCGCATCGGCACGAGACCGGTCCGGCGTGCCCGAGCGATCGACGCGTCCCCTGAACTGCGTGCCCCCGACGGTGGTTGTCGTGAGGACGCCTCCGATGGGGGCGAGTACGCTGACGCGCCCGGTGATGTTGCCCCATGACCCGGTGGAGCCCCGAATCAGCTTCCGAACGTCGCCACCCAAGTAATCCCACTCCGCGAGCCCACTGGCCTCGACCACCGCCACGTTCCCCAGGGGGACCGACACCCGCGCGACGCCGTTCAGGAAGGAGTACGGCACGCGCAACTCCTGATCCCCCGTGAGGTCGGCCAGGGCCCCCATCACGAGGTCGACGTACGAGCGTTGGGCGGCAACCATCACCCCACCACGTCCGTTCGCGAACTGCCGGTCGACGGTCGCGCGCGCGCTCACGGCGGAGAGGTCCACCGCGCCGGACCAACCGTCGGCCGTCGCCGGCCGCGACCGGAGGTCGATCACCCCCGCCGCTCCCCCGCCCTGCGAGGGAGCCCGCACACCCGGGAGGAACCACACCGTGCCGATTGCGTCGGGGTTGATCCCTGAGAAGATTCCCGATGAGTGCACCGGATTGTAGAGCGGCATGCCGTCGAAGTAGACCCGCGTGTACGACCACGGTGCGCCACGGGTCCACAGCTCCGCGGTGTAGTCATCTCGGGTGGAGACACCGGGCAGCCGATGCATCGCCCGAAGCAGGTCGACATCGCCGAGCGGCACCGCTTCGATCACTTCCCCGCGTGTGATCACGCGCGCATCGCTGGTGAGACGGCGGCGGGATTCGAGATCGGCGGCGCTCAACCGGGTTGCGGGTCCCGCTCGCGCCATTCGATCGACGCCGAACGGCACCGCCGAGGCGGTGACCTCCTCGGGTTCCAACCGCACCGGGGCGACCTCGAGCCCCACGGACACCCGCACCGGCGCGGCGCGGCGCAGCGTGACCACCACACTTGCGGGCCGATACCCGAGTCGACGAACCCGGAGCAGGTATCGACCCTGCGGGATCCGGTGGAATCGGTACCGCCCCTCGGAATCCGTGACGCTCGCGACCCCGGCGGACCAGCGGAGGTCGTCTTGGCGAGTCACGACGACGGCGCTGTGATCCGATTCCAACCTGACGGTTGCCCCGGCCAGTGCCGCGCCGGTCGCGGCGTCGAGTACGACCCCCGTGACCGTGCCCGCGCGCGCGGGGTCAGAGGAGCCGGACTGGCCGCCGAGCGCACCGGGAAACGCACCGAGTACGGCGGCAACTCCAACCGCACGCGGCAACCGAATCATGGCAAACATTCTCACAGTAATACCACGCGTATCCGGAGAATGTTCTGACAGCGCGCGGGAAACGCTGCCGTATTCGTGGCCACCCGCGCCCCGGCACGGTCACGGGGACGGCGATCCCCGCACCGGCGGAACGAACACTACTGCATGCTCACCGACCCATGCATTCCCGATCCGCGTGCACCGTGGACGAACAGTAGGAGTCGAACATGCCGGCGTTGGCGATCGGGGTTCACTATTGCAGACCGGCACGGACAGTCTTGCCGCCCGAAAACCCAACCAGCGTATTCGGATTCCGCGATCCGCGTGTGAGAGCCACCCGCAGGTGCGCCGCAGGCGGGCGCCGCCCGACCCCGCGGGCGGCAGTCCACGCCTGCCTGGTACTGC
>JBDHJO010000183.1:0-11120 GCA_039586875.1 Gemmatimonadota bacterium | reverse complement strand
GCCGGGCTGCCGTCCGACGTGTACTTCGAGGCCGTTGCGGCGATCATCGCGCTGATCCTGTTGGGGCGACTGCTCGAAGCCCGCGCCAAAGGCCATACGTCCGAGGCAATCCGGCGGCTCCTGTCGCTCAAGCCGAAGACCGCCACCGTGCAGCGGGGGACGCAGGACCTCGAGGTCCCGATCGAAGCGGTCGAGGTCGGTGACCTCGTCGTGATCCGGCCGGGGGAGACGTTGCCGGTTGACGGTGAGGTCCATTCCGGCGAATCCAGCGTGAACGAGGGTCGACAAGGCGCCGGGTGATCAGGTCTACGGTGGCACCCTGAACACGACCGGGTCGTTCCTCTACCGCACGACCGCCGTCGGGAAGGACACAGCACTCGCGCAGATCGTCCGGCTCGTGGAGGAAGCGCAGGGAACGAAGGCACCGGCGCAGCGACTGGCCGACCGGGTCGCCGGCGTGTTCGTGCCCGTGGTCATTGCGATCGCCATCGCGTCGTTCGTGGTCTGGTGGCTTGTTGGACCGGCACCCCAATTCGTGTACGGCACGGTGGCCCTGGTGACGGTCCTCGTAATTGCCTGTCCGTGCGCGCTGGGGCTGGCCACACCGACGGCCATCATGGTCGGGACGGGGAAGGGCGCCGAATTGGGCATCCTGATCCGTGGCGGCGAGGCGCTCGAAGCCGTGCAGCAGATCGACACCGTGGTGTTCGACAAGACCGGCACGATCACGGAAGGACGACCGGACGTCACGCACGTGATCGGAGCGAAGCGCTCCGACGGCAACGCGGTCGCCGCAGCCGAAGTGCTGCGGCTCGCCGCGTCGGTGGAGGCACGGTCCGAGCACCCGCTGGCGAGGGCCATCGTGCGGGCCGCCGAGGCGAAGGGCGTCGCGCTCGGGGGCGTCGAGCGGTTCGTAGCGATGGAAGGGCGTGGGGCGAGGGGCGTGGTCGGCAAGTTCCTGGTCGAAGTGATCTCCCTTCGCCATGCGTCCGAGCGCAGCTTGGAGCTCGGTTCTGTCGAGCGTGATCTCGAGCGACACGTCCTCGCGGGACGCACGCCGGTCATCGTGGTGGTCAACGACACCGTGCAAGGGGCGATCGTGCTCTCCGATGCGATCAAGGAAGGGGCGAGGGAGGCCGTCGCCGCACTGACCGGTATGGGGCTCGACGTGGTCCTCCTCAGCGGTGACAGCAAGGTCTCGGCGAACCTGGTCGGGAACGACGTGGGCATCCGGCGGGTGCTGGCGGAGGTCAATCCGCGGGACAAGTCTGAAGAGGTCAAGCGACTGCAGGACGACGGACGCGTCGTCGCGATGGTTGGGGACGGTATCAATGATGCCCCGGCCCTCGCCCAGGCGAACGTCGGCTTCGCGCTCGGGACCGGCACGGATGTCGCCATAGAGGCGTCGGACATTACGTTGATCCGCGGTGATGTGCGCGGTGTCGTGACGGCAATTGAGTTGTCCCGCCGCACGATGCGTACGATCCGCGGTAACTTGTTCTTTGCGTTTGTGTACAATGTGCTCGGTATCCCGCTTGCCGCGGGCGTACTCTACCCGGTGACCGGATTGCTGTTGAGCCCGATCGTGGCAAGCGCAGCTATGGCAGCGTCCAGTCTCAGCGTGGTGAGCAACAGCCTGCGGCTGCGGGCATTCACTCCTTCGACGAGTTGAGTCATGCGTTATTTCCATCGCACATCCGTATCACCGGACGATGTCCTGGCAGAGGCGGACCGTTACTTCGGAGCACGCCTCGAGCCGATCGAGCACGACACGCGCACGCGCACGTTTCGCGGCGCCACGGGGACGCTCACGCTCAAGGTGGAACCGGAGGGGGGGCACTACACCCGGATCACCGTGAGTACCGATCAGATGGGCGAGAGCGAGATCGACAAGATCGGCAAGGGATTCCTGACGGCTGTGCACCAGCAGGCGGACAGCCGCCACGTTGCACGGGGCGCGTACTAGGGCCACCCGACCCCTCGGCGGGCACTCAACAGCGGAGCAAGTCACACGATGGCGAGAGTACGATTGACGGTGACCGGCATGACCTGTGGGCACTGCCGGCAGAAGGTCGAAGATGCGCTCAACGGCGTGGACGGTGTGTTCGGCGTGCACGTCGATCAGGAGGGCGGGGAGGCCGAGGTCGACTTCGATGACGCCCGGACCGGGACCGAGGCCCTGGTGCAGGCTGTCCAGGCATCCGGGTACGACGCAGCCGTGCCGGCGTGAACTGAACTGACCCGTGCCGACCGTCACCTACCTCGAGGCAATCCGCGCCGGCCTGTGGGAGGAGATGACCCGGGACGACCGGGTCTTCCTGCTCGGTGAGGATATCGGCGCGTACGGCGGTGCGTTCAAGCTGACGGCGGGCTTTCGCGACGCATTCGGTGAGAAGCGTGTGCTCGATACGCCGATCAGCGAAGCGGCGATCGTGGGTGCGGCGGCCGGCGCGGCGCACATGGGGTTTCGGCCGGTCGTCGAGATGCAGTTCATCGACTTCATTGCCTGCGCCTACGACATCATCACCAACTACGTGGCATCCGCACGCTACCGCGCCGGTCTCGAAACGCCCATCGTGATCCGCGGCCCGAGCGGAGGGTACGTCCGCGGCGGCCCGTTTCACTCGCAAATGCCGGAAGCCGGCTTCGCCCACACACCGGGGCTCAAGCTCGTCTGTCCCGCCACGGTCCGCGATGCCAAGGGCCTGATCAAAGCCGCGATTCGCGATGACGACCCGGTCATCTTCTTCGAGCACAAGTACTTGTACCGGCGAATCAAAGACGAGCTGCCGGACGGCGAGGAGATTCTCACCCCCATCGGCGAGGCCCGCGTTGCCCGCGAGGGCTCGGATCTGACGATCGTCACGTGGTCGGCGATGGTCTGGAAGGCGATGGAAGCAGCGGAGCGCCTCGAAGTCGAGGACGGCTCGTCCGTCGAGGTGCTGGATTTGCGCACGCTCGTCCCCATGGACAGTGATGCCATTGCCCGCTCTGTGCGGAAGACGGGTAAGGTCATGGTGGCCCACGAGGATGCGCGCACCGGCGGCTACGCCGGAGAGATCACCGCCCGCATCAACGAACTCGCGTTCGACTGGTTGGACGGGCCGATTGTCCGGGTGACGGCGGAGGATACGCCGATTCCCTATGCCGCGGCCCTCGAGGATTTCGTCTTGCCCCAGACGGACGACATCGTCGACGCCGCCCGCGGCCTTCTCGCGTACTGAGCCCTTCTCGCAGAAACCCGGCGCGCTCCGTTATCTTAACTGTTCGCCTTGCCCGGTCCGGGTGGGGGTTCCTTCGATTGGCTGATTGCACCGAGCGGCTGTGAGGACAGCCGCGTAGGAGACCATAGATGGCGCGCGTTGATGTGATCATGCCCCAGATGGGGGAGTCTATTGCCGAGGGGACCGTCGCTCGCTGGCTGAAGCAGGTCGGCGATGCCGTGAAGCGCGACGAGGCGATCCTGGAGATCTCGACGGACAAGGTGGACGCGGAGATTCCCTCGCCCGCCGCCGGGGTCCTGGCAGAGATCAAAGTCACCGAAGGCGAGACCGTTGCCGTCCAGACGGTGGTCGCGGTGATCGACACCGATGCGACTGCAGGCGCCGTTGAGACGCCGCCGAAGACTCCCCCGACTGAAGCGAAGACGCCGCCTGCGGCCGAGCCCGCCCTTCCCCCGGAGGCAACTCCCGCACCTGCACCTTCGACGGCTCCTCCGCCCGCTTCCGGTCCGGACGCCGGCGAGTCGGAGACCGATCGGTTGCGGCACCGCTCCACGCCTCTCGTTCGCAAGATCGCCGCGGAGCACGGGGTCGATATCGGGGACGTTCCGGGGACTGGGCACGCCGGCCGGGTCACCAAGAAGGACATCCTGACCTTTATCGAGCGGGGAGCGCCGCCGCAGACGCCCGCGAAGACGGCGGCCGCACCGGCTGCGGCGGCGCCGACTGGCGACGTAGTCCGTCCGACCGTCGATGCGTGGCCCGGTGACGAGGTCGTGCCGATGAGCCGGATTCGCAAGCTCACGGCGGATCACATGATCGTCTCGCGGCGCACGTCGGCGCACGTCACGAGCTTCTACGAGATCGATTACACGCGCGTCGCGGGGATCCGGGCGTCCATCAAGAAGAGCTACCAGGAGCGCGGTGCGAACCCGACGTACCTGACGTTCATCATCAAGGTGATCGCGGATAACCTCCGGAAGCACCGGATCGTCAATGCATCGGTCAGCGGCGATTCCATCATCTACCGACAGGCAATCAACATCGGGATTGCCGTCGCGTTGGATTGGGGTCTGATCGTCCCCGTGCTCAAGCGCGCCGACGAGCTCTCCGTGCTGGGCATCGCGCGCCAGGTGGCGGATCTCGCGGAGCGGGCGCGGACCAAGCGGTTGTCACCCGACGAGGTGCAGCAGGGCACTTTCACGATCACGAATCCCGGGGTGTTCGGATCGCTCGCGGGTGCGCCGATCATCAACCAGCCGCAGGTGGCGATCCTCGGCATCGGGTCGATCGAGAAGCGACCGAAAGTCCTCACGCTCGACGACGGCCAAGACGTCATTGCGATCCGGACCATGGGCCTGCTCTCGATGTCGTACGATCACCGCGTGGTGGACGGCGCGGACGCGGATCGGTTCATGGCCGATGTAAAACAGGATCTCGAGAACTTCCCGGAAGGAGTGGTGTGACGATGGCGCGGCGGACGATCGAAGTCGATGGGGAGCGGTGGAACGTCTACCCCTCGGGACGGGTCACCCCGTACGAGCGCGACGAGTTCGGCATCCTCTTCGAGCGAGGCACCGGCCCGGATCGGGTGCGCCGAGTCACGCGCTATTCGCCGGCTGGTGCCCGGCGGTGGGATGCGGCACTGACGGAGTTGCCCGAAGCTCGGCTCACGGAACTCTTCAGGCAATCGCAGCCTGCGGCGACGAGTCCGGAGGTCGGGTACGGCGCGCGGAACTGAGTTTCGCGCGTTGATCGACCTCCACGTGCACTCAACGGCCTCGGACGGCGCGCTCACACCGGAGGCGGTCGTGAATGCGGCGGCGGAGGCGGGACTCGCCGTCATTGCCCTCACCGACCATGACACGCTGGCGGGCGTGCCGGACGCACTGAAGGCGGGCGAGGCCGCCGGCGTTCGCGTGATCGCCGGATGCGAGTTCTCCGTTCGCGCCCGTTGGGGTGAGATGCATCTCCTCGGCTACTTCTTGGCTGGGAGTGATCCGGTGGCCCGATTCCTCGAAGAACAGCGCGCGATGCGGCGCGTGCGGGCACAGCGGATGGTGGAGCGGTTGGACCGGCTCGGGGTCGCGGTGACGTTCGACGAGGTATTGGCGGAGGCGGACGGTGGTGCGGTCGGTCGGCCACATGTGGCGCGTGCGCTGGTCGGCCGAGGGGCCGTGACCGATGTGCCGGAGGCGTTCCAGCGCTATATCGGCTGGCGGCGGCCGGCCTTCGTGGCCAAAGAGTCGGCCGCGCACCTCGGCGGACGAGGATCACGCTCGGCGCTGAAGTTCCTGCGGTCGCAGGGTGTGGACGCGATCGAGGTGCAGCACCCCATCCATGACGACGAGCGTGCCGCCGAGCTCGATCAGTGGGCTGAGGAGTTGGGCCTGTTGCGGACTGGCGGTACCGACTTTCACGGCGACGCGACGAGCGAGCCCAATCGCGCACCGCTGGGCAGCATCAGGGTGCCCGAGACGTGGCTCGAAGCGATCGAACACTTACACGTAGCACGACGATCCACAGAGGTGACCGAGTGACTGATCTGATCGGAGTTGGAGAATCCGCACCGGACTTCGCGCTGGAGGGTTCCGACGACAAGACGTACCGCTTGCACGAGGTACTCGAGGATTCGCGCGTCATGCTGGTGTTTTATCCCGGGAACAACACCCCTGGGTGAAACCGCCAACTCTCCGCCGTGCGCGATGAGATCAAGAAGTTCGAGAAGGCCGGTGTGCGACCATTCGGTGTGAATTTCGCCGGGGTCCAATCGCACTACCGGTATGCGACCAAGTTGAAGTTGCCGTTTCCCTTGCTGAGCGACCCCGAGCGCGCCGCATGTGGGGCATTCGGGGCACTGAAGGTTGACGGGAAGCGCATCCAGCGATCCGTCGTTTTGGTGGAGCGGGGCGGGGAAGTGGTGTTTGCTGCCCGCGGGGCGCCGGGTGCCGATGAGGTACTGTCCGTTCTGTAGAGGATCAGTGTCGCTCAGGTGTAGGTGGCGTGGCTGACCGTTCGGCACCGCGCCGACCTCCAAAGCGGCCCGAACGGCGGTACCGACCTGGCGTCGTGGACAGGCCCGGGCACGCTCGGCGTGCGGTGGAGCTGTTCAACGGCGGACGGTTCTGGGACGCACACGAGGAACTCGAGACCATCTGGCGGGCCGTACCGGATGAGTCGGAGGCCCGGGTCGTACAGGGACTGATCCAGGCGGCAGCCGCCCTGCTGCACCAAACGCGGAACAATGACCATGGGGTCCGCGTTGTGGGAGGTGCCGCGATCGAGAAATTGGCCGGACCGCAACTGCCGGCCGTCGAGTTTGAGACCGTCAGGTTCCGGAGGGAACTGGAGGCAGCACTGTTCCACCAAGGGAACCTGCCAACGCTACGATTGAGGGAATCGTGACCGAGTCTGCAACTGCACAGGACCAGGATCGCTACGACGTCATTGTGGTCGGGGCCGGCCCCGCGGGCATGTGCGCGTCGATGTACACGGGCAGGGGGATGCTTCGCACGCTCGTGATCGAGCGCGGCCTTCCCGGCGGAGAACTGCTCAACACCGACCTGATCGAGGACTACATCGGGTTCGAGAGCGTGAAGGGCCCGGAATTGGCGAACCTCATGGCCGAGCATAGCAAGAAGTTCGGTGCAGAGTTCGTCATGGACACCGTCGAAGCGATTGTGAAGGAGGAAGACGGTGGATTCCACGTGACGACGCAATTGGGCAAGACCTACCGCGCGCCCGCCGTGATCATCACGGCTGGTGGGACGCCCAGGAAGTTGGATGTGCCGGGTGAGAAAGAATTCGCTGGGAGGGGTGTCTCCTATTGTGCAGTCTGCGATGGCGCGTTCTTCAAGGGCGAGATTCTCGCGGTGGTCGGTGGCGGCGATGCCGCCGTCGAGGAAGCCGATTACCTGACGAAGTACGCCGAGAAGGTCTATATCATCCACCGCCGCGACGAACTGCGCGCATCACAGATCATCCAGAAGCGCGCGTTCAACAATCCCAAGATTGAGGTCGTGTGGAACAAGGTCGTGAACGAGGTCGAAGGGAACGAACGGGGGGTCACGAGTCTGAAGTTGAAGGACACCGTCACCGGCGACGACTCGGAGTTGGCGGTCGGCGGTGTGTTCATCTTCGTCGGATTCACGCCGAATTCCGGCCTCATCAAGGGGCACTTCGATCACGACGCATCTGGGTACATCCAGACCGACAGCCACATGATGACATCCATACCGGGACTGTTCGCCGCAGGGGACTTGCGGGTCCAGCTCGTGCGGCAGATCACGACCGCCGTGGGTGACGCAACGACAGCGGCGATCGCCGTGGAGAAGTACTTGGCTGAACTCCGTGATCGCGAGGAGTCGGAGAGCATTGTCGCTGGTTGAGGTTCTCCAGATTCCAAACGGGGCATTCCAAGAGAATTGCTACCTGGTGGCGGAGCCGGATTCCGGCATCGCGGTGCTGATCGATCCTGGGGACGAGGCCGATCGGATTCTCTCGATTGTGCGGGAGCGGGGGGTGACGCTCCAAGCCGTGTGGCTCACGCACGCGCACATCGATCACGTCTCAGGGGTGGCGCGCGTTGCCGAGGCGACCGGCATCCCCATTTTCCTTCACCCGGACGACCGGCAGTTGTACGACGGTGCCGCGGCCCAAGGAGCGTGGTTCGGGCTCTCGGTTGACCCGCCACCACCACCCGACCGCGAGCTTGTGCACGGTGACGCGCTCGAGCTCGGATCACTGCGATTCGGCGTCCGGCATGTACCGGGGCACAGCCCCGGCAGCGTTGCCTTCGTGGGGCACGGTGTGGCCATCGTGGGTGACGCGCTGTTCGCCGGCTCCGTGGGTCGCGTCGATCTTCCTGGCGGCGACGGCCCGACGTTACTGCAGAGCATTCGGGAGCAGCTGCTCACGCTGCCCGATGACACGGTCGTCTATGCGGGTCACGGTCCGGAAACCACGATCGGGAGGGAGCGCACGTCGAACCCGTTCCTGACGGGGGCATTCCCCCTTGCGTGACGCCGCTCGGACGCCGGGGATGCGTGATCGGTCCGCACAGACGGGGCCGACCCGATCCAACCACCAGCCTGCCGCCGAATCCCCGGCTCGCCCTCGCCCGACCTGCCTGCGGTGTGGGTTCGCCGTCTCACCGAAGGCTTGGGGGTGCAAGAACCCCTGCGACAACTGCGGATTCGTGTATCCGTTGGGTGACTGTTCCGACTGAGCGGCGGTACCGGCCGGCGACACAGCGTGGGGGGCGCATGAACACGCACACGACATACCTGCACGATACCCCGTTACCGGGCGCGACCCGCACCGAGCGAGACGCGCTTGGCGAGCACGCCGTTCCGGCAACGGCCTTGTACGGCATACAGACCGCTCGTGCGGTGGCCAACTTCCCGGTGTCGGGGCTCAGACCCCTCCCGGTCTTCGTCGATGCGATGGTCTGGATCAAGCGATCGGCGGCACGCGTGCACCGGCGGACCGGGCGGCTCGACGCGTCGCTGGCGGATGCGATCGTATCGGCAGCCGACGAGGTCCTGGCCGGCCAGCATCGCGACCAGTTCGTGGTCGACCCGTATCAGGCGGGGGCCGGCACGAGTCACAACATGAACGTGAACGAGGTGCTGGCGAATCGCGCAAACGAGCTGGTCGGGTCGGAACGGGGCGCGTACGTGCCCGTGCATCCCAACGATCACGTCAACATGGCGCAGAGCACCAACGACACGATCCCTACGGCCATCCGGCTGGGCTTGCTCGCGAACCTTGCGGACCTGCACGCCGCAGCCGACCACCTTGCTGATGCATTTGCGGATCGGGCCCGGGCATTCGACGGCGTGCTCAAGGCGGGCCGAACGCACCTTCAGGATGCGACCCCGATCCGGCTCGGTCAGGAGTTCGCGGCATTCGGCCACACGATCCGTCGGCACCGACGCCGCATCGAAGAGACCGCCGATGCGCTGCGGGAATTGCCGATCGGCGGCACGGCCGTCGGCACCGGCCTCAATGCGGAACCGGAGTATGCGCGGTTCATGGTGGAGGAACTCGCGGCGCTGACGGGGCTCGACCTGCGCGAGGGAGAGAACCGCGTGCAGCTCATGCAATCGCTCGGGGACATCGCAGCGTTCAGCGGCTCGCTCCGCGCACTGGCTCTCGACCTCGGCAAGATTGCCGACGACTTGCGTCTCTTGGCGTCGGGGCCCCGCACCGGGTTCGCGGAGATTCGCCTGCCCGCGGTGCAGCCGGGTTCCAGCATCATGCCGGGCAAGGTCAATCCGGTGCTGGCGGAAATGACCAACATGGTCTGTTATCAGGTGATCGGGAACGACTTGACCATTGCCTCGGCAGCCGGCGCCGGGCAGTTGGAGCTCAACGTCATGATGCCCGTCATCGCGCACAATGCGTTCTTCTCCGTCGGCATCTTGGGGAATGCCATGCGAGCACTGGCGGAGCGTTGTATCCGGGGTATCGAGGCCGACGCCGAGCAATGTGCGTGGTGGCTCGAGCGCAGTCCGGCGCTCGTCACCGCACTGGCTCCCCGGATCGGATACGCCCGTGCGGCGGAACTGGCGAAGGAATCGCTCGAGCGACAGATCACCGTTCGCGAACTGATCGAGGAGCGGGGACTGTTGACTCCGACTGAAATGGACGCCATTCTAGATACGCATGGCATGACGGAGCCGGGTGTGCCAGGGGGCGCGCCGGAACCGGACATGGAGTCCTAGTATTGCTTTACGAGTAACAACATCGGATATTTGGGATGGGGGGAGGAGGGAATCATGCGTGTTACCACTTGGGCCGAGTATGGCCTGATCGTCTCGCTGCACTTGGCCAAGGATGGCGGCGAATCGCCGACACCCGCGCGGGATCTGGCTGAACGCGAATGCCTGCCCGCTGACTACGTGGAGCAAATCCTACTCAAGCTTCGGCGTGCCGGGCTCGTGCAGAGTGTGCGCGGTGCCAAGGGCGGCTACTTCCTGGCTCGGGATCCGCAGTCGATCTCGGTCAAGGATGTGATGGAAGCCGCTGAGAACCGCACGTTCGAGGTCTACTGCGACGCGCATCGCGTGAACATCGTGCGATGCGGCCCCGACGGGGACTGCAGCATCCGCCCAGTCTGGCGCGAGTTGCAGCGCAGAGTGGATGAGATGCTCTCCAGCGTCAGCTTGGCCGATTTGATGCGCGAGGAGTCAGCCGTAGAGGCTCTCGTCGCAAGCTGATGGGAGTTGACGGGTAGGACTACCATCTAGGCTGTCCGCGGAAAGCCGATTGTTTCAATCGGCTTTTTCTGTGCCCTTTGCTACGTCGTGGTTGTCCGCCAGACTTGTCGAAGACGACACACGCTCGCTTCTGTTGGTGTCATGGCTTCCGAACTCGATCGCGACGAACAACTCCGCTACTCGCGCCACCTGATTCTGCCGCACGTCGGGCCCGAGGGACAACAACGCCTGGCCCAGGGGCGTGTGCTCATCATCGGAGCCGGCGGCCTCGGGTCACCTGCAGCGCTGTATCTCGCGGCTGCCGGGGTCGGCACGATAGGCCTCGTGGATGCCGATCGCGTCGACGAGAGCAATCTCCAGCGGCAGGTCGTCCACGGAACCGCATCCGTCGGTCGCGATAAGGTGACGTCGGCTGCGGAGCGCCTGCGGGACCTCAACCCCCACGTGACGATCCTCACGCACGAGCAGCGCCTCACGTCGGCCAACGCATTGGAAGTCATGCGATCCTACGACATTGTGGTCGACGGGAGCGACAACTTCCCCACGCGCTACCTGATCAACGACGCCTGCGTGATGCTCGGCATTCCCTACGCGTACGGGGCCGTCTTCCGGTTCGACGGGCAAGCGTCGCTTTTCGGGGCGCCGGACGGACCGTGCTATCGATGCCTGTTTCGAG
>JBDHJO010000182.1:0-5664 GCA_039586875.1 Gemmatimonadota bacterium | reverse complement strand
ACGTGCTCGGCGCGGCGGCGGAGCGCACGCGCGAGCATGGCCGCCACTTCGCGTCCCTGCTGGAAGACATCATGCGGGATCAGCAGGGCGTCGGCGATGTCATCGTCGCTCCGTTCGACACCGAGTTGTTCGGGCATTGGTGGTTCGAAGGCATCGATTTCGTGGCGGAGAGCTACCGACGGCTGGCGAAGTCGCCGACGGTGCGCCCGGCGACTGCCTCAGCGCACCTGCGCCGCCATGGTGCGGCTCCGCGCCTGCAACTCTCGGAAGGTTCCTGGGGGGCCAACGGCGATCACAGCATGTGGCTCAACGACCAGACGCGCTGGACGTGGGATCGTCTGCACCCGCTCGAGCACCGCTTCTGGAACGTTGCCCGCTCCGCGGTGGGCGATGCGGACCGACGTGAAGTGCTGGCGCAGGCGGCACGGGAACTCCTCTTGGCCCAGGCGTCCGACTGGCAGTTCATCATCAGCACCGGTGCCGTGACGGACTATGCCGAGCAGCGCTTCCGGTATCACTGCAACCAGACGGACCGGATGCTGCGGGCGATCGAGAACGACTCCGCTGCCTCGTCGGCGGCCATGGCCCGGGATGCGCGTGAACTGCGCCAGCGTGACGACGTCTTCCCGAACGTGCTCGACACCGTGGAGGCGATCCTGAACAACCCGACTGCGCCATCGGCCTGATCCCCATGCGGCGCTCGCTCGTCCTGCACGCCCACTGTTATCAACCCCCTCGAGCCGATCCCTGGTACGGGGAGATCGCGGCGGAGACCTCCGCGCATCCGTTCCACGATTGGAACGAACGCATTCTGCACGAGTGTTACGGGCCGATGACCACGGCTCGGATCACAGACTCGGATGAGCGGATCGTCGATCTCCTGAACGTTTTCGAGTACATGAGTTTTGACGTCGGACCGACCCTCGCCGACTGGCTCGAGGAAGCGGCGCCACGCGTGTACGAGGCCATCGTCGCCGCCGATGGGCGTAGTGTCGATCGTCACCACGGCCATGGCAACGCCATCGCAGCCCCGTATCACCACAGCATCCTCCCACTCGCCTCCCGGCGCGACGCCACGACGGAGGTCCGGTGGGGTATCGCGGACTTCCGTCGGCGGTTCGGTCGTCCCCCTGAGGGCATGTGGCTGCCGGAGACGGCGGTGGACGAGACAACGCTGGATGTCCTGGCCACGGAGGGGATTCGGTTCACGCTCGTGGCACCGCACCAGCTGGCAGGGCTGCCACCGGGCCGCACCTGGGGCATCTGTGACACCCTGTCCGGGCGCTCGATCGCCGTGTTCGCCTACGATGGTGCTGCCTCACACGCTGTTGCCTTCGGCGATGCCTTGCGTGACGCCGCGAGTTGGGAGCGCGCGCTCGTCGCGGGGACGCGTGACCCACTCATCGTGGCTACCGACGGCGAGACGTTCGGGCATCACCACACCTTCGGCGAGATGGCGTTGGCATCGCTCGTGCGCAGTGTGCAGCAGGGATCGCAGTTGAGGCTCGAGAACTGTGCGGAGATCGTGGAGCGCACGACCGCCCCTCCGAGCGTCTCGATCGTCCCCGACACGTCCTGGAGCTGTGAGCACGGCATCGAGCGATGGCGCAATGCATGCGGATGCCGCATGCATCCGCACCGGCTCTCGTCCCAAGCATGGCGCAGCGTGTTGCGTGACAGTCTCGATTGGCTGGCCGGAGAACTCCACACCATCTACGAGCACGAGGGAGCGCAGTACTTCGCGGATCCGTGGGCGGTGCGCGATGCATTTGGGGAGGTCGCAGGCGCCGGGGACGCCGCGGCGCTGCAGTTTGTGCGAGACCACACGCCGGACATGCATGGCGACGGGAGGATTCGCGCGGCAGAGTTGATCGAATTGGAGCGCAATGCACTCCGGATGTTCACGTCGTGTGGGTGGTTCTTCGACGACATCGCCGGATTGGAGAGTCGACAGGTGCTGCGGTACGCCGCCCGGGCTGTGGAGCTCGCCGGCTCGCACGCCGCTCGCCTGGAGGATGCGCTGTGCGATCGTCTCAGCGCGGCCGCGAGCAACGACAAGGCAGCCGGTACGGGTGACGCGATCTACCGGGAAGGCAAACCGCGGGTTCCCGTTCCCACGGTGGCGGCAGGGAGCGTGGCACTCGCTGCCTGTCGCGGCGTACCGGCGCAGGACGTGCTGCCCCCGGGCTTCGGACTCGTGGAAGTACCGTCGAACGGCGACGGTCCGATCGTCATCCGTGATGAGCGCACTGGGCGAACGCATAGCCTGACCGTCACGTGCTCGAAGTCCCCGGAGACACCGGACACGGCAACGGTGAGGCCGGACGGATCCTCCGAACCGTTCGTGGTCACACCGGAGGTGCTGCCCGAGCCGTCCCACGCCCGACTCGCGCGGGCGATCTGTGAAGAGCTCGTCTCCCGCCACTTCGATCACACCGCCATGACGCAACTCGCCGGCGGCACTCCCCTGGCCGGCGTCGCCGTCGAGATCTTGCGTGACGCCGTGAGACACCTCGAGCACAACGCGACGGAGACGACCGTACGTCGCGCGCTCGACCTCGCGCATCTGATCGCATCTCTCCGGACCGCCATCCCCTACGATGTGCTGACGGACGCCTTCCGCATTTGGCAACAACGGCGGGATACCGTTCCGGCACTTGCGCCCCTTGCCCGCTACCTCCGGTTCGTCTGAACCCATGCATCGCATCGACTTCGTCTTCGGACTGCACGTCCATCAGCCGGTCGGCAACTTCGACCACGTGTTTGCCGACCACGTGGAGCACGTGTATCTCCCGTTCCTCACAAAACTGGCGGAACGCGAGTTTCTTCCGGTTGCGCTCCACGTATCCGGCCCGCTCCTGTCGTGGCTCGAGACACACGACACCCGCTATCTCGACCTCATCGGCCGGCTCGTCGCCGACGACAAACTCGAGTTGCTCCTCTCGGGATATTACGAGCCGATCCTCGCCTCGATCCCACGGGCGGATCGCATCGACCAGATTGCGTGGATGCGCGACGCCGTGGCACGGCGCTTCGGTTCGCACGGCGATTCGCTGTGGCTCACCGAGCGGGTCTGGGAGCCGGAACTCGCCGCCGATCTCGTCGATGCGGGGATTCGGTCCGTTCTGGTCGACGACCGCCACTTCCTCGTGAGCGGCTTCACGCCGGATGAGCTGCACGGCCCCTTCGTGACGGAGAGCGACGGGAAGGGGCTGGCGGTGCTCCCCATCGACGAGCGCCTTCGCTACTTGGTCCCGTTCCGACCGCCGACGGAGACGGCCGCCTACCTTCGCTCGCTCGCCGAGCGTGAGTTCCGGGTTGCCGTACTCGCCGACGACGGGGAGAAGTTCGGGGGCTGGCCCGGCACCAAGGAATGGGTCTACGACCGGGGCTGGCTCGACTCGTTTCTCGACACCATGGGACGAATGATCGAGGACGGCGAGATCGCACTCAGTACGCCCGGGCGCGTTTGCCGTGACGTCCCCTCCGTGGGGTTGGCGTACCTTCCGTCGGCATCGTACCGCGAGATGGAGATCTGGGCATTGCCGAGTGGCGCCGCGCATCGCCTGCAGGATCTCGAGGCGCAACTCGGCGAGGAACGAGTGCGAAGCATGGAAGGCCTGCTTCGCGGAGCGCACTGGCGGAATTTCCTCGTGAAATACCCCGAGTCCAACCGCATGCACAAGAAGATGCTCCGGTTGTCCCTGCTCTGTCGGGAACGCGGTGAACCTGCGGACGTGCGACGGGCCGTGGGGCATGCGCAGTGTAACGATGCCTACTGGCATGGCGTGTTCGGCGGGTTGTATCTCCCCCACCTCCGCGCCGAGATTTGGAAGCACCTGGCACGCGCCGAGGGAATCCTCCGCCAGGGCGAGCCGCTCGCGGTCGAGACGGTGGATTTCGACTGGGACGGCCACGAAGAGATCTGGGTACACTCCGACTTATTCTCCGCGGTCGTGAGCCCCCGTCGTGGGGGCGCGGTCGAGGAACTCACGGTGTTCGGCGGTGAGGTCAATCTTGCCGACGTGTTGACGCGGCGGCGTGAGCCGTATCATCGCCTGGCAGCCGAACACCATGCGGATGCCGGTGATCGCGGGACGCCGAGCATCCATGATATCGAAGCGGGGATCGCGATGGCTGAGGTACCGCCAGTCGATCACCATCCCCGTTCGCTGCTCGACGAGCGCGTGATCGGTCACGATCTGGACCCCGGCCTCTACGCGCGTGCCGACTACATACCGATCTCCACCTGGGCGCACATCGCGATGACCGCCGAGATCACGTCGCGCGACGACGAGATCCGCGTGCGCCTTACTCCGATCTCCTCGCATCGCTTGCACAGCAAAGAGCTCATCTTCGATCGGTACGGAAACCTCACCGTACGCTACGAGTGGGAACCGACCGCCTTTCCGGGAGGAGCGTGGTTCGCGCCGGAGATCTCGCTTTCCCGCGAGGTGCCCATACGCTGCGAGCCCGAGACCACGTGTTGGACGAGCGACATTGCGACCATTGCCAAGTCCGAGCGCGGACTCGAGGAGACGCGCCAGGGCATCTCCGTAACGCCCCGCTGGCCCATCGCTCTCGGGCAGGCCACCGTGCATCTCCAGACCGGCACCGGACCGTAGACCAGCCCGCGACGTCCAGCAGCCATACCACGCCAGGAAACACCCTCGACGGCGCGCTCGTAGGGTGGATATCGGCGCGTCTGGCAGCCGATGTGCAACCAACCTGCGGGGTCGAGCATCGCAATGGGAGAGAGGCCTATCACACGCATGCTTGGAGCGGCCCGGACGGTGTGGAAGCGCGTCCCGAGGGTCCGGCGAGCCCGTCGGCTCATCCTTGGCGGCCTGATGCTGCTTCCGTCGGTGACGGTGCTCGGTGCGATGGCCGAAGCGGGAGTGCGAGCACGGCTTCGTCCCGACCTCCTGCACCGACCCGTGGTGTTCTACGCCCGCCCTACGGTGTTCGCGCCCGGCCTTCGCGTGAACGCGACGAACCTCGAAGCCAATCTCGACCGCCTGGGATACCGACGGGTGCACCATCGCCGCGTCGGCACAGGCGAGTACTATCGGGATCGGCGCTCGTGGGTGATCGGCCGTCGCGGCTTCCGCATCAGCGGTGAGCTGCGTCAACCAACGACCTTCGTGGTGCGAGTCGACGGCTGGACGGATCGGGTAGGCTCCGTACATACCGACGCCGGTCGCACACTGCAGTATGCGACCCTGGAGCCGGAACGGATACACGTGTCCAGCGGCGCTGGGGCCGCCATCTCCCACACGCCGGTTCCGTTGAAGGCGATCCCCGGCGTATTACTCGACGCCGTGTTGACGGTCGAAGACCGTGACTTTTTTCGGCATGACGGAGTGGACCTGTCCCGCATTGTCGGAGCGGCTCTCGCGAATGCCCGAGCGCGCGGCATTCGGGAGGGCGCATCGACCATTACGCAACAGCTTGCGAAGAACCTCTTCCTGTCTCCACGGCGCACCCCGCTGCGCAAGCTCCGGGAACTGTGCATGGCCATCGCCTTGGAGGAGCGGTACACCAAGGAAGAGATCCTCACGGCGTATCTCAATGTCATCTACATGGGCCAGGACGGCGGGCGGGCCATCCACGGCGTCGCTGCCGCATCCTCGTTCTACACGGGCCGCGACGTGTCGCAGCTCT
>JBDHJO010000181.1:0-5981 GCA_039586875.1 Gemmatimonadota bacterium | reverse complement strand
AGGAGTTGTTGCTTGGGGGCCCGCCGGCCGAGCAGGCGCCGATGGAGGAAGAAGGCGTCGTCATGGAACGGCCGGAGGCCGAAGTCGCCCTAGGTGAGGAAGGCTTGCGGGGCGAGCGCCCGACCGAGGAGGTCGTGGTGGACGAGGCGCCCACGCCCGTGGCACCGCCGCCGCCGCCCACGGCTTCGGGGCCCACGATCTTTGCCGACGACGGGGTCACCGTCATGGGCGTCACGGGCACGGCAGCGCGCCGTGACCGTGCGGCTCGGGTGTACGAGTACTACTCGTCGGGGTTCCTCACCGAAGATCAGGCGCTGCCGTTCGGTTCGGTTCAGGGCGCGGTCGATCGGCCCATGCTGAAGCGGGTGAAGGAGAGCTCGTTCGCGGGGATGTTCGACAACATCCTCATCCTGCCGCCGTCAGGCGGGGCATACCAGCCGGGCGATTCGCTCCTGCTCGCTGGGTTGCTGCGCGAGGTGACCGGTTGGGGTGACATCGTGTATCCGACGGGCATTGCCCGTGTCGAGGAGATCGGGCCGGACGGCGTGATCGCGGTCGTCGTGGCGCAGTTCAATCGCATCACCGACGGGCAAGTATCGCTTCCGCTCGAGGCCTTCCCGGATCCGGGCGAGGTGATGCCCGTGCCGGTCGACAACGGCATGATGGGGGCGATCATTGAGCCCCGGCAGAAGAATCCGGTACCCGGCATGCAGCAGGTGGTCTTCCTGGACCTCGGTCGCGATGCCGGTGTGAAGCCCGGTGACATGTTCACCGTGCTGAAGGCCTCTGCTGAAGTGGGGATTGCCGCGAAGGGAATCGCGTATCTCCGTGTCGTTCACACGCGCGATCAGTCATCCACGGCCATGATCGTCAACCTCAAGGGCCTCGGCGTCGAAGCCGGCGCGCCCGTGCAGCTCGTGCAGAAGATGCCGTCGTGATTGCAGCTTTCCGGCACGACGTCATGTAACGAACCCGCAGCGGCCGCATCAGCGGCCGTTGCCGTATCTGGCCGCTTGGAACGGACCGCCGATGCTCGGGTCTATCATGATTAGATTTCTCCCGCGTTCCCGCGCGGTGCGGGGGCTGTTCCCAACCAACTCGAACGGGATTGAAGACGATCATGGGTGAACGAGTCCTCGTGACCGGCGGTGCAGGCTTCATCGGCTCGCATGTCGCCGATCACTATCTCGCGGCCGGGTATGCGGTCACGGTGCTCGACAATCTCTCCAGCGGACGACGCGAGAATGTGCCGGACGCCGCGGAGTTCGTCCAAGCTGATGTGCGCTCCGCGGAGGCGCGTGCACTGCTCGAATCGGGCGGGTTTGCCGTGCTCAACCACCATGCCGCGCAGATGGACGTGCGCGTGTCCGTGACGGATCCCGTCTTCGACGCCGACGTCAACATCATGGGCCTCCTGAACCTCCTGGAGGGTGCCCGCGCCGGGGGAACGAAGCGGGTCGTGTTCGCGTCGTCTGGAGGTGTGGTGTACGGGGAGAGCGAGGACCTGCCGCACGGGGAGACGGCGCCCAAGGCGCCGATCTCGCCCTACGGCGTCAGCAAGCTCTCCTCCGAGCACTACCTCGCGGCGTACGCCGTGATTCACGGAATGGAGACCGTGTCGCTGCGGTACGCCAACGTGTACGGTCCGCGCCAGAGCCCGCACGGGGAGGCGGGGGTGGTGGCGATCTTCGGCAACCGGCTACTCGGCGGGCAGTCCCTGACGGTGTTCGGCGACGGCGCGCAGACCCGCGACTACGTGTTCGTCGGCGATGTCGCGCGGGCGAATGTCGCGGCAACGCGGTGGATGGCCGGCGTGTCCAATACGATAGACGACCGTGCCTTCAACGTGGGGACCGGTGTCGAAACGTCGGTGAATGCACTGGCGGAGGCCATGATCAGCGTGTCCGGCGGCGACGGTGACGTGCAGCGGGCACCGGCCCGGCCTGGTGAGCTGCTCAGGAGTTCGGTGGCCTGCGACCGCGCGTGGCGTGAGCTGGATTGGCAGCCGGCCGTCACGTTGCCCGACGGCCTCAAACAGACCTACGAGTGGCTCGCCCAGGAGGCGGCATGATGTTCCAGGTCGGTGGAGCATTGCCCACGAGCTCGTGGGAGATGGTCACGAGTTCGAGCGGGGCGACGAAGACCGTACTCCTGGTGCTGGCGGCCTTCTCGCTCATCAGCTGGTTCATCATCGTGCTCAAGCTGGTGCAGTTCCGGAAGCTCCGAAAGGTGGGTGATCGGTTTTTCGACGCGCTGGAGCGGACGAGCCGGCTCGAAGACGCCTACCACGCCGTGATGAAGCTGCCGCCGTCCCCCTACGGACGCCTGCTCCGTGAGGGTGTCAACTTCTTCTCGGAGTTGCGGCCAGGTGCACTGAAGGAGGAGAAGGGTGCCGAAGGTGCCGCGTTGTCGTCGACCCAACTCGAGGTGCTCCGCATGGTGCTTGCCAAAGAGGTGGGCGCGGAACGTGACCTCGTCGCACGGTTCATCATGTGGCTGGCGACGATCGGCTCGGTGAGCCCGCTCCTCGGACTCCTTGGCACGGTGCTGGGCGTCATGGATGCGTTCATCGGCATCGCCGCCGGCGGGTCGGGTAACATCTCGGCGGTGGCGCCCGGCGTGGCGGAGGCGCTGGTCACCACGGTCTTCGGCTTGGCCGTCGCCATTCCCGCCGTAATCGCCTACAACCTCTTCGTCAGTCGCTTGAACCTGTTCACCGGCGAGCTCGAGGGCTTCGCGCAGGAGATCGTCGGGACCATGGCGCGTGAGGGGAGGATCTGATCATGCGTGGCCTGGGCCTTCGCAACACGGGGGACCTGAAGCCGTCCGCAGACATCAACGTCACGTCGCTCGTCGATGTCGCCTTCGTGCTGCTCATCATCTTCATGATCACGGCACCCATCATGCAGGGCGGGGTGGACGTCCAGCTGCCGCGGGCGGAAGCGCGACCCCTCCAACCGAAGGAAGGATTGGTCGTGTCGATCAACCGCGAGGGCGAGGTCTTCGTGGATGAAACCCCGCTGTCGTACGACGACTTCCGCGCGGCGTTTCCGGCGATGGTCGCGGCGCGCGATCCCTCCGGCGTGTACCTGCGGGCCGATCAGCGCGTGAATTACGGCGCCGTCGTGCGGGTGCTCGCCGTCATGCGAGCCGCGGGGATCGGGGATGTGGGGTTGGTGGCGGAAGCGGAGAACGTGGGTCGGTGAAGATTCGTCGCGTGCGCGGGTGGGGCGGTCCTGAGCGGGGATCGACGTCGATGGCGGCGGCCTCGACCGTCGCCGTGCACGTCGTTGCCGCGGTGGCCGTGTTCTCGGCACCGACGCTCGTCCGGGACGCGCAGCCGCCGGTCTACTCGGTCGAGCTCGTGGCCGCGCCGCGACCGGAGCCCGAGCAGCGGCGTGCGCCGGAAACGGTGCAGCGACCGGCGGAGCGGCCCGCGCCGGTGCCCGATCAGCCGCGTCCGCGACGCTCCTCCGTGGCGGAAACGCCACCGCCCCCGACCCCAGAAGTCGAGAAGGAACCGGCGCCACGGACCACGCCGCCCGAGCCGCCGGCGCCCGACGTCGAGCCGTCCACCGGCGCGGACGTGGCCACGGTCAAGACCAGCGGTGTCGAGTTCCCGTTTCCGGAATACCTGCGCAACATCGTCCAGCAGATCTACCGGCGGTGGCGTCGTCCCGGTGGTCAGGTCACCCTGCGGGCCGAGGTGCTCTTCTTCGTGCATCGCGACGGCACGATCTCGAACTTCCAGTTCGTCAAGCGCTCCGGGAACTTCGGGTTCGATCTCGAGGCCCAGGGTGCCATCGAGGCGGCCGCGAACTCGGCGGCCTTTGGGCCGCTCCCCGACGGCTATCCGTCCGACCTGTTGCCGGTGAGTTTCTTCTTCGATCCTTCCGAGATGCGATGACCGTACGTACGGCGTTGACGGCACTGTTCCTCTGTTTGCCCCTTCACCACCTCGCCGCGCAGGACACGGTGCCGCCGGTCGAGCAGGGTGTCCGAATCGGCATCACCTACACGCCGGGGCTCCGGCCCGGTCTCATGGTGCTGGGCGGGCCGCGGATCGAGATCATGGACTCGATACGGGCGATCCTGAGTCGGGACTTCGATTTCAGCGACCGCTTCGAGGTCATATCGCTGCCGACGGGCGACAGCCTGGTGCTGGGTGTCAGCTCGGCCGAATCGCAGGGGGTGCCGCGCGCCGAAGATCAGCTGTTTGTGAACTACTCGTTGCACGCGGCACTCGGTGCGGACTACGCGGTGGCGGTGCTGCCCACGGTCGAGCCGTTTTCCACGGCCGTCGTGCTGTTCGATGTCCGGGGCGAGACCGAGCGCGGCCGGTTCGAGATCATCGGCACGGACGGGAGCGATGACGCCCTGCGACTCTCGGTCCATCGGGTGGCGGACGAGATGGTCCGACTGGCGTCCGGCGAGCCGGGGTACGCGGCTTCGCGGGTGCTGTTCGTGTCGAATGGGCGGCTGTACCGGGTGGACGCGGACGGCGCGCAGCGTACAGGGGTGTCCGATGCCGGGGCGCGGACCTTCTCGCCGACCTGGGACCCAACGGGTGCGCGGGCGATCTACACGGAGCTCTACGACGGATGGGGGCGGATCGTCGTGCACGACATCGTGTCCGACCAAAAACGCACCGTGCCGCCGACCAGTGAGCTCCTGAACTATACGGCGGCGATCTCGCCGGACGGGACCCTCTTGGCGTTCTCGCGGAGCACCGAGGACGGCACCGACATCTATCGGTATAACCTCGCGCAGGACTGTTGCTTAGAGCGCTTGACGGTGGGGCGCTTTTCCGATAACCTATCACCCACGTTCAGCCCCGACGGGCGGCAGCTTGCGTTCATCTCGACGCGGGCCGGCGGGCAGCAAGTGTACGTGATGTCGGCTGACGGAACCGGGCAGGAGTTGTTTGCGCCGTTCGATTACGGCGTCACGGGCAACTCCAACGCACCGGAGTGGTCACCGGACGGAACGCAGGTGGCGTTCCACCGTGATGTCATGGGGAGCCCTCAGATCTTCGTGATGGACGTGCGCTCCCGAGTGGTGCGGCAGTTGACGAGTTTTGGGCGGAACGAGGATCCGACCTGGGCGCCGGACGGACGGCACCTCGCATTCGTGTCGAACCGGACGCGGCGGCGGCAGGTCTGGGTGATCGATATTGAGAGCGGGCGCGTGCGCCAGCTCACGACAGTCGGCGATGCGCGGCTTCCAGCGTGGTCCCGTCGCATCCAGGTGCCGGTACAACCGTAAGTCCCCAAGCATGGAGTCACGATGAAAGTCAAGGTTACGGTGTTCGTCGGGATGGCCGCAATGATCGTCGCGGCCGCGTGTGGTGGTGGTCAGCCGGAGGTCGTCACTCCGGCCATCGACTCGACTGCCATTCGCGATTCGATCGCGCGTGAAGAGGCTCGCCGCCGGGCGTACGAGGACAGCGTCCGTCGGGCACGTGAGGAAGAGGACCGCCTGCGCCGTGAGCGTGAAGAGGCTGCGCGCCGCGAGGCCGCGATGACGGCCGAAGTGCGCAACATGCTCGCCAGGTCTGCAATCCGCGATGGGCGTGACACGGACGTGATGCAGTCCAAGCTCGCCATCCTGCAGGCGAACGGCGGTCTGTCGATCGAGATCGTCGGGCACTGCGACGAGCGCGGTTCCGACGAGTACAACATGGCGCTCGGGATGCGCCGGGCGAACGCGGCCAAGCAGTGGCTGGTCGATCGCGGGATCGCCGAGGGTCGGATCGTCGTGAAATCGATGGGCGAGGAGCAGCCCACGGCCATGGGCTCCAGCGAGGACGCCTGGGCGCAGAACCGGCGTGACGAGTTCACGATCACTGCGGGTGGCGACCAACTGGTGAAGCCTGCGGGCATGTGAGCAGGCGTTCTCTCCTAGTCGTAGCGTGTATCACCCTTGGGGGCTGTGCCCTCAAGGGTGACGTGCGTCGCGTCGAGGATCAGTTGGCGGAGTAC
>JBDHJO010000180.1:0-5730 GCA_039586875.1 Gemmatimonadota bacterium | reverse complement strand
TTGCGAGTCGCGAGGGTTCGTTCGTCGACGCGTCGGCCACGACGGCAAAGACCACGTGGCCCGGCCGCAACATGGTGGCGCCGTCCTGCGGTGACACCGCCATGCAGTGTGGTGGCCAGATAGAACTGACGCGAACCAGATTGTACCGCGCGATACCTGCTTCACGCAGTGCCAACTCGAAGCTGGTGAGCTTCTCTTTGTGTCGGCCGACGCCTTTCGTGAGAAAAGCCTTACTGGGCAGGAACATCTGAGGGTCAATCACGTGGGGCTTGCCTCGCGTGAAGGGTCAGACGCCAATGCACGCTCCTGATGCAACGGACGCGCTGCTATCGACCCCTGCGTCGGTTCGGCCGGCTCGTCCTCTTCGTCCGCAGGGGGGAACCACTCGTCAGGCAGGATCTCCGTCGGCGGGTCCGGCTCGCCCGCGCGGTCCTGCACGCCAGCCAACACCTCGTGCACGACGTCCGGGGGACTTGCACCCACCTCATCGATCGTGATCTTGCCTTGCCCTCGCTCACGACCGCGAATGACCATCAGGTAGCTTGCCGTGAAGATCCGGATTCTGCCGTCGTCGGCACGGCACGAGAACACCGCGGTGCCCCATTCCCGTTCCTCCCGGCGGACCGGACTGAACAGCCAGATGCGGTCGATCAGATCGCGAGGAACTCGCTCGGCAACCGCTTCGGCAACGCGGGTCCACCCCACACCCAACCCACCTCCTCGAGCGACCCGCGCGTATGTGTCTGGATGCATGATGGTCATTCCGGCGGCGAAAGCGGCTCCAAGATACCGGATCGAACCCGGCCCGCACAACGGGTCTAGAGCAGCGATACGGGATCGCGATCGTACACGACCCGGAGCGATCGCGCGAGGGGTGCTCGATGCGCGGCGTAGCGCAAGATCCTGCCGAGGAGCTGTCGATCCCGGGACCGGAGCACCACATGCCAACGCCAGCGACGCTTGATGCGACTCAACGGAGCCGGCGCCGGCCCGATCACCTCGACGGCTGCCTCGGCGCGGGCCTGGACGAGCCCACGCAGCCACTCGGCAAGTCGTACCGCTCCATCCGCTACCTGGGTCTCATCGGTACCGCTGACGATCGCGTTCACGAGGCCGACATGCGGCGGATAGGACGGTGCGCGCCGCGCGTCGATCTCCCTCGCGGCAAACGACTCGTAGTCATGCCCAGCCGCCGCGACCAACGCCGGATGATCCGGCGTATTCGTCTGGACCAGGACACGGCCACCGGCGGGGCCTCGACCTGCACGGCCGGCGACCTGTGCAATCAGTTGGAACGTCCGCTCGGCGGCGCGAAAGTCCGGGAGGTGCAGACCCGTATCGGCATCCACGACGCCGACCAGTGTGACGTTCGGAAAGTCGAGCCCCTTCGCGATCATCTGCGTCCCGAACAGGATGTCGACCTCGCGCCGGGCCACCGCATCGAGGATGCGTTGGTGCGACCACTTGCCGGACGTCGTATCGGCGTCCATGCGCGCAAGCCTGGCCGTCGGGTACCGGCCGACGAGCCATCGCTCGAGCGACTGCGTACCCATGCCGCGCGACCACTGCGTGTCGGCTCCGCACTCCAGGCACCCGTCCGGTAACGGCGCGCCGTGTCCACAGTAGTGGCAGCGGAGTCCGCTCGGGGCGCGGTGCACGGTCAGGGAGATACTGCACGCCGGGCAGTCCCAGACATACCCGCATGTCCGGCACTGCATGAAGTGGGCAAACCCACGACGATTCAGCAGCAACAGGACCTGTTGTCCTGCGCGGAGCGTTGCCTCCACTGCGCCGTCGAGCGCGTTGGACCACGGAACTGCGCCGGCACCAGCGGTGCGCTCCTCACTGCGCATGTCGACGAGCGTCACGGGCGGAAGCGGACGGGCAGCCACGCGCACCGGAAGTTCGGCGAGACCGATCCGGTCGCGGTGGAACCACGTCTCGAGGTCCGGAGTCGCACTCCCGAGCACCACCCGAGCACCCTCGATCCGCGCGCGCTGCAAGGCTACCGTCCGTGCGTGGTACCGCGGGTGTTCGCTCTGCTTGTAACTCGCGTCGTGTTCTTCATCGACGACGATCGCGGCGAGATCGCGCACCGGGGCGAAGACGGCCGAGCGCGCGCCAACGACGGCGCGGCGCGCACCCGACGCGAGGCCCCGCCACGCGTCGACACGCTCCCCATCCGACAAGCCGCTATGCAACACGGCGACCGTATCGCCGAAGGCACCACGCACCCGAGCAACCGTCTGCGGCGTCAACGCGATCTCCGGCACCAGGACGATCACCCCGCGGCCTGCTTCCACCCATGGACGGAGCGCCTCGAGGTACACGAGCGTCTTCCCGCTGCCCGTCACCCCCCGCAGCAGCAGAGCACCACCGGGACTCAACGCCGCAATTGCCTCAATCGCTCGATTCTGATCGGGCGTCGGCGTCGCTGGTTGCTCCGCGGGGATGTCCTCGAACGGATCCCGCACGTGCTCCCGTTCGTCGATCCGGGCGACGTCGCGCTCGACGAGCCCCTTGAGCACTCCCGGCGAGAACCCGAGTTGCGTTTGCAGGTGCCGTGTGGACGCCTCTCCCCCGAGACCGTCGATCGCATCGTACGCGTCCCGTTGCCGCCTGGCGCGCCCGAACTCCCGCTCTCGTTCCAGCAGGGTCGGCAGGAACCGCGTGAGCACCACGAAGCGCTCCGTGCGCGCCGCCGGCCCAAGCGTCGGCGCCTCCGTCTCCAACCGCACCGCACCGTTCCGCTCGAGCCGCTGCAGGACGTCCCAGACCGGCCGGCGGAGCTTCCGTGCGAGACTCGTTGCCGTGGTCCGACCGCCGAGTCCCCGAACCGCATCGACCACAGCCGCGCTCGTACCGCCAGCCGCACGGTCGGGTTCGGTCAGTTCGACCAGGAGTCGCGAGCGACCCCAGAGGGCGGCCGGGAGCATCGAGCGCAGAACGATTCCCGGCGGCGTCGCGTAGTACCGCGCCAACCACCGTGCGAGCTCGAGCAACTCGTCGGACACGAGCGGTACCGCATCTGGTGCAAGCAGGACCGGTTTCAGCTCGGTGTCGGGCGGATCACCGACCTCCAACACGATCCCGACCATCTCCCGCCGACGCACCGGCACCACTACACGAGCCCCGCGCACCACACGGTCCGCCAGCGCGGGAGGAATCGCGTAACTGTACGGCGTGAGACTCGGGATGGGGAGCGCAACGGAACAGGCCGCGGGGATCATTCCGGATGCCAACGAACTCCCTTCACAATCGAGTAACCCATCACACGGCGCTGCGCGAGTCGGCGGAGGACGCGGAGCTCCCGGCCCAGTACCAGCCGGACGCCCGCCCAGCCGGCGGCACGCCACCCCCGCAGCAACAACCCCAACCATCCCTGCGCGATCCAGCGGCCGTCCTGCGCGGCATCCTCCACGATGAGTTCGACGATGCCGGCATTGCGGAAGAAGCTCTTCCACTCGACGAGCAGCGAGGGATGGATACCGAGGGCGGACACCGCGGCGATGTCCGCCTCTTGCGGGGTGGAGAGCCAGCAGGGAACCAATGCCGCAACCGTGCTCATTGGTCGCGCCACCCGCCCCAGTTCCTTGATGAGCTCCGCGCCGTCCCCCGCGGACGACCGGAGCGAGAGGAACTCGGCAATCGAGAGATCGAAGACCCCCTCCTCATTCGGTAGATCACCCATCTCCCCCGGCTGGAAGGAGGTGAGTTGTCCCAACCCAGCATTCCGCGCCGTTTCCTCCGCCGTGTCCATCGCCCCACCGTCCGGATCGATGCCCTGCACGTGCGTATCGAACCGGCGGGCCCACCACAGCACGGACCGCCCCCCACCACACCCTACCCAGAGCACCTCCTGCCCCGTCGCGGCATCGACGATCTGCGCGAGGCGGCGATGGATGGCTTCCGCCACTTCCGCCCAGGGCTGGAGGATCGCGACGAGCTTCGCGGGTGAGATGTTGGGGGGCATGAGGCGGTAACTTATCGCCCGTGGCGGGGGGACACTAGCCGAGCGCGTGGAGCGCGCGTACGACGGCCTCGGAGGCCACCGCGAGCCGCTCGGGCACGTATCCTCCCTCGAGGACCGCCACCACCGGAGCGCCGAACGCGCCCAATGCCTCGACCCATGGAGGATAGTCCTCAGGCTCGAGCGTGAAGCCCGCCAAGGGATCACCTGCCAGCGCGTCGAACCCGGCCGAGACGAGCACGAGATCCGGCCTCCAGTCGTGCGTCGCGTTGTCGATCCCGCTCAGGAGGTCTGCCACATACTGTCCCCGTGGCAACCCCGGGGGCCTCGGAATGTTGAAGATGTTCCCAACTCCGCGGTCGCCCTCCCGACCGGTACCCGGGTACAGGGGCCATTGATGCAGCGAGATGTAACGGATGCGCGGCTCGCGATCGACGAGGTCCTGAGTCCCGTTGCCGTGATGCACGTCCCAATCCACGATGAGGACGCGTTCCGCTCCGTGCACATCGAGCGCCGCATTTGCGGCCACCACGACGTTGTTGAGGAGACAGAACCCCATGGCCACCTCGGCTGTGGCATGATGCCCCGGCGGCCGGACCGGGACGTAGGCATGCGTGCCGTGTCGGAGGGAGTAGTCCACCGCCGCGCTCGCGGCGCCGGCAGCGCAGACCGCTGCGTGAAAGCTCCCGCGGCTCATCGCGGTATCGCCGTCGATGACCCCACCCCCGCGTTCGGCGAGCCGGAGCAATCGGTCGAGATGGGCCTGCGGGTGGACTTTCGTGATCAGCGATGCTTCAGCCGGCTGCGCCTCATGCCATGCGAGAGCGCGCGCCGGCTCGAGCGCCCGTAACGCGTCGAGCACAGCCCGCAGCCGTTCCGGCGACTCAGGGTGGCCAAAACCGGGATCGTGATCGAGCGAACTGGGATGCCAGAAGATGTGGACGGGCACTCGGCCTCCAGCCCCGTCACCGGGACCGGCCTTCCGCTATCGGACCGGCTGGCGCCGCGCCGGCAGCACGATGAGCGAGGCGTTGTCCGGCACTCCGAGTGCCCGAAGCGAACGCTCCTCGTCGAAGACCCGGGCACCGCGGAACTTCACGATGTAATCACCCGAGAGCAGTTGTCGGCCCGTGGCGCGTCCGAGCGCCTCGGCCTTGAGCTTGGCGACCGACCAGTCGTCCTCCGCGTGAATCTGGACGATGTCCCATACGTCCGGCACGGACACCCGCAGTTGCAGCGCGCTGGCGGTCGTCATGACGCCACCTCCTGCTCAGCTGCGGGAAGTGTCGAGAAGAAGCGACCGATCATCTGGTCGAAGAACAGCGTCGATGCCCGCACACGCGTCGCCCCGTCGGTACGCACGACCGCCACCACGAGCTCCTCCCCGCCCTGGCCGCGAAACACGGCGTGCGACGGTCCCTCCTTCTCGAGGAACGCCGCGCTGTGCGGCGCACGCTCGCTGAAGAAGACCTTCGCGCGGGCAAGCACATCGGCTGGCTCCAACGTGGTCATCATCTCATGCGTCATCGATTCCGTCCTCTCCGCCACCGTGAAGGTTGTAACGGAGGAAACATAATCTGCGATCCGGCAGAGCTGCAGCCGATCTCCCAGTCACGGCAGCTCGGCGAGTCGGGCCCGCAACGCGGCCTCGACCTGCGAGTTCGGCACCGCCGTGGCCCCGGCATCCCTCGCAGCACGCAGCTGCGCAGCAGCAACGTGCGACCCGAACGCCAGGACCGGCACTCCGCTTTCCACGAGAG
>JBDHJO010000179.1:0-5756 GCA_039586875.1 Gemmatimonadota bacterium | reverse complement strand
CGATTACCGAGAGACCGCCCCCGGCAGGGCAACCCGCGACATGTACCGCGACTCCGTCGGCGAGCTTACGGACCAGGGCGTCACCGGGCATCTGGCGGCCGGGGTCCCGGGCAGCGTTGCAGGCCTCGTCGAGGCGCAGCGCCGGTTCGGACGCCTCCCGTTGCGGCACGTGGTGACGCCCGCCATCGACCTCGCGCGCGACGGATTCGTGCTCGACGAGGCCCGCAGCGCCTCGCTCGCGTCGGCGGCCGATCGGCTCCGTCAGTTCGCGGGATCCCGCCAGCAGTTCCTGGACACGAACGGTAACGCCCCGAAGGCCGGGACCCTGCTGGTTCAGCCCGACCTTGCCGCAACACTTCAATCGATCGCGGACAGCGGAGCGGCACCGTTCTACCAGGGACACATCGCGGACATGATCGTCCGGGAAATGGAGGCCGGTGGCGGCCTCATCTCCAAGGCCGACCTGGCCGCCTACCGGGCCATCTGGCGCGAACCGACGCGCATGACCTACAGGGGGCATACGCTGTACTCCATGCCCCCGTCATCCTCCGGCGGGGTCACGATGGGGGTGATCCTGAACATCCTGGAGGGATACGATCCCCTTCCGCCCTTCGGATCGGCCGAACATACGCACCTCCTCGCCGAAGCAATGCGCCGCGCATTTACCGACCGGAACGAGTTCCTCGCTGACCCGGCGTTCGTCGAGATGCCGCTCGAGATGCTGCTTTCGAAGACGTATGCTGCCGCGCAGCGCGAGACGATCGATCCGGCGCGGGCGACGCAGAGCAGCGCGATCGCACCGGGCCTTCGCGAAGGCGACCACACCACACATTACTCGGTGGTCGATGCGGACGGTCATGCCGTGGCGGTCACGACCACCATCAACGCGGGTTACGGCAGTGCGGTAACCGTGCGCGGTGCCGGTTTTCTGCTGAACAACGAGATGGACGACTTCACCGCAGCCGCCGGCCAGCCGAATATGTACGGGCTCGTTCAGGGCGAGGCCAACGCGATCGAGCCCGGCAAGCGCATGTTGTCAGCCATGACCCCCACGATCGTGCTCGATCCCGACGGTGCTTTGCTCCTGGTGATCGGGACCCCGGGCGGACCGACGATCATCTCCACCGTGACCCAGATCATCTCCAACATCATCGACCACGGCATGGACCTCGCGGATGCCGTCGCGGCGCCGCGGGTGCACCACCAAGCGCTACCCGACGTAATCAAGTACGAACAGGCGGGGCTCGCGGACGCCGTGGTCGAGGAGCTGCGTCAGATGGGACACGATGTGGAGGAGCGAACCGAGCACAGTGGGCAGGCGGCCGGTGTCATGCGTGTCGACGGAGGTTGGGTTGGAGTCGCCGACCCCCGCGCCAGCGGCGGATCGGCCGGGTACTGACTTCTCGGAGCGACGGTGGGGCACGCCGACGCGACCGTCGGCGCGCCCCATACCGCATGTGTCAGTGACGCTACGAGACGGGCTCCAACACCATCGGCGCGTTGAGGATGATGCGGATCGCCCCTCCAGCAGGCAGGACGATGTCCGCATCCTTGGTGACCACGGCAACTCCGGCACCCGTGGCCGCCCCCACCACGCCACCGACGACCGCGCCCGTGGCATCCTTGGAGATGATACCGCCGAGGACCGCCCCAGCCGCGGCGCCGACACCGACCTTGACGGCATCACCCGTGGTGACGCCCTGACCCTTCCGCTCGGTTGAGAGCGAGTCGGAACTCGCATCGAGCTGATAACTGTTGCCGCCGAAGGTCACACGGTTGAACGCCAAGACCAACGTACCCTGATCCTGCGGATTCGCGGCGTGCTCCAATTCCGTCACCACTCCGGCGAATACGGCACCGGCGGGGATGACGACTGCTCCGGTCTCGTCGAGCAGATCGGCCTCGAGCCTTGCCTCGATGGGATCCCCGACGCTGTTGGTCGCACTCGAGACCGTATCGGTGGCCGTCAGCGAGACGACCGTTCCGGCAGGAAGCGTTTGGGGCTCAGGTTCCGGTTCTGGCTCGGGCTGCGTTTGTCGGGGCGGTCGGGGCTCCGGGACTCTCGCTTCCTGTTCCGCCGCCGGTGTTGCCGGCGGCCGGTCGTCCATCACCGCAATCGACTCCGCCGGCGCGAGCGACAGGTCTCGCTCCATATCGTCTGCGGTACCCTCCCCGCCGCCACATGCGAGCGCCGCGCTCGCCACGCCGACGGCACATGCCCGCAACAGTCGAACGCTCATCATGTCTTCCTCCTGGCACGCTGCATGTCTCCCGTTTCCGCCTCCCCCTCCCGGACGCGCCCCTGAAGCATCGACACGCTCCGAATGCGTGTCAACGGACCCCGTGGCGCCTGGGGGCGTGGGGTCATAACTTCCATCGGCAACCCCGGCGCACCGGGACCGTTCGATCACCCCACTGATTCGCAGGTGTTGAGGAAAGAACCATGGATTTGGACGCACTGAACACAACGGCCAAGGCCCTCGTCGCACCCGGCAAGGGCATCCTGGCAGCCGATGAGAGTTTCGGTACCATCGCAAAGCGCTTCACGTCGATCGGCATCGAGTCGACCGAAGACAACCGTCGGGCGTATCGGGAGATGCTCTTCACCACCCAGGGCCACGAGGAGTTCGTGAGTGGTGTCATTCTCTTCGACGAGACGTTGCGGCAGTCGACCGCGGCGGGGCAGCGATTCGCCGAGACCCTCGGCAACGTCGGCGTGATCCCAGGGATCAAGGTCGACTCCGGCGCGAAGGACCTCGCGCGGTTCCCCGGGGAGAAGATCACCGAGGGACTCGACGGCCTCAAGGACCGCCTCGCCGAGTACTACGAGCTCGGGGCGCGCTTCGCGAAATGGCGCGCCGTCATCACGATCGGTGACGGCATCCCCAGCGCCTACTGCCTCGAGGCCAATGCCCACGGGTTGGCGCGCTACGCTGCGCTGTCGCAGGAGGCAGGCCTGGTGCCCATCGTCGAGCCCGAGGTGCTCATGGACGGCTCGCACACCATCGAGCGATGCGACGACGTGACGGAAGCCACCCTGAAGCTGGTGTATGCTCACCTGCACCGACATCGTGTGATCCTCGAGGGCACGCTGCTGAAGCCGAACATGGTGGTCTCGGGAACTACCTGTCCTCAGCAGGCCGGCGTGGACGAGGTCGCGGCCATGACCGTGCGATGCCTGAATCGCTGCGTTCCCGCCGCCGTGCCTGGTGTCGTCTTCCTGTCCGGTGGCCAGAGCGCGGTGGACGCGACGGCCCATCTCAACGCCATGAACGCCATGGGCAGTCATCCGTGGCAGTTGAGCTTCTCCTACGGGCGCGCACTCCAGGCACCAGCGCTCGATGCCTGGGGCGGCAAGGCGGAGAACATCCCAGCCGGGCAGCAGGCCTATTATCACCGCGCCAAGCTGAACGGAGCGGCAAGCCTGGGGACCTACACCAACGCCATGGAAGACGCCGCGTAACGCGACCTCGGCCTCGCCATCGCGACACGTGCCCGTCGGTGAAGCCAAACCGACGGGCACGTCGCATCAGGGGGGTACGCGTTGCCGCCTCAGAGTCGCTCGAACAGGAACTCCGGCGTGAGCCCTTGTAACCACCCTGCCAGGATCGAGAAGTACCCCGACACGAGGAGCAACCCGACCGCGATCAGGATGGCGCCGGCAATGCGCGTGGTCAGGGGGATGAACCGGCGGAACCGCTTGAACCACCCCAAGAAGCGCTCGACCGCCAGCGCAGCGAGCAGAAACGGGACGGCGAGTCCCATGGAGTAGGCAAACAGGAGACCCATCCCCTGACCCAGTGACGCCTTGGCGCTCGTGTACATGAGGATCGAGCCGAGGATCGGCCCAATGCACGGAGTCCAGCCGGCGCCGAAGGCCAACCCGACCAACACGCTCCCAAGGTACCCCATCGGTTTGTGCTGGAGATGGATGCGACGCTCTTGCGCGAGGGCTCCCCAGCGGATGGCTCCCATGAGGTACAGGCCGAAGAAGATGATCAGCAGTCCGCCGAGACGCTCGAGCCAGACCTGATAGACGTTCAGGAACCGACCGAGCTGGGTCGCGGACGCGCCGAGCGCCATGAAGATCAGCGTGAATCCGGAGATGAAGAGGAGCGCATGCGTCACGGCCGTCCATCGGCGCTCGCCCATCTCGTCGAGCGACAGCCCAGAGATGAACGACACATAGCTCGGGACGAGCGGGAGGACACACGGAGACAGGAAACTCAGCACTCCGGCTGCGAACGCGACGAATACTCCGACTGACTCTACCGTCATGATACCTGCGCTTACGACCCCTTCACCCGACCGAAGCGATCAACGGTCCTGTTGGTAACGTGCCCAGAACGCAATGAGCTTGTAGACGAGCTTCGCAGCGGTGAAATCCGGTGCGACGATCCCAGGCAGCGGTGCCAACTCCACCACGTCACATCCCACCACGCGCTTCTCGCGGAAGACCGCTTCCAGCAACTCCATCGTCGGGTACCATGTACCGCCACCGGGCTCGGGTGTTCCCGTCGACGGCATGATGCTCGGATCGAAGTAGTCGACATCGAAGGTGATGTAGACATCATCTCCCAGGCCTCGGAGGATGCGATCGATCCACCCCTCCGCGCCCAACTCGTGACCGAACACCGGTTCGATGCCGCGGTCCCGCATGAACTGTCGCTCCTCGGACGTGAGCGACCGAATGCCTACCGGCATGAGCTGTACCCGGTCTGTCACCCTGTACATCACCGATGCATGCGACAGCGGTGTGCCCTCGTACTCGGGGCGCAGATCGCTGTGCGCGTCCAGCTGGAGTACCGAGAGCGGCCGATCGAGGTGCTCGGTCAGGGCGAGGATCGGCGGCCCGGAGACTGCGTGCTCGCCTCCGAGCATGACGATGAACTTGCCCGAGCCCAGCAGGGCTTCATACGCCGTGCGCAGCTCATCCAGCGCCACGTGCGGTCCGGCACCGGACAACGCCAATTCGGGCAGCGTCGCGATACCGACTGCATGCGGCTCGAAATCGAGCTCGTGATCGTACAGTTCCACGAACCGCGAGGCGTGGAGCAGCGCGCGGGGACCGAAGCGCGTGCCTCCCATGTAGGAGACGGTTGCCTCGTACGGGACCGGCAGCACGACCACGGCCGCATCGGCGAACGATGCTTCCTCGGCGGGGAGCCCGAGGAAGGACTCCGGCGGTCCCCACGGGAACCGCCGCAACGCATCGGGCAACTCGCCGCCGCCGGCCTCGCGGAACTCGTTCATCCGCAGAAGACCACCGCGCTGACCACCGTGACCCATCGCCCGTCGTCCTGGGCTTCCGCCGAGCAGCTGATGTTCATCGAATCGACGATCTCGCCGGAGAGGCGCCACTGCTCGCGCCGTTCGTCCCACGCCTGCTCGGGGTCGAACGGGACGCCGAGCACCGTGGCCAGCATGCTCGCTGCGAGGTCTTCGGCGTAGTCTCCCGCCGGCTGCTGTCGCTGACCGAAAGCGTGGTGTTCGGAGATGTACCCGTGGTGGCTCTGGTCGGCCGGAATAGCCAGACCGATGGCAGCCGTTGCGAGTCGCGAGGGTTCGTTCGTCGACGCTTCGGCCACGACGGCAAAGACCACTTGACCCGGCTGCAGCATGGTGGCGCCGTCCTGCCGTGACACCGCCATGCAGTGTGGTGGCCAGATGGAACTGACGCGAACCAGATTGTACCGCGCGATACCTGCTTCGCGCAGTGCCAACTCGAAGCTGGTGAGCTTCTCTTTGTGTCGGCC
>JBDHJO010000001.1:0-71868 GCA_039586875.1 Gemmatimonadota bacterium | reverse complement strand
GCGCGAACGTCGGGGGCGTTGCGGAGCGTTACGAGCACGTGGTTCGAGGATTCGGCCCTGCTCCGGGCTCTCCGAGAGGCGGAGCGCCAAGGCGTCTCGGTGCTGCTCACGACCGACCATGGCTCGATCCACTGCCACACGCCGGCGACCGTCTACGCGAAGCGCGATGCCACGGCAAACCTGCGCTACAAGTTCGGTGAGGACTTGCGGGCTGAGAAGCGCGGAACGTCGATTCTGGTGGATAACCTGGAAGCATGGGGCCTTCCGAAGCGCCGACTCGGTGTGCGGCTGCTGATGGCGCGTGGCGATCATTTCTTCGTGTATCCCACCAAGCTCCGAGAGTATCAGGCCCGGTACCGTGGTGCGTTCCTGCACGGCGGGGTCACGCCGGAAGAACTCATCCTCCCTGTGGCACTGTTGACTCCCCGCGAAGCACGTTGATGGGGGACTACCGGCGCCTCTGGCACTTTGTCGCCCGGTATCGGTTCGCGTTCGCCGTGAGTCTCGGAGCGGCGGCCATGGCCTCGGTTCTCGACGGCCTGTCGCTCGTACTCCTCATTCCGCTGTTCCGGCTACTCTTTGGTGCGTCCACGCCGGTAGCTGCCGAGGGGCCACCGGTCGAGCAGGCACTCGGGCAGCTGTTGGCGTTCACGTTACCCGATCGAGCGGGGGTAACGGTGGGTGGCGTCGTGCTCGTCATTCTCGGTGTCATCGTCATCAAGAACATCGCGGCGTTCGGAGCCGGGGCCCTGAGTCACTACGTCCAGGAAGCCGTCTCGCGCGACCTGCGGATGACGTTGCACCGGCACGTGCATCGCCTTGACCTCGCATCGCTTGGAACGATGCGAACCGGACAGCTACTCAGTCGCCTGTTGACCGATGCCGATCAGGCGAAAGGGATCGTCTCCGAAGCACTCGTCACCGCGCTGCGTCACGTGGTGGTGGTCGTGGTGTACGTCGGCCTGCTGCTCGGATTATCGTGGCGCTTTGCTCTGGTGACGCTCATAATCGCCCCGCTGGTTGCGGTAGGACTGCGGCCGCTCCTCGGCGGTATTCGTGCGCGCGCGCGCGGTGTGCTCGACGAGCGCGGGGAGATGATGGCCATCGCGACCGAATCGGTTGAGGGCATGCGATCGGTCAAGGCCTACGGAGGAGAACGGCAGGAATCCCGACGGTTCGGGGCTGCGGCGGACCGGTACTTTCGGGGCATGGTCCGTGTGCAAAGCCTGAGTGCTGTGGCAAGTCCCGTGAGCGAGACGCTTGGCGCGATCGTGCTGGTGTTGCTGCTCCTGCTCGCGACGACGATGCCTGGCCTCACGCTGCGACCGGAGCTCTTCGTGGCGTTCGCGACCCTGTCACTCCGTCTCTTGCCTCCGGTGAAGCGCCTCGCGCAGTTCCCGACGCAGGCCGAGGTAGCGCTGGCGGCTGCGCGGAGGATCTTCGAGGTGCTCGACCGCCCCACTGAAGGGGACGGGGATACCGCCCGCGCGGTACCGTTCCGTGGCCTCGGCGAGGCAATCGAGTTTCGCGACGTATGGGTGCGATATGAGGATGGGGACTGGGTGCTGCGTGGGGTAGATCTGCGGGTGCAGGCGGGTGAGGTCGTGGCGGTCGTCGGCCGATCGGGGGCGGGGAAGTCCACGCTCGCCGACTTGCTGCCGCGGTTCGTCTCGGCAGACCGGGGTGCGGTCGTGCTCGACGGGCGCCGTATCGAAGCGTACGACCGCACGACGCTGCGGCGAGGGATCGGCATCGTAGACCAGCACCCCACGATCTTCAACGACACCGTGCGGGCGAACATCGCGTACGGGGACATGGCAGGAGTCGATGACGCGGCCGTGGTCGAAGCGGCCATTGCCGCGAATGCCCACGACTTCATTCTCCGCCTTGCTCGCGGATACGACACGGTGCTTGGCGAGCGCGGCACGCGACTGTCGGGTGGAGAGCGGCAGCGGATCGCAATTGCCCGCGCGGTACTCAAGAATCCGTCGATCTTGATCCTGGACGAAGCGACGGCGCATCTCGACGCCGAAGCGGAACGACTTGTTCAAGATGCATTGGTGAGGATATCGACGGATCGCACCGTGCTGGTGATCGCGCACCGGTTGGCGACTGTGGCCATGGCCGACGTGATCGTCGTGCTGGATGAGGGGCGCGTGGTGGAACGGGGGCGCCACGAGGAACTCGTTGCGGGGCGGGGCGTGTACAGCCAGCTCCACGCGTTGCTCGCGGACCCCGCCCGGAAGCCCCAGGTGGTCGGCAACTTCGAGCGGAGTGTATGAGCGGCGACACCCCCGGGTGGGTCACCGATCTGCGCCGCCGTGAGTTCCCCTGGACGGCTGATGCCACCTACCTGAACAATGCCGGTATCGGCCCGCTGCCCGAGCGCACGCGACGGCTTCTTGACGACTTCAACGCAAAGCGCGCCACACCCCATCTCCTTCCGGATCGCGATCTCCAGCAGATGCTCGCCGACGCCCGAGCGGCAGTAGCACGGCTCATCAACGCCGACGTCGACGAGATCGCGCTTGCACCGAATACCAGCGTCGGCATCAATGTCGCGGCGCGGTCGCTCCCGATTGCGGCGGGGGAAACGGTGGTGATCAGTGATCGCGAGTTTCCGGCGAACGTGTACCCGTGGCTCGTGCTTCGCGACAGAGGCGTCAACGTGGAGTTGGCCCCGCTGGACCAACACGGCTGGCCGAACGAGCCGTACCTGCTGGAGCGGGTGCGCGACCCCAGTGTGCGGATTCTCGGGATCTCCTTCGTTCAGTTCTCGAACGGTTACCGTGCCGACCTCGATCAACTGAGCCGCGCGTGCCGCGCCAATGGCACCTTCCTCGTCGTGGACGGAATCCAAGGTGTCGGGCACTGCCCCTTGGATGTGCGACGGACACCTGTGGACATCCTGGCCTGCGGGGCGCAGAAGTGGCTGCTGTCCCCCTGGGGCGCAGGATTTGTCTATGTGCGCCGATCACTCATCGCAGACCTGCAGCCTCCCATGGCCGGGTGGATGGCGTTCGAAGGCACAGACGACTTCACACACCTCACGGACTACGATACGCGCTATCGGGACAATGCTCGCCGATTCGAGATCGGTACCCTCCCGTTCCAGTCCATGGCCGCGATGCACGCGAGCATCGCACTCCTGCTGGAGATCGGAGTCGAAGTGATCGAGGAACACTGGCGTGCCCTGCGTGCACACGTCGTGCGTGCCGCCGATGCCGGCGTCGTCTCGCTCACGTCCCCCACGGACGGCATCCACGAAAGCGGCATCGTGTGTGTTCGAACACCGGACGTTTCTGCGTCCTATCGTGCTCTCCGTAAGGCTGGTGTCGTCTGCGTGCAGCGCGAAGGATCGATTCGACTTTCGCCCCACTGTTACAACACCGGCGCGGAGATCGAGCGGGTCGTCGACGTGTTGAGTGAGCATCAGTGACGACCTGCATCTTCTGTGAGATCGTTGCGGGTCGCAGTCCCGCGAGCGTCGTGCACGAGGATGCCGACGCGATCGCGTTCCTGGATTTGTATCCCATCCAGGAGGGTCACGTGCTGGTCATTCCCAAAGAGCACATCCACGACCTGGCGAACTGTCCGCCGCAGCTGGCAGGACACCTGTTTGCCGTGGCGGGAGAGCTCGGCCGGAGGCTCGTCAGAGTCATCCACGCCGAGGGGTACAACGTGTGGACCGCGAACGGACGAGCGGCAGGGCAGGAGGTCTTTCACCTCCACCTACACGTACTGCCCCGCTTTGCTGCAGATGCCTTCGGGTTACGGTTTCCGCAGTCTTATCCGCAGCAAGCTGCGCGCGACGTCTTGGACACGCTGGCGCTGCGCGTCACCCGCGATCGATGACAAGGATCGCGTCGGTCTTCTTCCCGCGGCGGAGCCACAGGTAACCTCCCGCGAGGGCTTGCGAGCCATCAACGGTTGCGTCCTCGGCAAGGACCGCACCGTTCAACCGGATGCCCCGTTGACGGAGCAGCCGCCGCGCCTCCCCGTTCGACGTGCAGAGCCCCGAGGCAGTAGCGAGTTCGACGGCGGTTTTCGATTGGGAGAGGTCGATGGTCGCGGTCGGGAGTTCGCGCGCGAGCATGTCCCAAGTCTCTGCATCGGCATGCTGCGCGTCCATCTTCCCGAAGATGATCTCCGACGCATCGACAGCGCGTTGGGCGGTGGCGCCACCATGGACGCGCTCGGTCATCTCCAGCGCGAGGGCGCGCTGCGCACGCCGGCTCGCCGCATCGGTGTCCACGGCCTCGATGAGCGCCGGCAACTGATCGCTAGACACGAGTGAGAACGTTCGAAGCAGCGACGGCATGTCGCGATCGTCGGCGTTGATCCAGAACTGATAGAACTGGTAGGGGGACGTCATCTCCGCATCGAGCCACACAGAGCCGGTCTCGGTCTTGCCGAACTTCGCTCCCGCCGTCGTGGTCAGGAGCGGGGCACAGAGGCCGTGGACCTCCGCGCCCGCTACGCGGCGCACCAGCTCTCGCCCCGCGGTGATGTTACCCCACTGGTCCGATCCCCCGAGCTGCAATTCGCAACCGCGCGTTCGGTAGAGGTGGAGGAAGTCGTACGCCTGTAGCAGCATGTAACTGAACTCGGTGTACGAGATGCCGCTCTCCAGCCGGCTCTTCACCGACTCCTTTTGCAGCATGTACGACAGGGTGAAGTGCTTCCCGACGTCCCGCAGAAAATCCACGAGGTGCAGCGCTGAAAGCCACTCCGCGTTGTTGACGACCTCCGCAGCGCAGTCGCCGGCCTCGAAGTCGAGGAAGCGGGCGAACTGTGCGGATTGGCGAGCTACGTTGTCCTCGAGAGTCGCGGCGTCGAGCAGCGGACGCTCGGTGCTCTTGCCGCTCGGATCGCCGATCATCCCCGTACCGCCCCCAAGCACTACCAGCGGCTTTCCGCCGGCACGTTGGAGATGCACCAACAGCATGATCGGGACGAGGTTGCCGAGTTGCAGGCTGCGCGCGGTCGGGTCGAAGCCGACATAGCCGGTCAGGGGCCCCTGCGCGAGTCGCTCGTCGAGCCCGGGAGTCCGGTCGTCGACGAGTCCGCGGCTGGCCAGATCTGCGAGGAACTTCTGCATGCCGCGAAGGTTATGTTCGCCTGAAAGTGCTGGCAAGCGAACCCGGCCCCCACTACGTTTCGGTCGTGACGATGGAACCGCAGGACGATCTTCCTCCCGAACACCCCCCGCTGTTTCGGCGGCCGGGCCGTTCGCGGGACCGGGAGCCGGACTCCTCGGCGCACCACCCCTCGGTCCGGGTCCGGGTCGGGCAGATAGGGGCGGCGGTGTGGGGACGGCGGTGGTCCCGTTGGCTCGTGCTCGCCGTTGGGGCCAGCGTGGTGTTTGGCGCCGGCATCGCGGTCGGGTCGTGGACACGGGCGTGTGCGGGCGGCGCCTGTCCCTCGATCGCGAACCTCGCATCGTATCGGCCGGATCAGGCGCTCAAGGTGTATGCGGCGGACGGCCGGCTCTTGCTGGAACTGGGTGTCGAGCATCGCACGGTACTCGCGGCAGACGAAATGTCGCCGGCGGTTCGTGCCGCCTTTCTCGCCGCCGAGGACAAACGCTTCTATGCGCACGGAGGCATCGACTTCCGGCGGATAGCCGGCGCCGCGCGCGCCAACGTGCTGGCGCTTGGGTATGCCGAGGGCTTTTCCACCATCACGATGCAGCTGGCGCGGAACGTTTGGGACGAGAAGCTCCCGAGTACCAAGTCGCTCCGACGAAAGATCCGCGAAATGCGGGTGGCCCTCGAGCTGGAGGAAACGTACGGCAAGGAACGCATCCTCGAGTTGTACCTGAATCAGGTGTTTCTCGGCGGGAGTGCCTACGGGGTCGAGGCCGGGGCACAGCGGTACTTCGGAAAGTCCGCGCGGGATCTGAACCCTGCGGAGGCGGCGACCCTCGCCGGGATACTCCCGGGGCCCAACATCTACGACCCCCGCCGCAACCCGGATCTCTGTGTCCGCCGCCGGAACACGGTGTTGAATCTGATGCGGGATCAGGGGTATTTGTCACCCGACGAGGCGGAGCGATGGAAGGCCGCCCCGCTGCTGGTGAGCTCGCGCGGCGGATATCGTGATGTTGCACCGTACTTCGTCGAGTGGGTTCGACAGCAACTGTACGCGCGGTATGGCAACGCGATCTACGATCGCGGCTACCGAGTCTACACGACACTCGACCTCGACCTTCAGGTGGCGGCCGAGCGCGCCATGGAGGAGCAGTTGGAGCGCATCGAGGTGGGTGAATACGGACCGTACCGCCATCTGCACTACCAGCAGTATCTCGACAGCCTCCGATCACCGGGCCTCAAGCACACGCTGACGCCGTATCTACAGGGTGCGCTCATCGCCCTCGATGCGGAAACGGGCTACGTGCGCGTGATGGTGGGGGGGCGGGACTTCTCGGACTCCGAATGGAACCGTGCGACGCAAGCAGAACGCCAAGCGGGCTCGACGTTCAAGCCGTTCGTGTATTCGGCGGCGATCCGATCAGGCAAGCCGCCGAGCTACATGGTCGACGACGCCCCGGTGAGTCTGATGCAGAACGACACCATGCCGTGGGAGCCACAAAACTTCGACGACCGGTTCTACGGGCCCATGACGATCCGCCGGGGACTCGGCCTGTCCCGTAACCTGGTTGCCGTGAAGCTGGGATTGGAGTTGGGCGTGCCCGCGGTTCTTGGTGAGGCCGCTCGCTACGGGATCTCCACGCCGATACCGCGCTATCCCTCCGTGTTCATTGGCTCAGCCTCCGTGATCCCGCTCGAGATGGCGTCGGCGTATACCGCGTTCGCGACGCTCGGCATGCAGGCTGCTCCCGTGGGCATCCTCCGGGTCGAGGACGACGAGGGGAACATCGTCTGGGAGCCGCAGGTCCGGCGAACACGGGTCATGGACGAGCAGCACATGTGGCTCGTCACCAACATGCTTCAGGGCGTCGTGGACGGTGGGACCGCGACCACGGCGATTCGGGTCCGCGGCGGCTTTCCGCATCCAGCCGGGGGAAAGACCGGCACGACGAACGATGGAACGGACGTGTGGTTCATCGGGTTCACGAAGGACTTGGTGACGGCGGTCTGGGTGGGATTTGACGAACCGACGAAGATCAAGGCCAATGCTCAGGGTGGGATTCTGGCGGCTCCCTGGTGGGCGCAGTTCATGCGCGAGGCATACGAACGGCGCCCCGCCCCGGAGAACTGGGATCGGCCCGAGGGGTTGGTCCTGGCGAGCATCGACAACACCACGGGGTACCGCGCGACGGACTTCTGTCCGCGCCAGGCCGTCTACTTCGAGTGGTTCATTCCCGGTACCGAGCCGACCGAGTTCTGCCCGTATCACAACCCGCTGAACCGCATCCTCAGTGCGGCACCGAGCATCGGTGGCCGGGAGTAGCTGAGCCGCTGAGTACCGACGATCGACGAGCAACGAGCAGCGGGGAGCGCCTTGGAAGCGCTCCCCGCTGCGTGTGAGACGCGTCGGGCCGGGCGTTGCATGGTCCCGCTCGTCCCCTCAAACGAGTGTCCTCACCGGGCGGTGAGATCCCCGACACGTCCCGCTATGGTCTCTCTACGGACCGAGGGCACATACGGTTTCGCCTGCCTCAGCCGCTACGTGTTTTGATGCCCAATGCCGCAGAATGGTTGCACTCCCGAGGCGATCGTGGCATGCACCTCGGCCCCTTCGACGCGGACGAAACCCGTAACACATCCCATTGCAATGTGTTACGGGTTCCGATAGAATAGGGGTGACAACACACCTCCCCCGCCCGTCCCGGTCAGGACGTGGCGGGGTTGTCTTGGCACGTGTCGGGAGGATGTTGTGCGCTGTCTTACGCTGAATGCGTCGTTTGAGCCGATCACGATGGTTCCGGTCCGTCGCGCACTCCGCTTGGTCATCGACGGCAAGGCGGAGATCGTGGAAGCGGATCGCGGCCGCACTGTGCGAAGCGCCTATCTCACGCTTCCGCAGCCCGCGGTCATCCGGCTCGTGCGATTCGTTCACGTCCCGCGGAAGTTCCGCCGACAGGTTACGAACACGTTCCTCTTCGCCCGCGATTCGTACACGTGCCAGTTCTGTGGCCGACGCGAACGGGAGCTCGGGTTCCGCGAGTGCCTGACCAGGGATCACGTACTGCCGCTCTCCCGCGGTGGTACCAATGAGTGGACGAACGTGGTTACCGCCTGCTCGGTCTGCAACACCCGCAAGGGCAACCGGCTGCCGGACGAGTGCGGCTTCACGCTCCGACGGACACCCACGGAACCGCACTTCGTGTACCTGACGTGGGCCGTGCGTAGGCTGACACCGATTCAGGAGAAGTACATCGAGTTGTTCTACGGCAGCGATGCCGTCACCCACCTGAAGTACGCGTAGTCACACGTCGTCATCCGGACACAATTTGCGATCCACGCAGCCCTGCCACGCAAGGGTCTCGGCGCCTCCGAGCGCACCGGCGCGGCGCGGTGCGGGACCGTTTACCAGGAGGAATCGGTCGCATGTCATCTCACACGCATTACCTCTGGTTCACGACGGAGCGCCGTCAGGAGATCATCGACATCACCGACGATGTCGAGGCACAGGTTGCAGCCAGCAGGATCCAGGACGGATTCGTCCTGGTATCCGCGATGCACATCACTGCGTCGGTCTTTGTGAACGACCATGAGTCGGGGCTCTGGGACGACATACTCGAGTGGCTCGAACACACGGTCGCCCCATGGGAGCCGGCTCGATACCGGCACAACGAGACGGGGGAGGACAATGCCGCCGCGCACCTGCGCAGTCTCACGGTGGGACACGAGGTGATCGTCCCGGTCACCGCGGGCAAGCTGGATCTCGGGCCGTGGCAGCGGGTGTTCTATGGTGAGTGGGATGGGCAGCGCCGTAAACGGCTGGTAATAAAGGTGTTAGGGGAGTGAGCGGCCCGCGGGCGAACTCCCCGAACACTGTCCTGATTCCTTGTAGGTGTATCGGGGGCAGGTTAAGTTTCCTGATTCTGGACGTGTAGGAGCGTCATTGAGTACGAAGCAGCTGGCGGAGCAGTTCGACGAGCAGGCCCGCCGACATCCCGACCGCGAATGCCTGGTGTTCGGCACACGGCGCCTGACCTATGGTCAGGTGATGGCCGAGTCTGAGGCATGCGCTGCGGGTCTACGTGGGCTCGGGATCGAGGCTGGGGATCGGGTTGCCGTCGACCTCCCGAACTGGCCGGAGTGGGTGATCGCCCTGATCGCCACGGCCCGTCTCGGCGCCGTCTTCGTCCCTCTCCATCCCTCCCTGAGCGTGCACGAGCTTCGCTATCAACTCCGGAATACGGAGGCGAGCCTTGCGATGGCTGCGGAGTCGCTCGGCGACGTCGACTTCCTCGAGCTCTTTGAGGATCTGATCGGCGAGCTGCCCGACCTGCAGTACCTCGTGACGGTCGGACAAGAGGACTTCTGGTACGACGATCGGGTGTTCCAGTATCGCGCGCTGCTCTCGCGGGGGCGCCGGGACGAGAGCGAGATTCCCGATACCGTACATGGAGACGCTCCGCTGGCGATCATCTACACGTCCGGGACGATGGGGAAGCCCAAAGGAGCGGTGCTGACCCACCAGGGGCTGACCCACACCGCGCGGGCGGTCGCGGGGGCACTGGCGCAGGATGCATCCGATCGGGTGCTGGCCTCGGTGCCGTTCTTCACCGTCTTTGGGATGCAGGTGGCGATTGCCACGCTGCTCACCGGCGGCACCTTGGTGCTGCAAGGCACGTTCGAGCCTGGCGAAGCCCTCCAGCTGCTCGAGGCGGAAGGCATTACCGTCTTCCACGGCGTGCCCACCATGTTCCAGTTGCTCATGAGCGATCCGTCGTTCGCGAGCCGGAACCTCTCCACTGTTCGCACCGGCATCGTGGCCGGGAGCCCGGTCTCCCAGGACCTCGTGCGGCGGATTCGGCAGTGGAACGATGTGCAGATCGCCTACGGTCTGACGGAAACGAGTCCGACGGTGTGTATCACACGCTTCACGGATCCCCCGGAGCGTCGTGAGCGCACCGTTGGTCGGCCAATCGACGGGGTCGAGGTGCGGGTGGTGGACCTCACACGGGGCACCCTGCATGGCCCGGAGGCAGTAGGCGAGCTCGCGGTGCGCGGTCCGAACGTCATGGCGGGGTACCACCGCATGCCGTCGGCAACGCGCGAATCATTCACCGAGGACGGGTTTCTCCTCACGGGCGATCTCGCGGTCGTCGATGAGGCTTCCTACGTGACGATTGTCGGGCGCCGGAAAGAGATGATCATCCGGGGCGGCTACAACGTCTTTCCTCGGGAAATCGAAGATGTCCTCCGAATGCATCCGGCGGTCGATCAGGTCTGCGTGGTCGGTGTCCCCAACGACGTGTTGGGGGAGATGATCTGCGCGTGCGTGATCGCTCTCGAAGGTGCCATCGTGACGGGGGACGAGCTGAAGGACTACTGCGGCGAGCAACTCGCCGACCACAAGGTCCCAGATTGTGTCCGTTTCTTCGACATCTTCCCGATGACCGGGAGCGGGAAGGTGAAGCGACAGGAACTGGCACAGATCGTGGGCCTGGAATTGAGTACAACGTGAAGGAATTTTCGCACACACGGTCCGGAAGGACCACCGACACCGATCGCCCGGTGCATGCCCCAAACGCGGCGTTGATGATCGACTTCGACAACGTCACGATGGGGATCCGATCGGACCTGCAGAACCAACTGCGCCGGCTCTTGAATTCGGAGATCATCAAGGGCAAGGTCGCGGTACAGCGGGCCTACGCCGACTGGCGCCGGTACCCGCAGTACATCGTACCGCTCTCGGAGGCGTCGATCGACCTGATCTTCGCCCCGGCCTTCGGGTCCAATAAGAAGAACGCGACGGACATCCGATTGGCGATCGACGCCCTCGAACTCGTCTTCACGCGTCCCGAGATCGGGATCTTCATCTTGCTCTCGGGGGATTCCGACTTCTCGAGCCTCGTGCTCAAACTGAAGGAGTACGGCAAGTACGTGATTGGCGTCGGGCTACGGGAGTCGTCAAGCGATCTCCTGATTCAGAACTGCGACGAGTACTTCAGTTACACGGAAGTCACCGGCCTGACCAAGGAAGGTGACGGCGAGACTACCCGTCGCGATCCCTGGGAGCTCGTCGTCGAAGCCGTGACGCAGATGAAGCGCGAGAGCGATGTGATGCGTTCGGATCGGCTGAAGCAGGTCATGCAGTCGATGGACCCGAACTTCGATGAGAAGGATGCCGGGTGCAACCGGTTCTCGAAGTTCGTGGTGGAGGCTGGCCAGCGCGGGCTCCTCGCGATCGAGAAGATGGACAATGGGCAGTATGCGGTCGACGTCGGTGACAACGCAAACCTGCCGCCAGATGAAGAGGCGGAGCTGCGCAAGGAGTCGTCGGGCGGTGATCGTGCGGGGAAGTCGAGGCGCCGTCGCGGTGGCGGTCGTCGCAAGACGGAGGACAGTGGGAGCGAAATGACGCTGTCTGCCGCCTTTGATTTGCTGCGGAAGGTGCTGGCCGATGCGAGCGCCCCGGAAGAAGGGGTCGATGCCGAAGCGGTGCACGCATCGATCATCAAAGCCCACGGGGATGACGGCGATCCGATGTTTGAGCGGCGGCGCTTCCAGCGCATGCTGCGGCAGGCGCACGATGCCAACGTGGTCGAGCTCGCAAAGGTCGACGGTGCATATCGCCTCAAGCCAGGCGCCGAGGTGAAGGCCGGGGACGCACAGGCTGATGTCGCCGATAACGCCGACGCCAAGAACGGCCCCAAGGCGACGGAGCCGTCGGGCAGCGGCACGAAGGGCACGCGGTCCAAGAAGTCGACGCGCAGTCGGTCACGTGGGTCCCGGAAGAAGTCCGACGGGGATGACGCCGCGTCCGCGTCGGCGAACACGACAGAGCCGGAGAAGGAGAAGACGCCACCGGCCAGCCCCCAGGAGAAGCCCGCCGCAGAGTCGGCGACGAAGAGCGCCCCCACCTCTGACGCACGCAAGCGGAATCCGCGTTTCCGCCGTGGTACGCGGGGTGGGGCAGCCAAACCGCGGAAGGAGTCCGGTGAGGTGGCGCTGCCGGGCAAGGTTGCCGACGAGTCGTCCACGGCGACGGCAGCAAGCCAGGCAAAGCCGGATGAGTCGCGGGCGCCGGCGAAGCCCGAGGAGGAAAAAGCCAAGTCTTCTGTGGGTGGTCGTGGTGGGCGCAGCCGGGGCCGACGACCGCAACGTTCGGCTGAGGAGCGCACGGCACAGTCGAAGGACGCGGAGCCGTCGGCTCCGAGTGGACGAGCATCGGGTTCGGACACCACAGCGGCGGCGGCACCGCCGGCGTCGCCCCCTCGCCAACAACCGGACACCGCATCGACACCGCCCGCTCAGCAGCCGAGTCTGTTTGACGGTGGTGGTGCAGGGGACGACGAGAGTCTGTTCCGCAGGATGTCGGCTGCGCTGCAGCGCGTGATGCGAGGTACGGAAGACGAGTGATCGAGCAGCGCCCAGCTGCGCTGAGCGAGCAGTTCTTCGCGCGCGACACGGTTCGTGTCGCGCGCGATCTGTTAGGAGCCTATGTCGAGAGCCGGATCGGCGGCTCGCGCACCGTCGGGCGGATCGTGGAGGTCGAAGCCTATGTCGGCGCCCACGATCCAGCCGACCACGGGTATGGCAACCGCCGCACGACCCGTAATGCCGCGCTCTTCGGCCCGGCAGGGACGGCGTACGTCTTCCGCAGCTACGGAATGCACTGGTGCCTCAATGCCGTGACGGAGCGGGAAGGGCTCCCCACAGCGGTTCTGCTGCGGGCGCTGGAACCGGTCGAGGGGATCGACGTCATGGCCACTCGGCGTGGTACGGAGCGGGCCCGCATGCTGTGTGCCGGTCCGGGCCGGCTCTCGCAGGCACTCGGCGTGACGGGCGCGTCCAACGGGCAGCCTCTGAATGGTGGTACGCTGCGCTTCCTTCCCCGGGACACGCGGCGGCGGCCTCGGGTGATCGCCGGACCGCGTATCGGGATCTCCAAAGCCGTCGATTGGCCACTTCGGTTCTGCATTCGTGAGTCGCCGTGGTTGTCGCGACCGGCGTGACGTCTAGCGCGAGGGTGCGAGCAGCAGCGCGTTGAACAGGAGCTTCAGTGTCCCGATCGTCTGTGCACGATGCTGCGGTCTGAAGCCGAAGACGATGACCTGCCCGGCCCCCACCACCGTCCGGACCAAGGCGGCGCTGCCCACGAGCTGTGCGGCGTTCAGCGCGTAACCTGATCGTAACGGGTCCTCCACGTATCGCCCCAAGACCTCGGCACCGGTCTCCATGGTCATCACCGTACTACTCCGCACGTACACAGCTACCCGAGAATCCATCCCGGACGTCAGCGGGTCGCTCGGTGCCAACTCTACCTCGAAGATTGCGCCCGGTGCATAGAAGTGGTCGGCCGCGACGTTGCGGGATCCCTGGCCGGTTGACCGACGGATCGGTAGCTCGAACAGTTGCGTGACATACTCGCCGGCGGCATCGAGTGCCACCACCGCGCCACCCTCTCGAACGAAGGTGGCAACTTCCTGCCCACCGGCGATGCCGAGGCCCCCGGTGAACTCTTCCGGTACGTGACCAGGTGGGTGGCCATGGCGCAGGTCGCTAGCTCGCTGGCTGGGTAGGAGGAGCACGTCGATTGCGTTTCGCAGGGTGCCCGCGCGAATCATCGAGTCCGTGACGGAGAGGAACGGAATCCCGTGGCGTTGGAGGATCCAGCGGGTCCACCCCTCGTCCATGCTGGCGACCCACGAACGATACAATCCGATCCGCGGCACGGTGTCGGTGCTCTTCCCGCTCACCGGCAGATCTGATGTTGCCCAGACGTTGAAGCCGTCCCGCCGTGCTCGGGCCTCGAGGATGGGACCGAGCTCCGTTCCCGCACCCGCCTCGATCACGACAGCTCCGGCATCGATCGACGCGCCGTCGATCACCGTTGGGCGATCGAGGACCCAGGCACGCGCGCCCAATGTCAGTGCCTCCACTAGCACGGCGCTCTCCGCCAGCGTGCGGTTTTGGAGCACCCACTGAGTGCCGGTGCCGTGCAGCGTTCCCTCGACGGGCGCAAACCGATCGATCGGGTTTGCGGACACGCTGAACGGCTCGGCAACGGGCTGGGCGTCGAGCCCGAACTGCAACGGCAACGTCCACCCGGTCACGTCGTACGGCGGAATCGGCGGGCCGCCCTCGTAGAGCCGCCGATCAGGGTAGTGCTGAATCTCCAACAAGTCCTTCGCGTGCGCCCGGAACGGTTGGGCCATGGGGATGATCACGGTGCCAACCGGATATTGCCGACTGTCACCGACAAATGGCTCGGTGGCCCGCAGCACCTCGACGCCGCCGCGACGGAGAAGGTCGACGAGCGTCTGCACTGCGTGGGGATCTCGCTGCCCCGGTGGGATGACGTAGGCAAACGGGTCGCCAGCTTCTCCGGCAGCAATGGCTCGTCGTCCAAGCGTGGCGAATCGCCGGACGAAGTCTGCGCGCTGTGTCGCGACGAGCTGCAGCAATCCACGTGCAGCCAGCATCTCGTATTCGATGATCTCCGGGATGCCCCACCGCCCGCCGGGCCACGGGCGGGGATGCATGACGCCCCGCCCACGTATCCGCACCCGCTCGGGCGTAACGTCCACCGGCGATGCGAGTTTGGCGCTCGCAGCCTCCGAGAGGATGCCGATCATGTTGTGTCGGGTCGGGGCGGTGCGAAACCCGCCGTGCCACCACAGGTCGAACGAGCGGTGATGCTCGATCCCCGTCCCCCCTGCATCCGCGATGCTCGCCGCCATCGCGGTTCCAACGAGGTTGGTTGCGGACACGATCATCGGATCGATGTTCGGGTTCACAGGGTCGCTGAATGGGGGTAGGAAGAAGCGGGCGCCGGTGCTTCCCATCTGGTGCACGTCCCACACGATCTCGGGAAACCACTCGCGGTAGAGCACGCGCGCCAGCGCGCGGGACTCCACCTGGGTGAGCATGTACCAGTCGCGGTTGTTGTCGTGTCCCACGTACTCGTGATACAACCACGGAAGCGGCCCACCCTCGAACGGCGACCCTCGATGCGCTCGATACCACGATACGACCGTATCCAGTCCGTCGGGGTTCGCGGACGGCACCAGAAGGACGACCACGTTCTCCAGCATCTCCTGATACGTGGAATCCGTCGCCAGTCGATGCGCGAGCACCATGGCAAACTGACTCGATGCGATCTCGGTCGAGTGGAGGTTGTTGTTGATGAAGACGACGGCAGGTTGATGCCGCACCAGAGAATCCTCGGCGGACAGCGTCAGGCGCCGGGGGTCGGCAAGCCGAGCTTGGTCGGCGCGGATCGTATCGAGACGGGCGAGATGCCGCGGAGCCGAGATCACCGCGAGGACCATGGGTCGGCCGAGTGTCGACTGACCGATGGTGTCGACGCGCACGCGGGGCGACGCCGTGGCCAGTGTCGCGAAGTACCGCGTGATCTCCGTCCAGTCGGCGAGCACCGAATCGCTGCCGACTGCGAGTGCCAGCACGGCCTCCGGCGACGGGATGGCCGACGTCTGTGCGTGGAGTGGTGCGGGGGTGAGACAGAGAAGGAGTGTGTAGGTACGCCGCATGAACCGACGCACGGCACGGGGGCGGCGGTCTCGCATCGTCAGATGATACTCCTGACGAAGCCACCATCGACTTGAATGACACTGCCCGTCAGATAACCGGCGGGGGCAGACGCGAGAAACGCCGCTACTGCAGCGAACTCGGCCGGCTCGCCCATGCGCCGCATGGGTATCGCCCGGCTGAGCTCCTCGACGACGACATCGACCGGCGTGTCGGTGGTCGTCGCTCGGTGTTCCATCAGTTCGATCGAGCGCTCGGTGCGCATGTATCCGGGACAGAGAACGTTCACCGTGACGCCGTCGGCGGCCACTTCGTCGGAGAGCGCTTTCGCAAAGCCCAGGATCCCGGCCCTCGCTGTCGTCGAGAGGATGAGGTCGCCCAACGGCTGTTTGGCAGCGACGCTCGTGAGGCAGAGAACTCGGCCCCATTTGCGCGATCGCATTGCCGGTACCGCAGCACGGCAGAGGTGGACGGTCGAGAGGAGGTTCAGCGTCAAAGCCCGCTGCCAGGCGTCGGGCTCGGCGTCCACGAAGGTGGTGGCCGGCGGGCCGCCCGCGTTACACAGGAGTATGTCGAGTTGACCGTATGCGTCTTGTACGCGGCGAACCAGGTCTTCCGCTTGGTCAGGTTCGCTCACGTCCGCCTGAAACCCGGTCACGTCGGCGCCGGTCTCGGCCTGGAGCAGCTCCACGGCGTGCCCGAGGCGGCCCGGGTCGCGGCCGTTGAGTCCGATCCGGCATCCTTCCGTTGCGAGGGCGCGTGCCACCGCCAAGCCGAGGCCGCTCGACGATCCGCAGACGAGCGCGACACGGTCGGAGATCTGCAAGTCCATGGTGGTCTCCCGGGCCGGCACCTTTGGCCCCGTGGGGTGTTCCACTGGTCGGCGCGGCGGAATCTGTTCCCGCATCCGGGCGGCAGCAAGGGCTGCCGCGCGCCGTTGCCAGGCGCGATCACTCGTTCGATATATAGACCATGCACGAGAAAGGAGCGACATGAGCTCGGTCACGCGACGTGACTTCGTGGTGCAGACCTCAGCGGTAGCCGCGGCCACGGCGCTGCCTGGGCGGGCGCGGGCCGCAGTCCCGATGCAGGATGCCGAGGCATATGCCAAGCAGTTGTGCATGCTCGCGCTCGACGCCGCTCAAGGGGCTGGTGCCGACTATGCCGATGCCCGTGTGGTGATGACGCGGCGGCAGGTTGTACGCACCCGCGACGATCGTGTGGAGCGTGTAACGGACGCGGAAGACCAAGGCTTCGCGGTACGGGTGTTGGTCGACGGTGCCTGGGGCTTCATCGGCAGCCCCACGGTGCTGCGGCGCGAAGCATTTCGACTCGCCCGACTCGCCGTGGAGCAAGCGCGCATCACCGCGGCGTCGCAACGCAGTCGGGTACGTCTCGCCCCGGCACCTGCCACGCCGGACGGCGAGTGGCAGAGTCCCGTGACGATCGATCCCTTCTCCGTCGGGATCGAGGACAAAGCCGACCTCCTCCTGCGGTCCAACAGCGCGGCGCTCCGAGCCGGAGGACAGTTCGTGGAGTCCGGCATCGAGTGCGCCCGCATGGAAACGACGTTCGCCTCGACCGATGGCACGCTCCTGCACCAGGTGCAGTACCGCACGTATCCGACGATGACGATCACGGCCGTTGCGAGTGACGGCTCCCGGTTTGCGCGACGCAGCTCGGCCGAAGTGGCGCCGATGGGGTTGGGGTACGAGCACGTGCAACAGGCGGACCTCCCGGGTCGTGCGGCATCATGGGCAGACGAAGCGGTCGCGCAGCTGTCCGCACCGTCGGTGGCAGCGGGCACGTACGACCTCATTCTCCACCCGTCGAACCTGTTCCTCGTCATTCACGAAACCCTCGGTCACTCCACGGAGCTCGATCGAGCGATGGGGTTCGAGGCAGGATATGCCGGCACGTCGTTCCTCGCCCCACCGAGCGCGATGTTGAACCGATTCCGGTTCGGGCCGGAGTTCATGAATGTGCAAGGTGACCGCACGCAGCACGGCGGACTCGCTACAGTCGGGTGGGACGACGAGGGTATTCCGGCAGACTCCTGGCCGATCGTGCGTGACGGTGTGTTCGTGGATTACCAAACGACGCGGGAGCAGGCCGGCTGGATTTCCGAGTACACCGGTATTGACCGGTCGCACGGGTGTGCACATGCGTCATCGTGGCGGTACCCGCCGTTCCAGCGCATGCCGAACGTGTCGTTGCTGCCGGGTGAGGAAGAGCATTCCTTGGACGACATCGTCAGCGCCACGGATCGTGGCCTGCTGATCGTCGGCCGCGGGTCGTACAGTATCGATCAGCAGCGCTACAACTTTCAGTTCGGCGGGCAGGCCTGCTACGAGATCCGCAACGGCCAGCGTGTCGGGCAGGTGCGAGATGTGGCCTTCCAAGGACGCACCCCGGAGTTCTGGAATGCGCTGGACATGTTGGGTGGGACGAAGACCTACGAGCTCGGCGGGACACTGTACGACGGGAAGGGGCAGCCGGGCCAACTCAACGCGGTGAGCCACGGCTGTCCGGTTGCGCGGTTCAAGGGCATCAATGTCCTGAACACGGGGGCTTAGGAGCGAATGGCGAACGTCCTCACCGAACAGCAGGCACAGGCCCTCAGCGAGCGTGCGTTGCGTTTGATCAACGCCGATGGCGCGCAGGTACGGGTGGTGTCGCGTGATGCGGGCCATCTGCGCGTCGGCGTGAACCAGATCACGACCGGCGGCACGCACGCCGACGTGACCGTCGAACTGACTGCGCGACTCGGGTCGCGCGAAGCGACAGTGCAGGTCAACCAGTCCACGCAGGACGAGCTTGCACGAGCTGCCGCGCGGGCTGTCGATGCCGCGCGACTTGCGCCCGAGAACCCCGAGCTCATGCCGTTCCCCACACCGGAGCCAGCGCCCGCGGTGCAAGCGGAATTCGCATCGACCGCGAATCTCGATGCTGACTCCAGGGTGCGCACCGCGACCGCGATCATCGAGCGAGCGGAAGCAGTTGATATGGTCGGGGCGGCGTTCTTCACGCACGACGTCACTTCCACCGCGGTCGCCAACACCGCGGGACTCTTTCGCTATCACCGCGCATCCCGCGCCGCGTTATCCACCACGATGCGGACCGCCGACGGGCGCGGGTCGGGTTGGGCTGGGTCGACGCACAACGACGCGGACCGCTTGGAGTCGGTCGCTGCCCTGGCCGATCGGGCGATTGGCAAGGCGGTGGGGAGTCAGAACGCGCAGCCGATCGCACCGGGCCGGTACACGGTCGTGTTGGAGCGGGCGGCGGTCGCGCCCTTGATTCAACGGTGGGCTGCAGCCCTCGACGCCCGTGCCGCAGCAGAGGGTCGTAGTGCGATGGCCCGACCGGACGGTGGGTCAGCAATCGGGGAGACGCTCGCCGCGGACGGCCTCACCGTCGTGTCTGATCCCACCGACGCGGAAGTGCTCGGCCGCCCCTTTACGGATGACGGAGTCCCTCTGCACCGGACCGTGTGGCTTCGCAATGGGATCCTCGAGCACCTCAGTGCGACGCGATACTGGGCAGCACAGCACGGCATGGACCCGCTGCCGTACGACGGCGATCTCATCGTCACCGGCACCGAGCAATCCCTGGAATCGCTCGTCGCTACCGTCGAGCGAGGCCTGCTGGTCACTCGGCTGTGGTATATCCGGGAGGTGGATAGACGGACGCTGACCGTGACCGGTCTGACGCGCGACGGGACGTTCCTCATCGAGAACGGCCGTATCGTCCGGGGCGTTGCGAACCTCAGGTTCAATCAGAGCATCGTCGCCCTGCTCCGTCAGGTGCGCGCGGTCGGCCCCTCGGAGCGCACGTTGGCGACCGGATCCGGTGACGCGGGCCCCGCGATCGTGGTGCCGCCCCTCGTCGTGTCGGATTTTCAGTTCACGTCCGCGTCGGACGCCGTGTGAGCTTGGACGTCGGTGACTAACTGGATGTGGGGGGCTTGACCGCGATCAAGCCCCGACCCGTTCCATCCTGGAGTCGCGTGAGCTGCCAACCTGCGTAGTAGGACTTCACCGTCTCTGGCCCGAGGGTGATGGCGTCGGGCGCGGGGCTCGACGGCAGCAGGCAGTGGACTGCGCCTCCGGGAGACCGGGCGACGAGCTCACGGAGAAACTCCTCCCGATCCTTCGCATCCGTCCGGGCGAGGGCCCCCGGATCGAGGATGGCGAGCACCGGCCGGACATCCGGCAACCAGCACCCCAGGCTCACGACGAACGCGTCGATGCGGGAGGCGAGCGCCTCACCGGCTGCACGTGATTCCAGTCCCTCCACGGCGGACACGTCGGCGGCAATGAACGTCACCGGCCAATCGTGGGCCGCGAGAAAGAGTGCGACGGGAGCTGCGGCTCCACCGACGGCCATTGCGGTACCGTCGAGATCACCCTGCTGGGCAAGGTGAATGATCGGGGAGCGGGCATCCAGGCCCCAGTGGGTGGGTTCCCGCTGGGCCCGCCGCAACTTGAGGTGGCGCGTGCGCCACCGCCGGTAGGTGGGGAGGTTCAATCGCCGCGTGATGAGCCGGTCCACATGCTCGAGCATGAGAACCTCCGTCAGCAGCAACTGATCCTCGGCGCCCGCCTCGAGCTCCTTGATGGCCTCATCAGCGATTTGCAGGAGCTCCTCACGGGAGATCTGCTGTTTGAACTCCTCGATGCGCTCGAGGATGAACTCACCGTATTCCTGCTTCAGCGACCGCTGTGGTCGCCCGCGCCGGTGCCGGGGGGTCGGTGACGTCAGCACGGTTCGATGTGCACGACGACCTCGTGAATCGTCAGGTCCGTTTGCAAGGTACTCTCGACGAGATCGGCGATGGCGTGAGCGTCCTCGACCGTCGCGGCGCCGTTCACGGCGATCGTGAGCTCGGCGAATCGTCGCTCCTGCGTGCCGCGGGAACGGATGGCGTAGGCACGCTCCACCCCGCTGATGGACTCGGCAGCCCTCTGGATGTCCTCCGGGGGCATCGCCAGCTTGTCGACCAATTCCGGAACGGTGCGCACCACGATGCGATACGCAAGGAGTACGATGACTACCGCGACCCCGAGTGCCATCAGTGGGTCGACGACACCGTACCCGTTCCGACCGAAGATCACGCCGGTGATCACACCGATGGTCACGAACACGTCGGCACGGGTATGGGCTGCGTCGGCCAACAGAATAGGGCTGTTCAGCTGACGTCCCCGTCGCTCCTCGTAGATCGTGACGACAGTGTTGAGCAGCAAGGTCCCCACGAGAATCCCGAGTTCGAGGTTTGAGATCTGAATTGGTGGCGCGCCGGCACTCAAACGGGTGATGGCACCCTTCACCAGTTCGAATCCGGTGATCGACAGAAACATCACGATCGCCAGGGCGCCGAGGGTCTCGAACTTCTCGTGGCCGTACGGGTGATCGTCATCCGGTGCTCGGGCGGCGATCCAAATCACCGCAAGGGCGAGGATGTTGTTGGACGCGTCTACGGAGGAGTGAACGGCGTCACCGAGGACGCCCAGGGATCCGGAACGCATACCAATGACGAGCTTGGCCACCACCACGCAGAGGTTCGCGATGAAGAGGCCGAGCAGGACACGCCGCACTTGGGCGTTACGGTCGGGTTCCGCCGCGCGGGAATGCGGCATCCGTCCAAGCTCGCTGGTGCCGACTTCAGTTGTCAACGGCGCCGCCGATGGAGGCAGGACTCGACGACGGCCGTACCGGCCGGCGGAACGCGTTAGGTTGCATGCTGATTCGAGCCAAAGTGTGGTTCCCGAATGGTGCCCGATCTGCGATTGTTGGCCATTGCCGGTCCCGCGGCAGTGGAGCTCGGTAATCTGAGGGAAGCGTGCCTCGAAGCCGAGGCCGGCGGCGTTACGGGCGTGCAACTGCGGTTCAAGTCACAGGATGCGGCTTCCGTGCTCGCACAGGCCCGCGAGCTCGTGCAGTGCCTCTCGATTCCCCTCTGGATCAACGACCGCGCCGACATTGCCGTGGCCGCCGGAGCGTTCGGCGTGCACGTCGGTTGGGAGGATATCCCGGTGGAGGCGATTCGGGCGTTCGCCGGCAAGAGGTTGCGCATCGGCCTGTCTGTCGGCGACGAGGCTGAGGCCCGACGTGCACTGCCCGCATCCGCGGATTACTGGAGCATCGGGCCGATATTCGCCACACGAACCAAAGCCGATGCCGGTCAACCGATCGGTCCGGACGGGTACCGCGAGCTGGCGACCCTCGCACCGGCGTCGATACCGACGATTGCCATCGGCGGCATTGCGGCGGATAACGTCGAGGCAGTCCTAGCGGCCGGGGCTCACGGTGTTGCGGTGAGCGAGGCGGTGTTCGGTGCGGCGGATATCCGTGAGGCTGCGGCAGGCTTGCGCGCCGTCATCGACCGGTTCCTCCCCCAGTAGAGCTGCCGCGTTGGCCCGATCGAATGCGGCGGATCGCTGCCAGGTGCTCGGCGTACGTCCGGGAGAACACGTGCGCACCATCGCCGTTCGCGACGAAGTAGAGAAACGGCGACGGCGTCGGATTCAGCGCGGCGGCCACACTCGCCGCGGATGGTGAGCCGATCGGACCAGGCGGCAGGCCGTGAATGCGATACGTGTTGTAGGGCGAGGCAACGTCGTAGTCGCGTTCGAACAGCCGACGGCGCTCGCCCAGGGCGTAGATGACGGTAGGATCGGCCTGAAGGCGCATGCCACGGCGCATGCGGTTGTGGTAGACCGATGAGACATACCCGCGATCGACTTCGTGGCGCACTTCGCCCTCGATGATGCTCGCCAGGGTCACGACCTCGGCCGGTGTGAGTCCAAGGGCCTCTGCCTCGGCATCCCACTCCTCCCGCCACTGCCGCTGGAATTCCGCCACCATCTGGCGCATCACGTCTCGTGCGTCCGCATCGGCGCGTACGAGATACGAGGATGGGTAGAGGTACCCCTCCAATGTGGGTCCCGGCACGTTCAGAGCGTCGCGGAGACTGTCATCCTCCGCAGCCCGCAGGACGTCACGCGCGGGTATGCCCAACTGCGCTTCGACGGCGGCCGCGATCTCGGCGAGCATCATCCCCTCCCGAACGAGCAGGGGGCGCAGCGCCGGAGGGCCGGACACGAGCAACCGCAGGATCTCGCGCGCACTCGCGCCGACTGGAACGTCGAAGATGCCGGCGCGCACGGCTCGGCTGTGCCCGGATATGGTGGCAAGGAAGCGAAAGAGCCGGGGTGATGCGATGAGGCCCTGTCCGTGCAGCGAATCGGCGACCGCGCCCAACGTCGCACCGGCCGGGACCCTGAACGCAACGGTGTCCGGCTCGCGTGGTTCCGCTGCAGTGCAGGCAACCGCGCACGCGAGGAGGGCAGGGAGGAGTCGTCGGGTCATCGACGGGAGTCGAGGTAGCTTTGCAGCAACGTGGTGGCTGCGAGGGGGTCGATGTCGGCCTTGCGGTCCCGGGTCCCGCCGCCGAGCTCGCGCACGGCACGCAACGCGCGGGCGGTCGTCATCCGCTCGTCCCAGAACGTGATCGGCAGGGACGTCTTCTCGGCGATGCGTGCACCGTCGACTCGCACCGCCTGCGTGCGTTCGTTTTCCGTGCCATCGGGGGTGAGGGGTAACCCGATCACGATGCCGACTGGCCGGTGCGTCTCGAGGTGCGTGCGCAGGGCTGCGAGCGGGAACCGTTTGCCCGAGCGCCGGGTCAGCGTGTCGAGCGGGTGCGCGAGACGCTGATCGGGATCGGACAGTGCGAGGCCGATACGCTTGGCGCCGGGGTCGATCGCCAGCAGGCGGCCGATGGGCGGCAGAACCTGCGGGGCGCGATCGGGTTCGGAGCCGTTCGTCATCCCTCCTGCATGGTGGCGAAGAACTCGTGATTCGTCTTCGTCCGCTTCATCCGCTCGAGCAGGAACTCGATGGCTTCGACCGTCGGCATGTCAGCGAGGAAGTTCCGGAGCAAATAGATCTTGTTGAGGTCAGCAGGGTCCAACAGGAGTTCTTCCTTCCGGGTCGAGCTCCGCTGCACATCGATGGCGGGGTAGATCCGCCGGTCGGCGATGCGGCGATCGAGCACGAGCTCCATGTTGCCGGTCCCCTTGAACTCCTCGAAGATGACTTCGTCCATTCGGCTGCCCGTCTCGATGAGTGCGGTCGCGATGATCGTCAGCGAGCCACCCTGATCGATGTTCCGAGCCGCACCGAAGAAGCGCTTGGGCTTCTGGAGCGCGTTCGCGTCGACTCCGCCGGACAGAATCTTGCCGGAGTGCGGGATTACCACGTTGTGCGCACGGGCGAGCCGCGTGATGGAGTCGAGCAGGATGATCACGTCCTTCCCGTGCTCGACCATGCGGCGAGCCTTCTCGATCACCATGTCCGCCACCTGCACGTGACGGTCCGCCGGTTCGTCAAACGTCGACGCGATGACCTCGGCGCCGTGCACGTTTTCCTCCATGTCCGTCACTTCCTCGGGGCGCTCGTCGATCAGCAACACGATGAGCACAGCCTCGGGGCTGTTCTCGGCCATGGAATTGGCGATCTGCTGTAGCAGGATCGTCTTCCCGGCTTTCGGCGGGGAGACGATCAGGCCGCGCTGTCCGAAGCCGATCGGTGTGAGCAAGTCCATGACCCGCATCGACAGGTCTTGGTCCTTCCGCTCGAGGGGAACCCTCCGATTCGGGTACCGCGGCTTCAGATTGTCGAACGCGATCCGGTGCTTGGCGTTGTCCGGCTCTTCGAAATTGACCTTCTCGACCTTGAGCAACGCGAGGTATCGTTCCCCCTCCTTGGGCGGGCGAACCTGGCCGAGGATCGTGTCGCCAGTCCTGAGATCGAACCGCTTGATCTGGCTCGGGCTCACGTAGATGTCGTCGGGGCCGTACAGGTAGTTCCAGTCTTGGCTGCGGAGGAATCCGTACCCCTCGGGCAGGATTTCGAGTACACCCTCGCCGCGAAGCACGGTGTCCGAATCCAGCAGTGACTGTTCGATGCGGAAGATCAAGTCCTGCTTGCGGAGGCCTGAGTAGTTGGTGATGTTCAACTCTTCGGCCAACTCGTGCAGCTCGGCGACTGATTTCCGCTTGAGCTCTGCGATGTCCACGGTGGGATTGTCTCCGTCGAGTGACTCGACTCTCAACTGATATTTGTCCCGCGTCGCGGGGTCCTGGCGGAACGCGAAGGGGAGAACGTCGTTCTAGGGGATCATTGGTAAGTGCGTAGGCGCGGTAATCATACGGATCCCCGGGAGGGGCGTCAAGAGGGATGTTGAACGGGCTCACGCCGTACTTGCGGTGGTGGCGGACGATCGTCACCCGTGATCGCGAGGTCGTGGAGGCAGTCGTCGACGCTGCCCACGCCGGGCCGTCGGCGGATCTACAGGCGGCGCTGGCGGCGTGGCCGGGGCTCCATTACTGGTCCAACGACGTCGACGGGCGGCGGCTCGTCCTGATTCGGCGCCTTGGCTCGCCTCAGCGAGAGCGGTGGTGGCTCCACGGCATCCTCTTTCTCGTCACGTTCCTCACCGTCTGGATGGGCGGTGCCTATCTCGCCAATGGGTCGCTTCCGCTCGACTTCCCGCTACTCCTGAATTGGGCTCGCGTCACCGAGTTGTTTGACACATGGTCGGGCGGTCTCGCGTTCCTGCCGCCAGGCCTCGACTTCGCCATGGCGCTCATGGCCATTCTCCTCGCCCACGAGTCCGGTCACTACCTGCGGGCGCGGTGGTACGGGATCAATGCGTCTCCACCGTATTTCCTTCCCGCGCCGCCCCCGCTGCTCCCCATCTTCTTCATCGGGACCTTCGGTGCCTTCATCAGGCTCCGGCATCCGGTCGTCGACCGCCGACAACTGATGGACGTCGGCGCGGCGGGGCCGTGGGCCGGGTTCGTGATCGCCATGGTGGCGCTCATCGTGGGCCTGCAGCGGTCCCACGTGATGCCCGAAGTCGGGGCACCCTCGGATCAATACATCCTCCTTGCCGCGAACTATCGGATGTATCTCGGCAGCTCCCTCCTGATGGATCTGGTGCGCGAGTGGGTGGTCGGGGAAGGGACGGTGCTGCTGCACCCGCTGGCGTTCGCGGGATGGATCGGCCTCTTCGTCACCATGCTCAACCTCCTGCCGCTCGGGCAGTTGGATGGCGGTCACGTGCTGTATTCGCTCGTCGGCGAGCGACAATCCGTCCTGAGCGCCCTGGCTTGGGTCGGACTGATCGTGTTGGGGTTCGTGGTTGGACGGGAGGCCGGTGCGCTGACGGCGTGGTTCTGGTGGACCTGGGCCGTCGTGATCGTGATCTTCGGCAGAGGCAGGTTGGGCCATCCGAGCATCCTCGACCGGCATCGGCCGCTTCCAGCAAGCCGACATGCGTTGGGGTGGGTGACCATGGGGCTCTTCGTGGCCACGTTCGTCCCCGTCCCGGTCTACTATCTGTGATCCCCGAGGGCGTCAATCTTACCGGCGATGGGGCCTTCACTATTGCGTAAGTGACAGAGCAGTATATATTTGCGCAAACCAACTCACGAGTGACGATGCCGGGAAGCCCGGCCCGATACGGCCAATCCGCGCAACCATCCGAGCCAGCGCTTCACGAACTGCCTCCGCTCAAGTACGAGGGCGCGCTGATCTCGGTGTTTGCCGAGGTTCGCCGCACGGAGGATGGCGTCTGGCGTGGGCGCCTGCTCTTCGGCACTCAGGAAACCGGACCGGGGCCGTCCACAGCTGAGATCTTCTGCGCGGTGAGCGAGGCCGATCTGTGGGAGTCCGTGCAGGGCCTCCGGGAGCATCATCTCCGAGATCTCTACCGGTCCGTCACGGAGCGCGAGTAGGGCGCGCAGCCCGTCGTGTCGGGCCGGCCCCAGGAGATAGCTGACCTAGGTAGCAGTTCCGCCCCGCACGGTCTCCACCATGACGCCGTCTATGCTGCTTGACGCGCCTTGGCGTGGGCGTCAACTTGGCTCACAGGCTTGAACGTCGTTCCTTCCATGCAGTGAGCAGGAGCCCCACGGTTATGAGTCATCGTCAATTCCCCCTCGCACATCAGCGTCGGCGCAACCGCGCAGCGCTCGGTGCGGCCTTTTCGGTCGTCCTGCTTGGTGTGGGATGTGCCGGAGGTGTCGCTCCGGAGGTATCGCCAAGCGAGATACCAGCGCTGGAGGCTCGCCTCGAGGAGACTCCGAACGACGGAGATCTCGTTCTCCGCTACTCCGCAGCGTTGTACTCGGCTGGGCAGTGTGACAGCGCAACGGCTGTGGCCCGTGGCGGTATCGCGTTGGCGCCCTCCAAGGCGTTGGGCCCGTTGGTGGTCGGCCAGTGTCTGGAAGCGGGCGACGATTACGACGGCGCCGTCCAGGTCTACGAATCGTACCTTGCGTCTTACCCTGAAGAGCGTGGGAGCGGTGCTGTTCGTGCGCGGGAGAGCCTCGCGCGTCACGAACGTGCGCTCGCAACGGCACGGCAGGCACTCGCGCGAGAATCCGAGCTCGCGCAAGTCGATGCCGAGCCGACGACTGTTGCCGTTCTCCCGGTCACGATTGTGGGTGACGAGCAATACCAGCCGCTGTCCCGCGGGCTGGCAGAAATCCTGACCACCGATCTCGCACTGCTCGAACGCTTCCGCATGGTGGAGCGGCTCCAGGTAGGCGCGCTTCTCGAGGAAATGGAACTTGCGCGAACGGATCGCGTCGACGACGGGACCGCTGCTCGGGTCGGCCGCATGCTTCGTGCGGGGCGCATGGTGCAGGGAATGGCGACGATCCCGCCCGACGGTGCAACGCGATTAGAAGCGTCAGTCCTTCTTTCCACGGGTGAGGTCCGTAACGCCACGTCCCAAGAGGGTCGGGTCCGGGACCTGATGCGGATGGAGAAGGAGATCGTTGTCGATATCGCAGAACAGATGGGGTACACACTCTCGGAGGCCGAGCGTCGGACCATCCTCGAGAACGGCACGCAGAATCTGGCCGCGTTCCTCGCATACTCGCAGGGACTCGAAGCCGAAGACCTCGGCGACTACGCTGCCGCGGCTGCGTATTACGGGCAGGCCGTGAGGGCCGATCCGAACTTCAGCGGCGCCCGGAGTGCGTATCAGGGAGCCTCGGCGGCCACCACGACGACACAGGGGTCTCCGGGCTCCGTGACGTCGGTGGCCACCACGCCTCCCGCGCCGACCGATGTGTTGGTGGAAGCGGCGTCGCTTGGCGATCCGCTCTCATCCACGGTCGTCGATGTGGCCGCGACCGACGCCGAGGCCACGGCGCCAACCACGCCGGTCCAGTCAGGCACGACGACGTCGGCTTCCCAACCACCTAGCACCGTGACCGTAGTCGGGACACCCCCGCCGGTGGGCGTGGTGCGCATCTTCTTCCTACTCCCATGAAGAGGATTCTTCTGCTTTGCAGCGCGGCGTCCCTCGTCGCCGCCACGTCGGCTGAGGCTCAGTCGGCGTTCCGCGTGACGGCGCAGCCGTCCTACGAGTCGTACAGCTTCAGCACCCCCGACGCCCAGCCGTATTATCAGGACGTCAGCCAGGTCTCCGTCCCGATCGGCGTGTTTGTTCCAATCGGCCGCACGCTGGACCTCGCAGTCTCCGGCGGGTACGCCAACGTGCGCATGACGGGCACGGATGCATCGGATCGGTACAACGACCTCGATGTGTCCGGGTTGCTCGATACCCAGTTCCGGCTGTCGTTTCAGGTCGTCCCGAGCCGAGTCGTGTTGTTCGCAACCGGCGTTGCACCGACGGGCATCAAGACGCTCGACCAGCAAGAGGAGCTCAACATGCTCGCGTGGCTTGCGAGCGATGTCATGGGCTTCCAGTCCCCGGTGCTGGGCACCGGTGGCAGCGCCGGTGGTGGGTTCGGTGCAGCTCTGCCGATGGGCGAGTCCTGGTCCTTCGGTGTCGGCGGCTCGGCGAGGATGCGCTTTGCGTACACCCCGGTTGAAGGTCTCATCGACCCAAATATCAGCCCGACCGAAGATGTGGAGATCACTCCGGGAACCGACGTACGATTGCGTTTAGGCGTCGAAGGAGCGGCAGCGAGGAATACCTATCTGCGAATCTCGGCGATGTTCGCGACGCAGACCAACGACAAGGTCCTCACTTCGACGGCGAACAAGGTCGGCAACCGCTTCATCGGGTACCTGTCGGTCAATCAGCGAGTGGGTAACGGTTCGTTCGTGCTGTATGGTTTCGACATCTTCCGGATGGATCCGCAGTTCGTCGGCGTTGGTGCGGTCTTGCCGGCGGGGAATCTCCTCGGGGCCGGCGCCCGCTTCGAAGCAAGACTCAATCCGAAGCTCCAACTCACGCCACGAGCAGAGTTTCGCGTATCGCAGCAGGTGTACGCCCCGCCGAACGGGGCCGAGCCGCCAGCGGGCGCAGATCCGCTGAAGGGTGGACATTCGATTCGGTTCGGGGCGGACCTGTCGTATGAAGTCCGTCAAGGGCTCAACCTCGTCCTCCGGGGGAGTGGCTTGACCGGTATGCTGAGACGGAACGTCCTCGAGACCGAGTTGAACGACTACGCGAGCGGCCTGGTGATTCAAGAGATCGATGTGACGGGGTGGCGGGCAGGTATCCACCTCGAGTGGAGGCCGTAACCGGGTTCCACGACAGCGAGTCTGGCATTGACAAGCGCCGTGCGATGTTGTCGCACGGCGCTTGTGCATGCGTCCCGGCCTCTTCCCCTGTGCCTGCATCACACCACAGATTCGCACCCATGCGCTTTCGCTCCACGCGCGGTGCGTCTCCCGACGTCAATCTTGATACGGCCGTCCTGAAAGGGTTGGCGGCGGACGGTGGCCTCTACCTGCCGAGCCGCATCGCCCCCCTCGAGCCTGCAGTCATCCGGCAACATCGTGACGCGCCGCTGCACGAGATCGCGATGACCGTGCTTGCGCCGTTTTGCGCGGACGCCGTCGGACGGGACGTCCTCGATTCAATCGTTCGTCGGACGTTTGCGTTTCCCATCCCGCTCGTTCAGCTCGACGAGCAGACCCATGTGCTCGAGCTCTTTCACGGCCCCACGCTGGCATTCAAGGATGTAGGTGCGCGGTTCCTCGCCGGCATGCTCGCCGCGACCAAGCATCCGGAGCGCTCGCTGATCGTCTTGACGGCAACGTCCGGTGACACCGGTGGAGCGGTGGCGGACGCGCTGCGGGACATCCCCGGCGTGGGTGCGGTCGTCCTGTATCCCGAAGGTCGGATCAGTCCCTTGCAGGAGCGCCAGATCACAACGGTTGGAGGCAACGTTCGGGCCGTAGCTGTAGCGGGGAATTTCGACGACTGCCAACGGCTGGCAAGGGAAGCATTCGCGGATCGAGCCTTGCGACGTGACCTGATCCTCACATCGGCGAACTCGATCAATGTTGGCCGACTCCTCCCGCAAGTCGTGTACTACTTTGCCGCTGTTGCGCAGCTTCCGCCCGGCGGTGCCCGGGCGGTCATTGCGGTGCCCTCCGGCAACCTGGGCAATCTGACCGCCGGGCTGCTCGCCAAACAACTCGGGTTGCCCGTCGACCTGTTCGTTGCGGGCACGAACACGAGCAGCCCCCTCGGGCCGTATCTCGAGTCCGGGGCCTACCACCCACGCGACGCCGTACGGACCATGTCGAGTGCCATGGACGTCGGTCGTCCGAGCAACCTCGAGCGCATTATGGCGCTCTATGCCCAGGATCACCATGCGATCAGGCGGGATGTGGAAGTGTGCTCTGCATCCGAGGAGGCCACTGCGCGATCCATGGTCGACACGGCCAAGCGTTACGAATACGTACTCGACCCCCACACCGCCGTTGGAATGCACGCGCTCCAGACCACCATGGGACAGATCGACCGCGCGACGGGAGTCGTGCTCGGTACCGCGCATCCGGCAAAGTTCCCGGACGTTGTGGAGGCGGTGCTGGGGAGATCGGTGCCGGAACCGGCACGACTGGCGGCGCTGCGGAACCGTGATGCGCACGCGATCACGATGGAGCCCACATACACAGCGTTACGAGCGCTGCTGCTGGAGGTCGACGTCTCCGGATGATGATGGATATGCCTTGCCGACAACTGCGGCGAGGGCAGATTCGATGTGATCGACGTGCGGTGAAGCGAATCCCAAAACGGATGGGACCCGATGACTGGAATGGAGCGGAGAGAGTTCGTCAAAGGTGCTGCCAGTGTCGCAGTCGGCCTTGCCGGGGTGCCGACACTGCTTCGGGGTCAGGACGACCGCATGGCACGTCTTGGTTTGATCGGCATCGGCGATCGGGGAACCGGCCTGTTGGACCTGATGCTCCGGCGACCTGACACCACGGTCAATGCCATTTGTGACGTCGACCCCGAGGCGATCGCGAGGGGGCGCGAGCAACTCGAGGCGTCGGGTGCTTCGGGCTACGGCGTCTACGACGACGGCGAGCACGCATTCGAGCGCATGGTCGAGCGTGATGATCTCGATGCCGTTGTGATCGCTACGCCGTGGGAGTGGCATACGCCGATGGCGCTGGCGGCCATGCGGGCAGGCAAGTGGGCAGCATCGGAAGTGCCGGCAGCCGTCACGCTCGAAGAATGCTGGGAGTTGGTCGAGACGTCACAGGAAACAGGCATACCCTGCTCGATGCTCGAGAACGTGTGCTACCGCCGCGATGTGATGGCGGTGATGAACATGGTGCGCGATGGGTTGTTCGGTGAGTTGATCCACCTCCAGTGCGGGTATCAGCATGATCTGCGCTTCGGCTTCAAGTTCCGGCCGGGTGTGGAGTTCGGGGCCAACGCGCGCGGCCCGGCCCGGTGGCGCACCCAGCATTCGGTGACGCGGAATGGCGACGTCTATCCCACACACGGCGCAGGTCCGGCCGCGATGTTTCTCGACATCAACTACGGCAACCGGTTCGTCACGCTCACATCGGCTGCGACCAAGGCCCGTGGTTTACACCAGCATATCGTCGAACACGGCGGTCCCGATCACCCGAACGCGGCGGTGAACTTCAAACTCGGGGATGTCGTGACGACGACGATCCACTGCTCCCGGGGCGAGACTCTGCTCGTCGTCCACAACACCAATCTTCCAAGGCCGTACTCGCTGAACTTCCGCGTTCAGGGCACCAAGGGGATCTGGATGGACGACCTGCGATCCGTGTATATCGAGGGCCGCAGCCCCGAGGCACATCGGTGGGAGCCGTTTGCATCCTATCAGGAAGAATTCGACCATGGGCTCTGGCGCCGATATGCAGATGACGCCCAGGGTGCGGGACATGGCGGCATGGATTTCTTCGTGCTTCACGGGTTCATCGAGTCCGTGAAGCGCCGCGTGCCTCCGCCGATGGATGTCTACGACGCGGCGACGTGGAGCGCCATCAGCGCTCTCTCCGAGCAGTCGATTGCCATGGGTGGCCATCCCGTCGCCTTCCCCGACTTCACTGCGGGTTTGTGGGCCAACCGGCAGCGGCGGTTTGGGGTGTCGGATGCATTCTGAGATTCGGCGACGGGCCGCAGTGGCGATGGCGTGGGTCACCACGCTGGGACTCACGGCCTGCACGTCTGTGGAGCGGTCTCCGAAGGTTCTGCTGATCGGGATCGATGGCGTTCGGGTCGACGTCTTAGCCGAGACCGAGACGCCGTTCATCGATTCGCTCATTGCCGCAGGTGCATTCACGGCTGACGCCAGAACCAGTCGGCAGACGGTGAGTGGCCCGGCGTGGTCGAGCATGTTGATCGGCGTGTGGCCCGAAAAGCACGGCGTGTACGGAAACGATTTCTCTGCCAACCGTTATGATCTGTATCCGGACTTTCTCACGCGCATCGAGACGGCAGATTCGAGCGTCGGCACCTATGCCGTCATCGATTGGCCGCCGCTCGGCACCCCGGCTGATGGTGGGCCACTGCTCAGCTCCGCCGTGGACCGGATCGACTTCTTCGACGGTGATGCGCTGGGCTACGAGGTCGCCGATTCGCTCTCCGTGCTTGCTGCTGCGGAAGTGCTGGCCTACACGGATGTCGATGCGGCGTTCGTGTACCTCGGGAATGTCGACGTCGTGGGGCACGCAACGGGCTCCCTGAGCCTTGAGTATGAAACCGCAATTGCGCAGGCCGATCGGCAGGTTGGAGCGCTCCTGGCCGCACTTGCCCGCCGTCGCACGTCGTACCGCGAGGACTGGCTGATCTTGGTCAGCACCGATCACGGAAGGACGGACGGCGGTGGACATGGCGGTGAGTCCGACCTGGAGTCGCGGATCTTCGTCCTGGCTTCGGGTCGGTCGGTGCAACGTGGTCGTATCGAGTCGCCCGTAGGCATCGTCGATGTGGCCGTGACGGCGCTCCGGCACCTGGGTGTTCCCATCGATCCGAGTTGGCAGCTCGACGGCAAGCCGGTCGGCTCGGCCGTTGCGACACCGTGACCATCGCTCTCTTCATGCAGGCCCTCGGTCCACCGGGACCCGATTTTGCAGTCTCGGTGCCCGGCCGCGTCAATCTCATCGGGGAGCACATCGATTACGCGGGGTTGTCCGTGCTGCCCATGGCGGTGCAGCGGCGAACCTCCCTGTGGGTGCGTGTGCGGGATGACAATCTCGTTCGCGTCGTGAACGGCGATCCGCGGTACGAGCGGATCGAATTCGCTGCCGACGTTGAGATTGCGCCTTTCCCCGCCGGCCATTGGGGAAACTACGTGAAGGCAGCGGCTCAACACGTGGCCCGCCGCTACGGATGCGTCTGCGGCTTCGATGCGCTCGTCACTTCCGACCTGCCCTCCGCCATGGGGCTCAGTTCGTCATCGGCACTTGTGGTCGCTGTGGGGTTGAGTGTCCTGGCCGCGACTGAGTGCGAGGTGCCGGCGTTGGAACTCGCGTCCGAGTTGGCGGAAGCCGAACGGTACGTCGGCACTCAGGGCGGCGGCATGGACCAGGCTATATGCCTCGTGGCGCAGGCCGGCCACGCGTCGCGAATCGACTTCGGGCCCCTTGCTGACACGCCGACGCCGGTGCCTGCGGAGTGGCGGTTCGTCGTTGCCTCGAGTCTCGCGTCTGCCGAGAAGTCGGGACGTGTGCAGCAGGAGTACAACGACCGGCGGAGGGCTGTGGAGCACGCGGTGCGCACCGTCGGATCGGCCGTCGGTATGGCCGGGTCACCGCTCAAGGAACTCCTGTCGCGTCACGTGTCGGATGAACTCGTCACGCGAGGGGAAAGCGTGCTGGATGGTACGGCGCGGAGGCGTTTCCGGCATGTGGTGCGGGAGGCGGCTCGTGTCGGGGATGCTGAGCGGGCGCTTGGGGAATCCGATCCGGCGCGGTTCGGCGGACTCATGCTCTCGTCACATGCGAGTTTGCGGGATGACTTCGAGGTAAGCACAGAGGAGTTGGACGCTATCGTCGGCGTCGCGTCAGATGCCGGGGCGTTCGGCGCACGCCTGACGGGAGCCGGATTCGGGGGGTGCGCGGTGATATTGGCGAGCGCGGCGACGGAGCACCATGTGGTTGACACCCTCGCGGAGCGTTTCTACGGGCCACGTGGCGTTGCCAACACCGCGTCCCTTTTGTTCAGTGCCGAGCCATCGGCTGGCGCTGTCGTACAGACCCTACCGTAGGCCGAGCCTCGATACGCCGACGGCGCTACCGCAACACCCCACGGCCGCCGCTACGCGAAGTGCACCCTCGGTAACGCACGAAACAGCGATACCGCCGACACCATCAACACCGCGATGCATGCTAGACCCGGGATGAAGCGACCGTACAGGAGGAAGCCCGTCCCGAAGAGCGCACTGTAGACGACCATCAAGCCCAGGAACCAGCAAAGGAACGACGCGCTGATGCTCTCCCGCCCATCATCGGCCGGGTCGGTCTGCACTGCAGCCTTCCAACCGGCTGGGTAGGGCCTGATCCTGTCGTAGAACGACTGCAGGACGGCGGTGTCGGACGTCGGGGTGAGGTAGGTAACGGTGAGCCAGCCGACCGTTGTGATCCCCACCCCGATGATAAGCGGTAATGGAAAATCGAGTGGTGCGAACCCGAGCTTCACGTGGATGAACTCGAAGTAGATGGCGACGAGGAACGAGATCACCATGGCGGAGATCTCGCTCCAGGCGTTGATCCGCCACCAGAACCACCGCAACAGGAAGATCAGGCCGGTGCCGGCCCCGATCTGAAGCAGAATCTGGAACGCTTGGAACGCATTCTGGAGCCAGAGCGACACCACACCTGCGAGCATGGCCAGGATCACCGTCGAGATACGGGCCACGCCCACATAGTGCCGCTCGCTCTCGTCGGGCGCGATGAACCGGCGGTAGAAGTCGTCCACGATGTAGGACGAGCCCCAATTGAGGTGGGTTGCCACGGTGGACATGTACGCCGCCGCGAGCGAGGCGACGATCAAGCCCAGGAATCCGTGGGGGACGAAGATGAGCATCGCAGGGTAAGCGAGGTCATTGCGGATGATCGACGGGTCGAGGTGCGGGAACCGCGCTGCGATGGCTTCTAGGTCGGGATATACCACGAGCGATGCGAGCGCCACGATGATCCATGGCCACGGCCTGAGCGCGTAGTGCAGGATGTTGAAGATCAGGGTCGAGCGCATCGAGTCCCGCTCGTCCTTGGCCGCTAGCATGCGCTGCGCCACGTAACCGCCGCCGCCCGGCTCCGCGCCGGGGTACCACGTGCTCCACCATTGCACTGCGACCGGGATGATGAACGCCGCCAGTGCGGCCCGCCAATCGGAGAAATCGGGCAGCAGGGACAGCTTGTCGGCCACGGCCGGGTGCGAAAAGAGGCCGCCCAGCCCGCCCACTGCCGGATGCGCTAACGCATAGTACGCCGCCCCGAACGCCCCGATCATTGCGATGATGAAGAGCAGGAAGTCGGTGATCACCACGCCCCAGAGCCCGGAGGTGGCCGAGTAGAGCCCGGTCAATGACGTCGCGATGATGACCGTCGTGTACTTGTCGAGGCCGAGCAGAACGCCACCGATCTTGATCGCGGCCAGCGTGACGGTGGCCATGATCATGACGTTGAAGAAGAGGCCGAGGTACAACGCGCGGAATCCGCGCAGGAACGCCGCCGGTTGGCCCGAATAACGGAGTTCGTAAAAGCCGATGTCCGTGAGCGTGGCTGAACGGCGCCACAGCTTGGCGTAGAAGAACACCGTGCACATTCCGGTGATGCAAAACGCCCACCACGACCAGTTCTGAGCGACACCGCCGGTCCGCACCATATCGGTCACGAGGTTCGGCGTATCGGTCGAGAACGTCGTTGCCACGAGCGAGATGCCGAGCAGCCACCAAGAGAGTTGGCGCCCCGACAAGAAAAACTCCTTCGTGCCCTTGCCGGCGCGGCGCGCGTACCAGAGCCCTATCGAAACCGTGATAACGCCGTAGAGCGCCACGACCGCCCAGTCGATCCCGATCAGTTGCATACGTCAGCTCAGACCGTGTGAGAGATGTTCAGGATAGTGTCCGCTTGCGACTCTGTGCGCAACTCGCCGTCGCACGTCGTCGATGTCGGACGGGAACGTCAGTCCGAACCACTCCGCATCCGTCGTCAGGACCCGCAGACGAAGTGCGCCGGTCCGGACCAGCTCGTCCACGGCGGTACTGAGAAGGAATTCCGCCGTAGCGCTCGTCCCATTGGTTTCCACAAATGCTCGCCATTGGCGCCGCAGGTGCTCGACGATGGCAGGCGGGAATCCCCAGATGTTCATCGAGGTGGGGGTATCGTCCGTGAGCGTTGGAAGCGAGCCGTTGGCCGTGCGCCCGAGGATCGTGGCGCCGCGCCGCTCGACCTCGGTTGCCTCAGCAAGCCCGATCAGGTAGCCGTCCCGATCCGTAGCGCAGATCCCGCGCGAGACCCCGCCGTGCGCCGAGAGGGTCGTTGCAAGCGGGTACGCGGCCAGGCACCCTTCACCCTGGTGCTGGCGCATGTGCGATGCGACTGCCGCGAACGCGGACCGTCCGTACGCGTCATCGCCATTGATCACGGCAAATGGCGTGCTGAGGTGGGTGGCTACGGAGAGCACAGCGTGAGCCGTACCCCAGGGCTTCGTGCGCCCGGGCGGAAAGCCGTCGGCCGACTGGGCAACGCAGACGATGTCCAACGCCGATCCGAACTGGTCGCGCACATGACGGAGGAATCGGCTCTCGAGCTCATGGGGCACGACGACGACGATCCGGTGGAATCCCGAGGGCAGGGCGTCGAAGATGTTGTAATCCAGTAGTGCGGCACCGTGCGGGCCGACGGGTTCCAATTGCTTGAGCCTGCCGTACCTCGTCGCGCGTCCGGCGGCGAGGATGACCAAGGTGAGTGGCGGGACAGTGTGCATGGAGTCCTTTGCTCGCGGCCCGCTGCGCGCGGTCGCAGCGTGCGACAGGTTTAGCCCGCCGGTCAGCCTTCCGCAAGGCAATCGCGGGGGACGCCCGGCGTGCCGGCCACCGCCAGAATGGCGGGTGCTCGGGTGGCAAGCTACTCTCGGATGGGCGGGTTGCGGTGAGAACCGCACCGAGCGCGAGGCTTGGGACACCGGTGAGACACGAGTCCCGAGATACGGTGGGGGCTCGCGTGCCCGGGCATTGGACGTCCATATGATCTTGAGTACGATCACACATACGCTGGTCGGCGTCACCGAGCGTCAACTCATCGTCACGACGCGGTATCGATAGACCGTCTCGCGAACCCCGGGATGCCTGACGCAAGGTGGAGGCCGGCGCAATGGAGTGACCTCGGATGACAACCCTCGTCCACGCGAACGACGCCTGCTGCGGCGGGCCGCAAAGGACATGCTGCCAGTGGTGAACACGACAGATCAGCCTGCGGTGCAGAGCGTCACCGAGATTCGGCGTCAGTTCCCGGCACTCGAGCGTCGGGAGGGCGGACACCCGGTCGCCTACTTCGACGGACCGGGCGGTACACAAGTGCCCCAGGTCGTCGTCGATGCCGTTGGCGAATATCTCCTGCAGCACAATGCGAATACGCATTGGGCGTACCCGTCGAGCGCGGAGACCGATGCTGCGCTCGCGCACGCTCGGGACGTGTTTGCCGGGCTTCTGCACGGCTCGCCCGATGAAATCGCGTTCGGCGCCAACATGACGACGCTGACGTACCACGTGTCCCGCGCGCTGGGCCGCGACATCATGCCGGGTGACGAAATCGTCGTGACCGAACTCGACCACCATGCGAACATCGATCCCTGGCGCGCATTGGAACGGGAGCGCAGTGCCGTGATCCGGTGGGGGCGGCTGGTGCCGGATCGCGGTGTGCTCGATCTCGAGCAGGTGATCGCGCTGATCTCGCGACGAACGAAGATCGTCGCCATCGGCGCGGCCGCGAATGCGCTGGGAACGATCTCCGATCTGCAGCCGGTCATCGCAGCCGCGCACGAGGTGGGGGCACTCGTGTACGTCGACGCCGTGCACTTCGTGCCCCATGAATTGCCGGATGTCCAGGCGTGGGGCTGCGACTTCCTGGCATGTTCGCCGTATAAGTTCTACGGCCCCCATGTCGGGGTGCTCTGGGGTCGCCGGGGTGTGTTGGAGCGGACCGACTTCCCGCGGTTGGACCCTGCATCAGATGAGGCTCCCGAGCGGGGCGAGACCGGGACGTTGTGCCACGAGGGGATTGTCGGGGCAGCGGCAGCGGTCGAGTGGCTCGCGTCGCTGGCTACCGGCAGCGATCCGATGCGGTCCAGGCTCCGACGTGTCTATCGGGAATTGCATGCCCGCGGTGTGCGGTTGACGGAGCGAATGTGGACAGGTTTGAGCGCCATTCCGCAGGTGCGGCTGTACGGCCCAGGGCCGCAAGAGGCACGTACCCCAACAGTGAGCTTCACGGTCGATGGCGTGGATGCGGCTGAAGTGTCGCGGGCGCTGGCTGCGCGTGGTGTGTTCACGTCGCACGGTGACTTCTACGCAAAGACAGTCGTGGAGCGCCTCGGATTGGCCTCCGAGGGATTGGTGCGGGCCGGCTGCGCCTGCTATACCACCGAGCAGGAGGTTGATCGCCTCGTCGAGGGCGTCGCCGCAAGAGTCCAGGCGTAGCAGGAACGGCGCCGGGCCGGCGGCAGCTTCACATCGCCTTCACCGGACATTCACGGTGAATGCCGTAAGTAGTTGTTGGTTTGGCAGATGCGGACTCCCCTCTCCGCGTCGACGCAACGCTTTCCGGTTCGAGCGCGTCAAACTTTCTGGGGTGGTGCGGGTATATCGATATTCACCCGAGCGACACGTGGAACGGAAGTCGAGAGGGGTTCGTAGAGAGAAATGCGGCAGTCGCACGGATGCCGGCGGCACTCCGCGCGCTGACTTACTGGCACACTGAAAGGCGCACTGGCGCCGGGACGGTCCGGTTCTTGGCAGAGCGCATGCGAGATCAGTTCGGCGCGGCGGTATCCGACCGCTATGTCCTCGACCGTGAGGTCGGGCGAGGGGGCGCTTCCGTCGTGTACCTCGCCCAGGACGCGAAGCATGCCCGGCAGGTTGCAATCAAGGTCCTCCGCCCGGAGCTCGCAGCGTCCCTCGGCACCGACCGATTCCTCCGCGAGATCGAGATCTCTGCACAGTTGAGTCACCCACATATTCTCCCGCTCTACGACTCGGGTGAGTCTGCGGGATTCCTCTACTACGTCATGCCCTTTGTTTCAGGCGAGTCGCTGAGGCAGCGGCTACGGCGAGAGCAACGGCTGCCGCTCGACGAGGCGCTGCATGTGCTTGCCGAGGTGGCAGACGCACTCACGTACGCCCACGGGCACGGCGTGCTTCACCGGGACATCAAACCTGAGAACATCCTGCTCGATTCCGGGCATGCGCTGGTGACTGATTTCGGGATCGCGCGAGCGATTTCCGCCGCAGGCGAGGATCGGGTCACGCTGCCGGGCGTGGCCATCGGCACCCCAGCGTACATGAGTCCCGAACAGGCGAGCGGGGAGTCCGTCGATGAACGTTCGGACGTGTACGCTCTTGGGTGTGTCCTGTACGAGATGTTGGCAGGCGAGCCGCCGCACCAGGGACCGACCGCCCGCTCGATCCTCATGAAGAAGGTCACGCAGCCGGTGCCGAGCTTGCAGGCAACCGGGGGAGATGTGCCGGATACGCTCGAGTACCTGATCGTGCGTGCCTTGGCGGTGGAACCGAGTGATCGCTTCTCGACGACCGCGGAGTTCGCCGCCGCGCTCACCACGCGTCGCTCCGGGTGGGTTCGGTCCCTCGAAAGCCGCCCAGATGCCCCGGCGCCGTCTGCACGCTCCATCGCTGTCCTGCCGTTCGCCAACATGAGCGCGGATCCGGAGAACGAGTACTTTGGCGACGGCATCGCCGAGGAGATCACGAACGCGCTGACCAAAGTCCAGGCCCTTCGTGTTGCGTCGCGCACGTCGGCATTCGCTTACAAAGGTAAGGATGAAGATATCCGCCGGGTCGGTAAGGATCTCGGCGTTGCCACCGTGCTGGAGGGGAGCGTGCGCAAGGCCGGGAACCGGCTGCGCATCACCGCCCAGCTGATCGGCGTGAAGGATGGCTATCATCTCTGGTCGGAGCGATACGACCGAGAAGTCGAAGACGTGTTTGTGATTCAGGACGAGATCTCGGCACGGATCGTCGACGCGCTGCAGGTGATTCTGACGGAAGACGAACGCAAGGCGCTGGCGCGTCCGGCTGCGGCCAACGTCGAGGCTTATGAACGGTATTTGCGCGGACGCTATTTCCTACACCTGTTCCAGAAGAACAGCGTGCACCATGCGCGCCAGATGTTCCTGGAGGCGATCGACATCGATCCGCAGTACGCGCTCGCACACGCCGGACTCGCCGACAGTTGCTCGTTTCTCTACATGTACTTCGAAGGGCGGGAGTCGGTGCTCGAGGAGGCGCAGGCCGCGAGTCACAGGGCACTCGAGCTGGCACCGGAAGTCGCTGAGGCCCACGCAGCGCGCGGCCTCGCCGTCGCGTTGAGCAAGCGGTACACTGAGGCCGAGGGCGAGTTCGAGCGCGCCATTCAACTGAACCCGGCGCTCTTCGAGCCCTATTACTTCTACGGACGCACCTGCTTCCAGTTGGGGAGGTTCGAGCGGGCCGCGTCGCTGTTCGAGCGTGCGTGCGAGGTCCACGACGATTATCAGGCCCGGCTACTCTGCGCGCTGTCGTACAAAGGGCTCGAGGCGCACGACGCGGCGTTTGCCGCGTACGATCGGGCATTGAAGGCAATCCAACGCCATCTGGAACTGACGCCAGGCGACAGTCGCGCACTCACGCTTGGCGCGGGATGTCTGGCACGCTTGGGACGGGCCGGAGACGCGGTGCAATGGTGCGAGCGTGCGCTCAGTATCGATCCTGAGGACCCCGTGGTCGTGTACGCGGCGGCGTGCGTCGACGCGGTGTTGGGGAGGGAAACGGAAGCCCTCGATGGACTCGAGAAGGCCCTGGCGGGCGGCTTCGGCAACCGACGGTGGATCCTCAGCGATCCCGACTTCGAAGCGCTGAGGGATCACCCGCGCTTCCTGGCCCTGCTCGGTGAGACCGAGGAATCGGCGACGTAGCGAGATTGCGGCGCACCGTCTAGTTTTATGGAGACCGTTTTGTTCGTCTTTTCGCCGGTTCCCGTATGGGGAACGGAGGTGTTTAATGCGCATACGTCTTGGGCTCGTGGCTGCCGGCACCCTGGTGGCCGCCGGGTTGGCGGTTGCGGGTGGGGTCCGCGCCGCAACTTTGCAGGACCAGCACTCGGTGACGGTGTACAAGAGCCCCACCTGAGGGTGCTGTAAAGCGTGGGTCGGGCACCTACACGAGAATGGTTTTGCAGTGGAATCGGTCGACGTGGCTGATATGGAGCCGGTCAAGCGCCAGCACGGCGTGACGGCAGCACTGGAGGGATGTCACACGGCGATCGTAGATGGCTACATCATCGAGGGGCACGTACCGGCTGAGGACATCCGACGGCTTCTCAAAGAACGGCCGGATGTCGCAGGTTTGGCTGTGCCTGGGATGCCGATCGGGTCTCCGGGTATGGAGATGCCGGGACGGACGCCGGAGGCGTATCAGGTCCTGACGTTCGACAAAGAGGGCAGGACGACGGTGTTTGCGGAGCGGTAGCAGGTGAAAACGCGTTGGTCCCCAAGGCCCCTGCGTCGGCGGGGGCCTTTGCGTTTCCGACCCAAGCGTGCCGTCGCTCGAGCCGGGTGAGTCACGTGTCCCGACTCCTCCTGCCCCGAGAGCACGGTGCCTACTTCGAGCTCGGCTTTCCCCTCCTCAGCGCACTCACCGTCGCGGCGCCGACGCTCGCGTCGGCTGCCATGGCGTGCGCTGCCGTGCTGTTCTTCCTCGCGCACGAACCGATCGCGGTCGTCTCCGGCGTTCGCGGTCGGCGGATCCGGGACGAGTCCGCGCGCCGAGCCTGGGCGACACTGGCGATTGTTGGGGGAATGGGACTCGTCGTGGGCACCGCCGGCCTCGTGCTGGCGGAAGCAACGGCGCGGCAAGCGGCTCTCGTGCCCCTCGTGCTGGCGGCATTGTTGGTGCCGTGGGTGATCGTGGGGAGACAGAAGTCGCTGCCGGCCGAGCTGTTGGTGATCGGTGCCTTCGCGACGCTCGTGCTGCCGCTCGGGCGTGCCGGAGGCATGTCCTGGGATCTGGCGATGACCGTGACGACTGTCTGGATAGCGAGTTTTCTGCCGGGCACCATCACTGTGCACGCAATCAAACTCCACCACAAGCGTCACCCACGTGCGTCGCTGATGCGAGCCGCCGGGGCCGGCGCTGCGCTCGCAGTTGGGACTGCCGCGGTGATGGCGGTGCTGACGAGCGGGGTGCCCCTACCTGCAGGACTTGCCGTGTTGCCGCCGGCCGGAGCTGCACTGGCGCTCTCCGTTCGCCCCGTGCACCCTCGGAATCTCCGACGCGTCGGTTGGACACTGGTGACGACAGGCACGATCACGTGGATCTGTCTGCTGTTCCTTTGACGTCCGTGACTTCCTTCCGGAGCAGCACGGCGGTTTCTTCCGAGCCATGGACCTGACGATCCCGGATTCAGCGCGGGCCGAGCTCGCGTCCGCGTTCTTTCAGACCGCTATCACGCTGGGGCTCGCACTCCTCTGTGCGTGGTTGTACCGCCGCTATCGCAAGCCGTACTTCCGCTGGTGGGCGATCGCGTGGTTCATGTATGTCCTCCGGCTTGGCGCAATCATCAGCTTCGTGTTGACGGAGGGTCGTCATTGGCTGTATTGGCACCAGGTCATCACGGGATGGACCGCGCTCGCTCTGTTGTGGGCAGCGCTCGTGTTTTCGCGGCAACTCCGCTGGCGACCGGTGTACTGGGCCATCGTGCTCTTCCCGCCGGTGTGGTCGTACATCGCGATCTATCGGCTCGATCACTTCATCCTCGCCGCCGGCCCGGCCGTCGTCTTCCTGAGCCTCGCAACGGCCTGGACGGCGTGGGCGTTCTTCCGGTATCACCGCCAAGCGCGTTCGACTGCAGCGCTGGCACTGGCGATCGCGTTCGTGCTGTGGGCGGTCCACCATCTCGACTACCCGCTGCTTCGGGCGCGCGGGGTGTGGAACCCGTGGGGTTACTACCTCGATGTGGCCTTCACGCTGGCGATGGCGGCCGGCATTCTCCTGCTGGTCATCGAGGACTTGCAGAGCGGCGTTCGAACCCTGTCACAGCTGTCGAGCGAGCTGCAGTACCGCGAAGGGGATCCGGACGTCCTGGATGCCCTCCTGGCTCGGCTCCTCACGTTGCCGGCCGTGCAGGGCAGTGCGATGTACGTTGCCGAGCAGGGCGGCGGTCGATTCACCGCCGGGGCTGGAGTCTGTGCTGACTGGACCGGGACGAGCCCGCATGGAGCTGCACAGCAGGTCATCGGGGGTGTGCTTGCCGACGGCGGGCCGGAGGTGGTCGTGGACTCGTCGCCGCCGTCGGCCCTGAAGGGCCGACGGCTTGCCTACGTGGCGGCCCTTCCGATCATCCGGGGCAGTGTCCCTATGGGTGCGCTGGTGATCGTCGGCGCGGCGCGTGATCCGTTTGCGGCCCTCGATCGCCAGTTCTTGGTAGCGCTTGGCGAGCAGGTCGGTGCGGCGCTCGAGAATGCCGATCTCTACCGCCGCCTGGAGAGTCGCCGTGCCGAGTTGGAGCGTTTGGCACAGCGGATGGTACAGCAGAACGAAGAGGAGCGACGGCGCCTGTCCCGCGAGTTGCACGATGAGACCGCGCAGCTCTTTTCCGCCGTCAAGTTGCAGCTTGGGATGGCGCGAGAGCATGCTCCAACCCCCATCGTGCCCAATCTCGACCGAGCCCTCGGCTTGATCGACGAGGGTATTCGCTCGATCCGCAACGTCACGAACTCGCTTCGGCCCTCGCTGCTGGATGATCTCGGTTTGGTGCCGGCAATCCGGGCGCTCGTGCACGAATTCGCGGATCGGAGTGGCATTCCGAGCGATTTCACGCCCGCGGATCGGGTGCCGGCGCTCTCGGCGGGAGCGGAGCTGGCCTTGTTCCGAGCCGTACAGGAAGGGCTGTCCAACGTGGGACGTCATGCCGACGCTCGCTCGGTCACCGTGGCCCTGGGTGTGGAGGAGGGTGATGTGGTGCTTCGGATTCGCGACGATGGGCGGGGATTACCGGCCGGAGGTGATTTCGACGCGTTCGAGCGTCGCGGACACATGGGCCTCGCGGGCATGCGCGAGCGTATCTCCGCGGTCGGCGGGTCCGTCGGCGTAGGCTCCTTGCCAGGGGGTGGGACAGAGATTCACGTTCGGGTGCCGGCACTACCCGAGGAGGTCGCCTGATGTCGCGCAAGATCCGGGTGTTGATCGCTGACGACCACGCCGTCGTTCGGGAGGGGATCCGTACCGTCCTTGCCTCAACGCCGGACTTCGAGGTCGTCGGGGAGGCGGCCAATGGTGCAGAGGCCCTCGAGGCGGCACTCACGGCCGAGCCCGACGTCCTCGTGCTGGATCTGACGATGCCCGAGATGTCAGGACTCGAAGTAGCAGCCAAGATCCGATCGGACCGAAAGGAGATCGGTGTGCTCATCCTCAGCATGCACGATCATCCGGAGTACGTGCTCGAGGCGGTGCGGGCGGGCGCGCGTGGATACGTGCTCAAAGATGCACAGCCCGATGAGCTGCGAGCGGCGATCCGGGCCGTGCACGATGGACGGGAGTATTTCCATCCGAACGCGGCGAAGCAGCTGAGCACGGCACTCCGCGAGGAGTCCGAAGCGGCACGCCGTCGATCCCGCGCCGACCAGTTGACCAGGCGTGAACGAGAGGTACTGGTGCGTGTTGCCCGCGGGCTCACCAACAAGGACATCGCTGCGGAACTCGGCATCAGTCCGAGGACCGTCGAGACGCACCGCGACAGCCTTGCACGCAAGCTCAGGATGCGATCGGTTGCCGACCTCACACGATTCGTACTCGAAACGGGGCTCGCTGACGACCGCTGATCGGTCGCCCACTCCGTATGACTACGGGGCGGTATTAGGTACAACCCCGAATACCGATGGGCGCCCGGATTTTCCATATTCTCGAGGCGGGCGCTCGCGCCCGCGACAGCGCATCAGGCCGTTGCTACGGCCTTCACTTGGTCGACGGACCAGGTACCTCCCCCGTGAGCGGGCCGCCTTCGAGCGGCCCGCTCGCACATTGGGGCCAGCGCGCGGTGCACGCCGGCGCATTCCGCGATCGCTTGCGTCGCGGTATTCTTCACGGAACATTTCAAGTTGTCGGAATCCCGTGGATTGAGGTGCATTGTGCCAGACGCGCCAGACCATTCGGCGATGAGCAGTCATGGTCCCGACCAGCTCCTGCTGCTGCTCGGGGATCAGGATCGGGAGCGTCTCCAGGAGGCCATTGCGGCCAAAGGCCATGAGACGTTCGCCGTGAATGCCGTCGAGGAATTCCTTGCGTCTGCGGCGGATCGGACATTCTCCGCGGCAGTCATCGATCTATCGCGACCCGATGTGGACGCAGGTGACATCGTACCGGAGGTGCTGGACGTTGATCCGGATCTCGCGATCGTCGTGATCGCGGGCATGGGGGACGCAACCAGCGCAGCGATCTGCCTGCAGCAAGGCGCGTTTGAATTTGTACCGGAACCCGTGGGTGGCGAGGTGCTCACTGCCGCCGTCGGCCGGGCTGTTCGGAGACGCGGTGCGGCGCTGCAGTCGCAGGAGATCGCCGAGTGGTTGAAGCATGAGCTCGTCGAGCGCACGAAGGAGCTTGAGCGGGAGCGCCGGAAGCTCGAAGAGATCAACGTGGCAACCCTGTCCGCACTGATCAATGCTCTCGAGGCCAAGGATCCGGATTTCGTCGGTCACTCTGTGCGCGTTGCGGAGCTGGCGGCATCGGTCGCCGCCGAGATGGCCCTGACGGACGACGAGATTGAGGCCGTGCGTGCTGCAGGGCGCCTGCACGACATTGGGAAGATCGGCGTGCGGGATGAGGTGTTGCGAAAGCGCGGTCCGCTCTCGGAAGAGGAGTTACACCACATCCGCGAGCAGGTTGTGGTCGGCTTTCGCATCCTGGCGCCGCTGTCGCACCTCGGCGCGGCACGCCAGTACGTCCGAAGCCACCATGAGCACTGGGACGGAACGGGGTATCCGGACACACTCAAGGGAGATGAGATTCCCGTCGGGGGGCGGATCGTGTTCGCAGCTGAGATCTATGATGCCATCACGAGCCCGCGTCCCTACCAGAAGCGCCTCGAGCCCGAGGCCGCGATCGAACAGATGCGCAAGCTCACAGGGTCAAAGCTCGATCCGGGGGTCGTCGAAGCGCTCGCGCGGGTGGTCACGCGACGGCAGAACCTCGTCTACCTCAGGGATTCGAAGGTCATGGTGCGGGAGCCGGACACCGACATTTCGTGAACAGCCGGCACCGGCCGGCGCTGACACTCTTTTCGCAGGAACACGGAGGCAAACAGATGGCGGACCCGATCAAGCTGGATCACCTCGTGCGCAAGCTGGAGGAGATGCACGACCAGATGCGCCGGGGGCAGTTCCGGCATGGCGAATACGACCAGCGGCTCGCACGGCTGATCTCTGAGCTTCGGGATCGCAAGCTCGACGCAGAGCGGTCGGAGATCACGGAGACTCTGGACGGCCTCGTCGGGCGTGCCGTCATCACCCCCGCCGTCAAGAATCACATCGAGAATCGCCTCGGGCTCGTTTGAGCTCGGCTACAACCCGAACGGAGGGTGGCCGTCTCCCGAGGCGGTCACCCTCTTTTCGGTTTCGGCAGGAACTTCCTATGCTGTAGCGCCACGGCGGAGGCAGCCGTCACCAGTGCCACGCACCCCAAGATGATCGCCATCCGGCCCCACGGCTCGCCGATGGCAATGCGAAGCCTGATCAATGTGACCGCCGTCCGCACCCATTCGAGTGCCCCGAGGACCAGCACCGCCTGCAACACGCGCGTCGCCCAAGCCTGCCGAGTGACGAGCAGGAACGGGGCAAGCAGGACGATCCAAGGGATCAGGGGAAGTCCCTGCCGCAGAAAATGGGCGGCGAGGACGACAAAGCTCAAGATCACCGGGGTGAGCAGGATGGCCATCATTCTGGGGTTCTCCGCAACCGAGCAGTGGAGGATTGGGTCGTGGCTGCACGAGGCGCGTCACCCCGGCGCTCCAGGCATCGACTCGCACGTGGTCCGGCTCGTGCCGCATCACGCGCTTGACGAAACAACAAGATATTATCACCATGTTATCATGAATACGAAAGCCGTTTGTACGGATCGCTCGATCGGAATGCGAGGAACGTGTGCTTTCCGGGACTGCTGAATACGCACTGCGCGCGGTGGTCTGCCTGGCACGCAGTGCACGCGACGGCGAACACACCCGCGCCAACGATCTCGCGGAAGCTGTCGACGTTCCCCGGAACTATCTCAGCAAGATCCTTCACGAACTGACGCGAGCCGGGATCCTCAAATCCTCGAGAGGCAAGAACGGCGGCTTTCAGTTGGCGGTGCCCCCCGACGAATTGCCCCTCCTCAAAATCGTTCAGCTGTTCGACCGCATGGGTGAGCAGAGCCGGTGCCTGCTCGGCAGACCGGAATGCAGTGACGCCGATCCGTGCCCTGCACATCCGCGCTGGAAAGCGACGTCCCAGCAGATAGCCAAGTTCTTCCGTGAAACGACCATCGCCGACGTGATTGGCAACGCCGGCAGCGTGCGCTGACGTCGCTCACGGGCGACAGCCGGCACTCCTCCGCACGCCGCATTCGTCGCGGAACATCCTCGCGCATTCAGTCGTTAGCTCAGGTGCACGAATGCGCGGGGTGGAGATGCTTCAGGGAGCGATCCTGTTCTTGCGAGGCGCACTGCGGTTACCGGTTCGGATCGTGGCGTGGCTCGCCGTGCTGGGTGGGTTCAACATGCTCGGCCCGTTCTTCTTCTTCGGACAGGTGGAGGCGAGGATCGTTCTGGGTACGTTCTTCCTCTCGTTCGGACTCATGGCGATGCTCACCCGACGCTACGGATTCACGCGCATCCTGGGTCTTGGTCACGGCCTCTGGCTCGCTCTCGTACCGTACCTGGCGCTCCGAGCGGCCGTAATTCCTCCCTCTGACGCCTTCGGGATCTGGATCAGAGGCGTCATCATCGTCAACGCCATGTCACTGGTGTTCGACGTCACGGACGTTGTCCGGTACGCGCGCGGCGAGCGCGCACCGCTCGTGCCGGGCCTCTGACTGCCTCCGTCGGACGGCGCGCACCGATTGGCGATTCGTTCGCAACGCGGTGACCGTTCGAGGTGGGCCTGTCAGTCCGGTTCGGTCACCACCGTCTGCATGTGGAAGGTCGGGGGCTGCTGAATATGTCGCTTCACCGCGCACTGATCCGCGGCGCGAATCAGTGCCTCCCGGTACTTCTCCGGGAATGATGGCGGCACCTGAATCTCGAGATCGATGGACTCGATCATCTTGGTCACGTCATTTTTGTGCGTGCGCTGGATGACCTTGATTCCGTCGGTCGGAAGATTGCGATGAAGGCAGAACTGCAATACGTAGATGCCAGCGCAGGTGCCGATTGAGGCGAGAAACAGCGCGAATGGCGGCGGCGCGGTACCGTCCTGGTTCGTCGTAATGACGGTCTGACCGGCGACGGCATCCACCTGCGTGCCGCCTGGAAAGACGATCTGCATTTCCACGTTGCACTCTCCCGTGATCTCGAATGACCCCGGCGAGCTCCGACGCCGGGCCAGCCCCCGATACGAATGATAGCTAGCACATCGGCGGTCATCACGGTCAGGCGCAATCTGCTATCTTGCATCGTCCAATGGGTCCGCCGGTGTCGCGCGGCCCGCCGATCCGGTGCCCTTCAGTCGGCCAGCCCATGAGCCTTCTGCGCTTCTACCGCCATCCCGGTCTCTCAGACACTCGACTTGCCTCTCTCCTCGCGGTGGCGCGAACCCGGGTCACGGACGCCATTCACGCGATCGACTCCGAGTTCTGTTTCAACATCGAGATCATGCGCCCACTCGACGCCTCCGAGGAGCGGGTCCTGCGCTGGCTTCTGGCCGAGACGTTCCAGCCGGACGGATTTGGCACGTCCTCGTTTCTGGCGGACGGCGCGACGGTCGTCGAGGTGGGTCCGCGACTGAACTTCACCACCGCGTGGGCGACCAATGCCCTATCCATCTTCGGAGCATGTGGCCTGGCCTCGATCAGTCGGATCGAGCGCTCGCGACGGTACGCGGTGCGCGCGACGCGGCCCCTGGACGACGAGGAACGACAGGTCTTCCTGGCACTCGTGCATGACCGCATGACCGAGTGTCCCTATCTCGAGCCGCTCGAGACCTTCGCGACCGGCCTCGCTCCCGAGCCGGTGCATGCGGTACCGGTCCTGCTCGAGGGGCGTGCTGCCCTCGAGCGGATCAACCGCGAGATGGGACTCGCCTTCGATGATTGGGATCTCGATTATTACACGGAGCTCTTCGCCGAGCGCATCGGGCGAGATCCCACCAACGTCGAGTGTTTTGACATCGCGCAGTCGAATTCCGAGCATTCCCGCCACTGGTTCTTCCGTGGTCGGTTGATCATCGATGGGCAGGAGATGCCGCATCACCTGCTTGCCCTGGTGCGGGATACGCTGGACCGGAACCCAAACAACTCGACGATTGCGTTCCGGGACAATTCGAGTGCGATCCGCGGCTATGCCGTTCAGACAATCGTTCCGGGGCAGCCGGGACATCCCTGCGCCGTCGTGCCGGTGACGGCGGATTACGATGTCATCTTCACGGCGGAGACACACAACTTCCCATCGGGCGTGGCACCCTTTCCCGGTGCAGAAACGGGCACGGGCGGGCGGATTCGGGACGTCCACGCGACGGGGCGGGGTGCACTCGTGGTCGCCGGAACCGCGGCGTACTGCGTCGGCAACCTGCAGATCCCGGGTTACGAGCAGCCGTGGGAAGATCCGACGTTCCAGTATCCGAGCAACTTGGCCTCTCCGCTCGACATCGAGATCGAAGCGAGCAACGGGGCGTCGGACTACGGCAACAAGTTCGGTGAGCCCGTGATCCAGGGGTACACGCGGTCTTTTGGCTTGCGGCTGCCCACCGGCGAGCGTCGTGAGTGGATCAAGCCGATCATGTTCAGCGGCGGTATCGGGCAGATGGATGCCCGGCACCGGGAGAAGGGCGAACCGGAAGACGGGATGCTCGTCGTGAAGCTCGGGGGGCCGGCGTATCGTATCGGCATGGGCGGTGGAGCCGCGTCGAGCATGGTGCAGGGGGAGAACGTCGCCGAGCTGGACTTCAACGCGGTCCAGCGTGGCGATGCGGAGATGGAGCAGAAGGTGAATCGCGTCATCCGCGCGTGCGTCGAGCTCGGCGACGACAACCCCATCGTGAGCATCCATGACCAAGGGGCTGGCGGGAACTGCAATGTGCTGAAGGAGATCGTGCATCCCCGTGGTGCGCGGATCGAAGTTCGTGCGATTCCGGTCGGCGATGCGACGCTTTCTGTCCTCGAGATCTGGGGCGCCGAGTACCAAGAGCAGAATGCATTGCTGGTGCGAGCCGAGCATCAAGGGTTGTTCCGTGACCTGTGCGAGCGGGAGCACGTACCGGTTGCGTTCGTCGGTCGCATCACGGGGACCGGTCGGATCGAGCTACATGACGGCAACGACGACTCGAAACCGGTCGATCTCTCGTTGGACGATGTGCTCGGCGACATGCCGCAGAAGACCTTCGAGCTGGAACGCGTGGCAGCCGAGTGCGTCCCGCTGTCGCTGCCCACTGGGCTCACGGTGCGGGACGCGCTCGACCGCGTGTTCCGACTCGTGTCCGTGGGATCGAAGCGCTTCCTCACGACCAAGGTCGATCGCAGCGTCACAGGACTCCTCGCGCGGCAGCAATGTGCAGGCCCGCTACAGCTCACCGTTGCCGACGTCGGTGTGATCGCGCAGTCCCATTTCGGGGTGACCGGTGCAGCAACGGCTATAGGCGAACAGCCCATCAAGGGACTCATCGACCCGGCAGCCATGGCCCGGTTGTCGGTCGGCGAAGCGCTCACCAATCTCGTGTGGGCGCTCGCCAGCGGTTTGGGGGATGTGAAGTGCTCCGCCAATTGGATGTGGGCGGCGAAGCTCCCCGGTGAGGGCGCGGCATTATATGACGCGGCGGTCGCGATGCGTGACGTGATGGTCGAGCTCGGGATCGCGGTGGATGGGGGGAAGGACTCGCTGTCGATGGCGGCGCGCGCTCCCGGTGCTGACGGCACGGACGAGACGGTCAAAGCACCCGGTGCGCTGGTCGTTTCCGCATATGTGACATGCCCGGACATCACCAAGACGGTGACGCCGGATCTCAAGCGACCCGAGCACAGCCGCCTGCTCTATATCGATTTGGGGGGCGGACGGTACCGGCTCGGCGGTTCGGCGTTGGCGCAAGTCTTTGGGCAGGTAGGAGACGACGTCCCTGATCTCGACGATACCTCGGCATTCGCCCGCGCGTTCGCCGCCATCCAGGATCTCGTGGGTCGGCGTTGGATCCTCGCGGGACACGATCGTAGTGACGGTGGTCTGGTCACGACACTCCTCGAGATGGCCTTTGCAGGCGACTGCGGTTTCGATGTCACCATCCCTGCGACCGATGTGGATCCGATCGACATGCTCTTTGCCGAGGAGCTGGGACTCGTGCTCGAAGTGGATGCAGCACAGGTGGCAGAGGTCCGCGACGTGCTGTCCGGCGCGTCGGTCCCGTGCACTGAGATTGGAAGCACCACGAGGGAAAAGCACGTCCGACTTGCAGTTGGGGGCCGCACCGTGCTCGACGAGGACATGCGAAGCCTCCGCGATCTATGGGAGGCGACCAGCTTCGAGCTCGATCGTCTGCAGGCCGGTGCTGCGTGCGTCGACGCCGAACAGGCGGGATTGCGCGACCGCAAAACGCCGGCGTACGCCACGCCGTTTGTTCCGGAGCTTTCGGCCCCAGCGATCCTCGAATCTCCAACCAAGCCACGGGTGGCGATCCTCCGGGAAGAGGGGAGTAACGGAGATCGTGAAATGACGTCGGCCTTCTTCGCCGCCGGTTTTGAACCGTGGGATGTGATCATGTCGGATCTTCGTGATGGCCGGATCACCCTCGACCGGTTCCGTGGCGTGGCGTTCGTCGGCGGCTTCAGTTTCGCCGACGTCCTCGATTCCGCGAAGGGGTGGGCCGGTGTCATCCGGTTCAACGACGATCTCGTGCGCCAGTTCAGGAGCTTCTCCGAGCGTCCGGATACGTTCAGTCTCGGTGTGTGTAACGGCTGCCAGTTATCGGCGCTACTCGGATTGGTGCCCTGGCGCGGCATCCCCGCTGAGGAACAACCACGGTTCATTCACAACGCATCGGGCCGCTTCGAGTCGCGGTTCACCACGGTCCACATCCAGCGGAGCCCGGCGATCATGCTGTCGGGGATGGAGGGTGCGGTTCTCGGTGTCTGGTCCGCGCACGGAGAGGGGCGAGCGCATTTTCCGAGCGGCACGCTCCTGGACCAGGTCGTTCGGCAGGACCTCGCGCCGATACGTTTCGTGGACGATGACGCGACGGTCACGGAGCGGTATCCGTTCAATCCCAACGGGTCTCCGCAGGGTGTCGCCGCGCTGTGCTCCGCCGATGGGCGGCACCTGGCGATGATGCCGCATCCCGAGCGCTCGATCTTCACCTGGCAATGGGGGTGGATGCCGCAGGACTGGTTACGTTCCTACGAGGTGTCACCCTGGCTTCGCATGTTCCAGAACGCCCGCCGATGGTGCGCGGAACACGACTGACGGCGTCGTTGGTGATTGTGGTCGCACGACCGCGCAACTGTTGCAGAGGGTAGTGAACGCGACACAGCGTTGCCACGCGTTCCTTTTCCGACCATTCTTATCGGTGTCATCTCCAGCCCGGCCCTCCGGGTTGTCCCCGAGATCTTCGGAGTCTGCATGACCGATCGATCCCCGGCGCCGAATGTCGCTGGCAACGACCGCGCGGCTCGACGTCAGGCGGCCCTCCTCCGCCTGAGCACCGAGATTGCCGCAGCGCCCGATGAAGAGCGGATCAGTCAGGCCGTCGTGCATGGTCTCCGTGACGAGTCGATTGGGTACAACTTCGTCGGTTTGTTTACGGTGGACGATGCGACGGGTGAGCGGGTCATGCGCGCGAGCGTCGGGTGGGCGGGCATTCCGGACGGGTGGCGAGTGCCGGCGGGCGAAGGGCTATCGGCCCGCGCGATTCGAGACGGGAAGCTCCACTACACGCCCGACGTCACCAAGGAGCCGCTCTACATCCCGGGCTTGAGCAGCGGGTCGGAGGTCGATATCCCGCTCTTCATCGACGGCCAGCCGGTCGGGGTGATCGTCGTCGAGAGTGATCGCCCGCACGCCTTCACGGATGAAGATCTTCAAATCCTCACGGCGGCGGCGAATCAGGCTGGCATCGCGCTCGGCCGTGCCCAACTTGCGCAGCGCCAAGCGGAGCTCATCGAACGAGAACGGAGGCGCGCCGACGAGCAGCAAGCGCTGCTCGAGACGCTGGTGGATCTTTCCTCCGAGCTGGAGCTTGGCACTCTGCTGCAAACCGTGCTCGACCGCGCGGTCGGCCTCCTCGGTGTGAGCGGTGGTGAGCTCGCTACGTTCGATCCCGAGGCGAACGAACTCGAAGTCATGGCCAGTCATGGGGTGGTCGACCAGGTATCCATCGGGACCCGCCTCAAGCTGGGGGAGGGGGCCATGGGCCACGTCGCTCAGACCCTCGAACCGTTGACCATCTCCGACTATGCAGCCTGGTCGGGCCGATCGGTCCGGTATGCGGGTGTCGAAGCACACGCCGCTCTCGTGCTCCCGTTGCTTATTGGCCGCCGTTTGGTGGGAGCGCTCAACTTCTGGCACGTCGATCATGACCGGACCTTTGCCGAGAGCGATCTTCGACTCGCCAATCTCTTTGCGCCACAGGCGGCAATCGCCATAGAGAATGCCCGTCTGTTCGCCACCGCCAAGCGACAGCAGCAGTACTTCGCGGAGTTGGTGCGCAACAGTCCGGTTGCGATCGTGACGCTGGATCCCGATCACAATGTCGTTGGGTGCAATCCGGCGTTTGAACGGCTCTTCGGGTACGAGGAGTCGAGCATTCTCGGAGGCAACCTCGACGACCTGATCACGACGGAGGACATGCGTTCGGAGGCCGTCGCCTACACGCGGGAGGCGGGCGACCGGGCCGTGCATGGGATCACGAAGCGCATGCGCAAAGACGGCACGACCGTCGAGGTCGAGGTGTTGGCTGTACCGGTCACGGTCGACGGTGCCCGTGTTGGCATGATGGGGCTCTATCACGATGTGACCGAGCTGCTGGAAGCGCGGCGTGCTGCCGAGACGGCCAATGCTGCCAAGAGTCAGTTCCTCGCCAGCATGAGTCATGAGCTCCGGACACCGCTCAATGCCATCATCGGGTACAGCGAGATGCTGCAGGAGGATGCGGCGGATGCAGGGCAGACCGACTTCGTACCCGATCTGCAGAAGATCCACGGCGCCGGTCGTCATCTGCTCACGTTGATCAACGACGTTCTCGATCTCTCGAAGATCGAGGCAGGGCGCATGGACCTCCACATCGAGACGTTCGATCTGCAGGCGACGATCGATGCGGTCGTTGCCACCGTCGAACCGCTGGTAGGCAAGAACGGCAATGCGTTCGACATCACGGTGGCTGCCGACCTCGGGGCAATGCGATCTGATCAAACCAGGGTGAGACAGGTTTTGCTGAACCTGTTGTCCAATGCGTCGAAGTTCACCGACAACGGCACGGTGAAGCTCGACGTCGCCCGCGTGGCCGAGGCGGGCGAACCGGAGCAGATCGAGTTTCGGGTGTCGGATACCGGGATCGGGATGACTCCGGAGCAATTGGACCGCGTGTTCGAGGCGTTTGCCCAGGCGGAAGCGTCCACCGCCAGTCGGTATGGGGGAACCGGGCTCGGGTTGGCGATCTCGAGGCGGTTCTGCCAGATGATGGGAGGCGACATCGCGGTCCGCAGTGCGCCTGGAGAGGGCACGCAGTTCACCGTACGTCTGCCATTGGAGTATCGCGACGCGTCCGCGGACGCGGCTGCAGAGAGCGCACCGCGAGGGCGCGTCGATGGTACCGCCGGTTGCGTGCTCGTGATCGATGATGACGCGGCCGCGCGCGACCTCGTGCGACGACTGCTGCAGCGCGAAGGGTTCGAAGTGCAGGAGGCGTCGAGTGGTGAAGAGGGGCTCGTGCGTGCCCGGGAAGTCCGGCCGGACGCGATCACCCTGGATGTCCTCATGCCGAAGATGGACGGATGGTCGGTCCTGAGCGCGCTCAAGGGTGATCCGGATCTCGTGGACATCCCTGTGGTCATGCTCAGCATTCTGGATGAACAGACCGTGGGATATGCCCTCGGAGCATCGGAGTATCTCACGAAGCCAATCGAGCGCGCGCGCCTCGTCTCCGTGCTGAGCAAGTACCGCCAGCGCTCGGCTGAGCGCAGTGCACTGATCGTCGAGGACAGCGAACCGGTGCGTGGGTTGCTGCGTCGGATCCTCGAGCAAGAGGACTGGAGCGTGTGGGAGGCCGAGCACGGTCGCGCTGCGCTCACGGAAATGGAGTCTCACCGCCCTGGACTCGTCTTGCTGGATCTGATGATGCCCGAAATGGACGGATTCGAGTTCCTCGAGACTATGCGGGCACGGAACGAGTGGCACGACATACCAGTCGTCGTGATCACGGCGAAGGATCTCACGGACGAGGAACGTGCCCGTTTGAATGGCGGCGTGGCACGCGTGCTCGAGAAGGGCAATCTCGATGCCGGGGACTTGTTGCGGGATCTCCGGGCAGTGATCGCCGGCGAGTCGGGCAACCGGTGAGCGACCGACCTCGCGACACCGCCGAACGGGTCATTCCTGGCCGCGGCGCCTTGGCGCGTCGACAGGCAGCGCTACTTCGCCTCACGACGGCCATCGCGGCGGCAGCGGATGAGACGGCGATTTACGAGTCTGTCGTGCAAGGACTCCGCGACGAGGCGCTCGGCTATACTTTCCTCGGCATTTTCCTCGTCGATGAGCCGACCGGTGATCGCGTGCTCCAGGCCAGCGTGGGGTGGCCGGATGTGCCGCTGAGTTGGCGTGTGCCTGCAGGTGAGGGGTTGAGCGCACGCGCGATCGCCGACGGCGAGCTGCACTACACGGCGGACGTCACCCGAGAGTCAGAGTACTTGCCGTCTCTCAATTCCGGGTCGGAAGTGGACGTGCCGCTACACGTCGACGGGGAGACCATTGGCGTGCTCGTCGTCGAGAGCGCCGAGCCCGATGCATTCGGTGACCAGGACTTTGAGATTCTCACGGCGGCGGCTACCCAAGCCAGCATCGCGGTCGGGCGAATCCGCCTCCTCTTCGCGGAGCGCCGTCGCGGTGATGAGCACAAAGCCCTTTTGGAGAGCATGCAGGACCTCGTCGGCGAGCTGGAGTTGTCGAAGGCACTCAAGGCGGTGCTCGAACGCGCCGTGGCGCTGTTGGGGGTGAGTGGCGGAGAGGTGGCGATTTTCGACGAGGACCGGCAGGAGCTCGTCGTCGTCGCCAGCGAGCATATCGGCAAGGACTCGACCGGAACGCGCCTCACGTTGGGCGAGGGCGCGATGGGGGCCGTTGCCGAGTCACACGAACCGCTCATCATCCCGTCGTACCACGAGTGGCTCGGACAGTCGGCTAAGTACGACGACGTCACGGTGCACTCCGTCATGGCCGCTCCACTGCTCATCGGCCGTCGCCTGGTCGGCGCGATCGCGACCGTCCACTCCGATCCGGATCACGTGTTCAGCGAGGTGGATCTGCACCTGCTGAACATGTTCGCGCCACAAGCGGCGATCGCGATCGAGAACGCCCGTCTGTTCACGGCAGAGCGCCAGCGTGCAGAGGAGCAGAAGGCACTGCTCGACACCATGCGTGATCTCGTCGGCGAGCTCGAACTCCCGCGCGTGCTACAAGCCGTTCTCTCCCGTGCCGTGACGCTCTTGGGAGTGACGGGTGGTGAGGTGGCGATATACGACGACAAGGCGGCCGAGCTCGAAGTGGTGGCGAGCGATCGGATCGGGAAGAACTCGACCGGCACGCGTCTCAAGCTTGGCGAGGGAGCCATGGGAACGGTCGCTGAGTCACTCGAACCGTTGATCATTCCCTCGTACCATGAGTGGCTCCAGCAGTCGGCACAGTATGCCGATCTCACGGTGCATTCCGTCATGGCCGCGCCGCTCCTCATCGGACGGCGGCTCGTCGGCGCAATCGCGGTCGTGCACGCAGATCCCGAGCGCGTGTTCAATACCCAGGACCTCCGCCTCCTGAATGTGTTCGCGCCGCAGGCGGCGATCGCCATCGAGAATGCAAGGCTTTACACGGCCGCCCAACAGCAGCGGGAGTACTTTCAGACGCTGGTCGACAACAGTCCGGTCGCCATCGTGACCCTCGATGAGCATCACGCGATCGTATCGTGCAACCCCGCCTTCGAGCAACTTTTCGGGTATCGCCAGGACGAAGCCGTTGGTCAGCAACTCGATTCGCTCATCACGACGGAAACGACGCGCTCTGAAGCCGTCGCCTACAGCAGAGGCGCGCTCGACGGACCGGTACATGGTATTGGGCGTCGGGTGCGCAAGGACGGATCCCTCGTCGACGTTGAGGTTCTGGGTGTACCCGTCATGGTCGAAGACCGGCGCGTCGGGTTGATGGGTCTGTACCATGACATCACCGAGTTGCTGGCTGCCCGCCGCGAGGCCGAAGCGGCGAATAGTGCCAAGAGTCAGTTCCTTGCAAGCATGAGCCACGAGCTTCGCACGCCGCTGAATGCCATCATCGGGTATTCGGAAATGTTGCAGGAAGAAGTGGAGGACCTCGGGCACGATACGATATCCAGCGACCTGGAGAAAGTACACACTGCCGGACGACACCTTCTGGCCCTGATCAACAACATTCTCGATCTCTCGAAGATCGAGGCGGGGAAGATGGATCTCCATGTCGAGACATTCGACATCGCGGCGATGGTTGCGGAGGTCATGACGACGGCTCGTCCACTGGCCGACAAGAACCGCAACGTGCTCGAGGCGCTTGCCCCTCCGGACCTCGGCAGCATGCACGCGGACCTCACCAAGACACGACAGATGCTCCTCAACCTGCTGTCAAACGCCTGTAAGTTTACGGAAGATGGCCGGATCGTCCTCCGGGTTGTACGGTGTCCGGCCGAGGGGGCGGTGGAGAAAGAGATGGTGGAGTTCAGTGTCACCGACTCGGGTATCGGCATGACGGCGGAGCAGATGGATCGGCTCTTCGAAGCCTTCTCGCAGGCCGAAGCGTCGACGACGAGTAAGTACGGCGGCACGGGGCTCGGTCTCGCGATCACACGGCGCTTCAGCCGAATGATGGGCGGCGATGTCACAGTGCAGAGTGCGCCGGGCGAGGGGTCGACGTTCACGATCCGCCTTCTGGCTGACGCAAGGCAGGCCGGGATACTCGAACACTGAACACGCCGGAGGTGCAGTAATGGCGAAGATCCTCCTCGTCGAGGACAACGAGATGAACCGCGACATGCTGTCTCGGCGGCTGACGCGCCGCGGATATGAGATCACGATGGCGGTCGATGGACGGCAGGGTGTCGAGATGGCGCGCAGCGGCGAGTATGACTTGGTGCTGATGGACATGAGTTTGCCGGAAATCGACGGCTGGGAAGCGACCAGACAACTCCGCGCATCCCCAGAGACATCCACTCTCCCCATCATTGCCCTCACGGCTCACGCAATGGCTGGGGACCGGGAGCGTGCGCTCGAAGCGGGGTGCAACGACTACGATACCAAGCCTATCGAGCTGGATCGATTGCTCTCCAAGATCGGAGCCTTGCTGCAGGACGACGCATGAGCGACGCGTTCACAAATCCCGTCGCCGAGCTGCGACACGAGCTCCGGACACCGGTCAACCACATCGTCGGGTATGCTGAGATGTTGCTCGAGGATGCCGAAGGAGACGGGTTGGAGGCGCGGCGTGAAGCGCTCGCACGCACCATTGCTGCGGCGCGCGAGGTCCTGAGTCACATCGGGGCCGTTCTCCCGGCGACCCGATCCGAGATCGGTGACGTCGAGCTCACGTCACTGCTCGACACGCTGCGGGAGCCCCAAGGGAGGATTCTGGGCGCGATGCGCGAGTTGCTCCAGAGCGTGGAGGCCACAGAAGACCCGGCGTTTCAGGAGGACGTGCAGCGGATCATGAACGCGGCCGAGCGCCTCTCCAACCCCATCCCCGCCCAGAAGCCGGAGGACGCTCCGGGCAAGAAAGCGGCGCCGACGGCAGCGGACGATGCGGTCAAAGCGCACATCCTGGTGGTCGATGACGTCGAGGACAACCGCGAAGTGCTCCGCCGCCGTTTGGAGCGACAGGGGTACCAGGTCAGCTGTGCATCGGACGGAGCTGCCGCCCTCGCGATGCTTCGCGATGCACCGTTCGATCTCATGCTGCTCGATGTGCTCATGCCCGAACTCGACGGGTACGAGACGCTCGAGCGCGCAAAGGCGGATCCATCGATCAGCCACGTGCCCGTCATCATGATCTCGGCCCTCGACGATGTCGCGAGCGTGGTGCGATGCATTGAGCGCGGGGCGGACGATTACCTGCCGAAACCGTTCGACCCCGTGTTGCTCAAGGCACGGGTCACGAGCTCGTTGGAGAAGAAGCGCTACTTGGACCGGGTGGCGCGTATCACCGAAGCGGCGTCCGCTGTGGAGGATGGAACGTACCGGAGTGCGATGCTAGAGTCGATCGTCGACACGGATGATCCGCTCGGACGCTTGGCTAGGGTCTTCGACCGAATGATCCGGGAAGTGCGCGCTCGAGAGGAGCGACTCCGTAACCGGATCCGCGACCTACGGATGGAGATCGAGGAGGCGAGCAGTACCGGCGAGTTCACCGCGCCGGAGATCGAGGATGCCAGCTTGCAGAGCGGGGACTTCGTCGGTGGACGGTACGAGCTACGGGCCGTTGTGGGGGCAGGTGGCATGGGTTCGGTGTATCGTGCCCGCGATCATGAGCTCGAGGACGACGTTGCGCTCAAGATGCTGCTGCCCGCGCTGATGACCGATCGCACGCTCGTGGAGCGGTTCAAGCAGGAGATTCGCCTCGCGCGGCGGATCACGCATCCGAACGTTGTCCGGACGCACGATCTCGGCGAGTGGGAAGGGATCTACTTCCTGACGATGGAATTCGTGGAGGGCATGACCGTCCGCGACCTGATCGACTCGCGCGGACAACTCGGTGTGTCGGCCACGATGGCGATCGGTACCCAGCTCGCCGAGGCACTCGCGGTCGCGCACGCGCAAGGTGTCGTGCACCGCGACATCAAGCCGCAGAACCTGCTGTTGGACCAGGAGGGTGTTCTGAAGGTCATGGACTTTGGCGTCGCCCGGTTGGCTGAACGCAAGAGCACCCTGACCGAAGCCGGCTTGGTGGTCGGGACGCCTGCGTACATGGCGCCGGAGCAGCTTCTTGCCGAAGCCGTCGACGCGCGCAGTGATCTCTATGCGGCGGGTGTCGTCTTGTACGAGTGTCTGACGGGGCGGCTGCCGTTCGAGGCCGATTCTCCGATATCGCTCATCGCGAAGCTGCTTCACGAGGAGGCCGATCCGCCGACGACGATCAACCGGGACATCCCGGCACCACTGTCGGGGCTCGTCCTCAACCTCCTCGCCAAGAAGCCGGACGACCGTATCCAGTCGGCCTCGGAAATGGGGCGTCGTCTGAAGGAATTCGAGTAGGGAGCGGTCGGGCTAGAAGCCTACGTCGGTGCGGAAATAGAACCTGCTGCCAAGGGGTCCGTTAGCGAGCCCGGCGCTGAACGTGGACGTACCGCCGTCGGGTTTGATCCATGCGCCACCGCCGACGGCGGCCATCCATCCGGTACCGGCGACGCCAGTGTGTTCGATGCGACCGGCGTCAGCGAATCCGAGGACGCCGAACTGGGCCGAACGACCGAACGCAGTCGGCCGGGCCACCGGTACGCGGAGCTCGGCGCTCCCGTAGGCCATCGCGTCACCCGCAAAGCGATCGGTTGCGGCGCCCCGAAAGAGCTCCGACCCACCGAGGTGCACCAGTTCATGGACTGGGACGTCACCGACCACGCGCATCGCACCGGCGCGGAGATGCAGCGACGGTGACTGGGGCAGCGGCAAACGGACAAATCCGCTGGCTCTGGCGTAGACCTCCGTGAGCGGGCGACTCACGCCCCACATGGGGGCATAGGCCGCGCCGCCGACGTTGACCAGGATGGCCGAGCTGCGCCGCGGCGCACCAACGGTGACGGTGAGATCTCCCCCGAGGCCAATCTGCCCGTACCCGGTCCCGGACCCGAACCCGAATGCCAACGGTGCCGAATCCTGCGCCCACGCCAGAACCGGAACGACCCGCATGCGGGTGTACTTGAACACCGGGCCACCGGAGAGTATGAGCCGGTTGCTCCACCCGGTGACTGCGATAGTCGGCGTAATCTCGTACTGGTAGTAACTCATCGGCGAGGAGGACACTGTCGCTGTCTCGCCCCGACCGAGACCCGAGAACTTCCCGTGATCCGCGAAGGCGCGGGCGGTCAGCCCGACGGTTGTTGCGTGGTTCAGGCGTACCGAGGGTGTTGCAAAGTCTGCTGTAGCGTATCCGGAAGGTGAGACTGCCAGCCGGAGCACAGCGCGGTCTCCGACGCTCGTCGTGCCGACCCCGCCATTGTAGATCGTCGGTCCGGCGCCCAGCGAGAGCCCGTAGTACAGATCGATCCCGACCGGTGTCCGGACGGGAGCGCGAAATCGCTCGAGCAACGACTGCCCCTGCAGGAGGTTGGGCAGAGCCAAACCCATGCAGCAGCAAGCACTTAGCGCGCGCATCAATCGGCAGAAAATGGAAGTGGGCACGTCCCCATTATAACCAGGCAGAGAAGAGGAGGTTCCCGACCCATGTGGCTCGTTGCGCGGCTCGCCCGTATTGTACTTGGCGTGTCTGACTTGAGTCGATGCCGTGCTTAGGGAGCTCGCAAGGCTTCTTGCCGACCGATACCGCGTGGAACGGGAGATCGGCCGTGGGGGGATGGCTACGGTCTTTCTTGCCGAGGATCTCCAGTTTGGGCGGCAGGTAGCGCTCAAGGTGATGCGGCCGGAGCTGGCGGTTTCGCTCGGCGTGGAGCGGTTTCTGCGCGAGATCCGCCTCGCGGCCCGGCTGAGTCACCCGAACATCGTGCCGGTGCTCGACTCAGGTGAAGTGAGTGGTCTGGCGTATTACGTCATGCCGTTCATCGATGGGGAGTCGTTGCGGACTCGACTCGACCGCGATGGGCCGCTGAAGCTCGAAATGGCCGTGGCCATCACCCGCGCAGTCGCATCGGCGCTCGACCATGCCCACGCGCAGCACGTCATTCACCGGGACATCAAGCCCGGCAACATCCTTCTTGCAGGAGAGCACGCACTCGTCACCGACTTCGGTGTAGCCCGCGCGGCTGGCGGGGAGGGACCCGCGGAGACGATCACGGCGCCCGGCATCGTGGTGGGAACGCCGGCCTACATGAGCCCTGAGCAAGCGACGGGCGAGCGGCATCTCGACGGTCGGAGCGATGTCTACTCCCTGGGATGTGTGCTCTACGAGATGCTCGTCGGCGCGCCGCCGTACGACGGTCCGACCCCGCGCGCCGTGATCATGAAGTGCTTCTCGGAACCGATCCCGTCGGCACGTGCTCACCGGCCCGAGGTGCCGGCGCATGTCGATCGGGCGCTCACTGCCGCGCTCGCCAGATTGGTAGAGGATCGCTTCGAGTCCGCAAACGCCTTCGTGCAGGCGCTGCATGACGCGCCCATGATACCGGCACGGCAACACCGAGCGTCGATTGCCGTGTTGCCCTTCACCAATCTCGGTTCCGATGCGGAAGACCTGTATCTGTGCGACGGTCTGACGGAGGAGATCATCGGGTACCTGGGGGGGCTCCGCACGCTTCGCGTCGCCGCACGCACCTCGTCGTTCGCCTTTCGGGACCGAGACGGCGATGCAGTGGCGTTCGGGGCGGAGCTCGGGGTCGCGACGGTCTTGACCGGTGCGCTGCGGCGAGCGGGCGATGCCTTGCACGTGGCGGTTCGGCTGATCCGCATCAGCGATCGCGAGGAGCTGTGGGCCGAAACGTACGATCGTGAAGTCCGGGATGCCTTTGCGATTCAGGAGGACATCGCCGAGGCGATCGCGCGGACCTTGGTGGGGAAGCTGGTCGAAGCGGTGGGTGAGCGGGCCGTGCGACGGCCCACTGAGAGCTCGACGGCGTACGATCTGTATCTCAAGGGACGTCATGAGGGCAGAAGCCGACGACACGGGGCGCTGTTGCGCGGCATCGAGTTCTTCGAGCGAGCTCTCGCGCTCGATCCGGACTATGCACTGGCCCACGTGGGCCTCGCGGAGGCACACGGGCTGCTTGCGTGGTACCGGTATCAGGCGCCGCGCGAAGCATTCCCGCGTGCCAACGTCGCTGCGCTGCGCGCGTTGCAGTGTGACGAGCTTCTACCACAAGCGCATGCTGCTGTCGCCATGGTGCGGTGTTATTTCGAGTGGAACTGGGCCGGCGCGGAGCGTGCAGTGACACGCGCGCTGGCGCTCCAACCGGACGAGCCGTCCGCGTTGCATACGTACGGCGAGATTCTCCTGCTCCAAGGCCGATTCGACGAGGCGCTGACGCAGGCATCGCGCGCACTTGCCGTGGAGCCGTTGGCGCCCAACATCAACGCATCGCTGGGCTGGATCCACCTCTTTGGAGGGTCCCGCGACGAGGCGGTGGCGCAGTTTCGTCGCACCCTCGAGCTCGATCCTGCGTACATCTTCGGTCACTGGTTTCTGGGCCAGGCCCACCTTGCCGCGGATGCGCTGGAGGCGGCCTGCGAGGCGTTCCGCACCGGCGTGTCGGAAACGAACGGACACCCGGGACTCCTCGCGTACTTGGGCCACGCCTGCGCCCGAAGGGGTCAACCAGATGAAGCGCGTGCCATCTTGCAGGACCTCCGTGACCGCACGGCGATCCAGTACGTGCCTGCTGACTACTTCGCGGTGCTGCATCTCGGACTGGGAGAGCATGACGAGGCGCTCACCTGGCTGGAGCGGGCGCATCGTGAGCGGGCACTCCACACCGTATTCCTGGCCGTCGATCCCCTGTACGCCGACCTCCACGGCGAACGACGCTTCGACGGCATTCTGCGTACTGTCGGTCTGCGATAGAGGCTCTCATGACCATCCGAGCAGCTGTGATGACTGCCCCCGCCGCCCCGCTGGAGGTGTGGACGCTCGACGATCCGATCATGGAACCGGGTAGCGTGCTGCTCGAGACCATTGCGAGCGAGGTCTGCGGAACCGACGTGCACCTGCATCACGGACGGCTCGCCGGCGTGCCGTACCCCATCGTGCCGGGCCACGTCAGCGTCGGCAGGATTGCGGATATGCGAGAGGTGACCCACGACGCGCTCAACGTGCCGCTCGCTCTGGGTGATGCGGTGACGTTCTACGATGTGCACGAAGCGTGCGGCACGTGCTATCACTGCAGCGTGACCGGACAGTCCAACCGGTGTCCACACCGACGGGTGTACGGCATCACGTACGGTGCGTCGGACGGCCCCCTGGGTGGTTGGGCGGAGCAGATCTACCTCAAACCGGGCGTGCGGATCGTGCGGCTTCCGGAGGGGCTGTCGGCCGATCTCGTCATCGGTGGCGGGTGCGGGTTGTTCACGGGATATGCCGCGATCGAGCGGTCGCAGCTTGCAATGGGAGACGTCATCGTCGTGCAGGGCGCCGGGCCCGTTGGCCTTGCCGCCGCCGCCTTTGCCGCGCTGCGGGGTGCCTCACAGGTGGTCGTGATCGGGGCGCCGCAGGCGCGTCTCGATCTGGCACAGGCGCTGGGTGCCGATGTCGTGCTGCCGCTGGATGTGGAGGTGGCGGAGCGGCGGACCCGTATCATGGAACTCACCGACGGCCGAGGTGCGGATGTGGTGGTCGAGGCAAGCGGCAATCCCGCTGCGATTCCCGAAGCGCTCGAATGCATGCGGGATGGGGGCACGTACGTGATCGCGGGCCATTACACCGACACCGGAACCGCGCAAATCAACCCTCACCTACACGTGAACCGACGGCACGCCGACGTCCGCGGGCAGTGGGGAACGGACTTTCGGCACATCGTGCGGGCCGTCACGATGCTGGCCAAGTATCGCGATCGACTGCCCTTCGATCGGGTGATTGGAGGGCGGTACGCGCTCGACGACGCGGACGCGGCGCTCGACGACGTAGCGGCCTTGCGCGTGACCAAGGCGATCATCGAGCCCAACAAGGTGCGGACCTGAGTTAGGGTTGCAAGCGCTCCACGCGCCATCCCGATGCTTCGCGCACGTAGCGAAGCCGGTCGTGTAACCGGTTGATCCGGCCCTGCCAGAACTCGATTCGCTCCGGTACCAGCCGGAACCCCCCCCAGTGCGGCGGCAGTGGCACGTCGTCCCCCGGATGCTCGGCATCCAACTCGCGCTCCCGGGCTTCGAGGGTGGCGCGGCTCTTCAGGGGGCGACTCTGGTCGGATGCCCAGGCCCCGATGCGGCTCCCGCGGGGCCGGGAGCGAAAGTATGCAAAGGACTCGTCGTGCGTCAGACGAGAGACGCGGCCTTCGATCCGCACCTGGCGTTCGAGGACGCCCCAATGGAAGACCAACGCCGCCCGCGGGTTGGCCGCCAACTCCTCGCCCTTGCGGCTCTCATAGTTCGTGTAAAACACGAATCCACGATCGTCGACGCCCTTGAGCAACATCATGCGCGCCGACGGGACGCCATCGGGGGTTGCCGTCGCGAGACAAACGCTCTCCGGCAGAAAGAGCCCTGAGTCTCTTGCGACCGCGAACCACTCCCGGAAAAAGGCGATCGGGTCGTCCGTCGGCCCGAGTTCCGGAAGGCCCCTGACGACGCCGCGGCCCATGGTGAGTAGCGCGCGGATGGTCGAGCGGACGGTCATATCAACACTCGTCGTTCACGCATGAAGAAGCGCTCGAAAGGAAGCCGCTCGCCCGATGCCCGGCAAGAGCCGTCGTCCCCGGATCAGAAGAGCTTTCCTGCCATGGTCGGTTCCTTGTCGGTGCGCGTTCCGATCTTGATGTGCGTCGAGAGGCGGACCGTGCCCTCGGCATGCAACGTTTCCACCACCGTCTCGATCGCGTGCAGGATAGCGGTGAGATCGCCTTCGATGTTGGTACCGTTGGCGTGCAGGTGCACTTCGAGCCCGGATTCCTCGAGCAGGAAGTGCGCCCGTTTCACCGGCTCCCGCACGGAGACACCTGCTCCGATCGGGATAACCTGGATTTCGGCGATGGCCTTCATGGCATCCTCCAGTAGGCATTCGTGCGGCAGCGGCTCCAGCCGGTTCCGTAAAGTGTACCCCGTCAACGTCGCCTTGTCGTGCGTCACATGATGCTTGACGCCGCGTGTACCCGTAGAGAGCGTGGAGGAGACTGTCGTATTGCGGGGTCTCCCATGGGTAAGTGGCTGTGTGCACTCGTCATCGTCGTGCTGATCACCGGAGGATGCAGTCCGGCACTTCCGGAGCAACCGAATATCATCCTGATCCTCGCTGACGATCTCGGGTATGGCCATCTGGGGTCCTATGGGCAGGAGACGATTCGCACCCCAGCGCTGGACCGGATGGCAGCCGAAGGCATACGGTTCACGCAGTTCTACGCCGGATCGACCGTCTGCGCACCCTCCCGCAGTGTCCTGATGACCGGGCGGCACACCGGACATACGTCCGTCCGTGGCAATACAGGGGGCATACCTCTGCGGGCCGACGACCGAACAGTGGCGGAGGTGCTGCAGGAAGCGGGGTACGCCACCGGCATCTTCGGGAAGTGGGGCCTGGGAGACAGCGGCAGCCCGGGCGTACCGACCGCCCAAGGCTTCGACTCCTTTGTCGGTTATCTGCACCAGGTACACGCTCACTTTTACTACACGCCGTTCCTGTGGGAAGACGAGCGCCGGCTGCCCTTGGAGGGTAACGTGAATGGCGAGCGCACCACGTACAGCCATGACGTGATCACGGATCGGGCGCTCGCATGGGTCCGGGCACATCGCCACGAGCCCTTCTTCCTCTATCTCGCGTACACGATTCCGCACACCGAGCTACTCGTACCGGACGATGCGCTGGCCGACTACGCCGGCGTCTTCGCCGAGCCATCGCCGTATCCCGGAGACGGACACTATGCGGCACAAGACCGACCTCGGGCAGCCCTGGCAGCGATGATCGGGCGTCTTGATCGCGATGTCGGTCGCCTCTTGACCCTGCTTGCGGAGCTCGACATCGACGAACGCACGCTCGTGCTCTTTACGTCAGACAACGGCGGACAGGAAGGGTGGGGGGTCGACTTGGACTTCTTCCGAAGCAATGGGCCGCTCCGGGGCTCGAAGATGCAGCTGTACGAAGGTGGCATCCGCGTGCCGCTCCTGGCTCGCTGGCCTGGTGTGATCAATCCCGGCTCGGAGAGCGATCACGTGTGGGCGTTCTGGGACGTTCTCCCGACACTCGCGGAATTGGCTGCGGCACCGCTACCGGACTCTGTCGATGGATCGTCGATGTTGCCCGCGTTGGTCGGGGCCGAACGCACCGGAAGGCTCGCGCCACGCCAGGAATTCCTGTATTGGGAGTACGGCAACGTTCTCGGACAGGCGCCAATTAGGCAGGCCGTGCGTTTTGGAGATTGGAAAGCTGTGCGGCAGGATCTCGATCAGCCGCTCGAGCTCTTCGACCTACGCGCGGATGTTGGGGAGACAACGGACGTGGCCGGTCGGCACCCCGACGTGATCGCTCGTATCCGCTCGTATCTCGACTCAGCCCGTGTGACAGCGCGCACGTACGCGCCCGACGTCACGAGCTATCGATACGTCGGCCAGGAATCGGGAGGTGGTTGGTAGGCGCCAAGGTAGCCCTCAGTGGGCTTTCTCGAACTCGTCAGCAGCGCGTACCCCATGCTCGATTCGCCGCTGGTACTGTGCGAGCGGGCCGACACTGGCGAGCAACAGCTCGCGCATGCGCTTGGTCAGTACCGATGCACCAATCGGTGGATCGGTCTTCACCACGCCCCGCCAGAGGTCTTCGGCGAGGTCGTGAAACTCCGCTACCTGATCCATCTCTTCTTCGCGGAAGCGCTTCTGAATGACCTGTTCCCGGATGTCGTGCACGATATCCGAGAGCATCACTTCGATCGATTCCCGTGCCCCGAAACCCACGGTGGACAAGCGCTTGAGGAATGCCTCCCGGCGGCTCTCTCCCATGCGTCGCTCCCTATAGGCAAAATGCGGACGTTCGTAACTTATCCCGGATGCAGGGGCGCGCACCAGCGTGCACCCGCGGCGGCCGTGCGCCGCCCCCCCCATAGAGGTCGCCTTAGTCAGCCTGCATGAGGCGCGTCGGTCCGGCAGCGACCGCCTCAGGGGGACAACCGGCTTCGAGCAGCTTGATGTTTTCGATGTACCGTGCCGCTGGGGCGTCAGCGGTCTCATTGAGCTTGAGGGTCGCCGATTCCCCGATCGACTTGCCGATACGGCTGATACTCATGGTGGGTCCTTTGACGGATGTGTCATCCGGGGCGTGGGGAGCACTCCACACCGTAGCATCGCCCCTTCCGCACCACTCTTCCCCTCGTAGGTAGGCCGTGCCGCGCACGGACTCCAAATCTACCGTCCGAATGCTGGTTCGCTCAACCACACCGTCACGGTAGCTTGATGGCATCTGGTCGCGGGGATACCGTTTACTCAATCACCTCCGGTTGCCGACATGACGCCATCGTCTGCCACGCCTCAGTCCCCGATCGACGCGCTCGTTGCGGTGCCGATGTTTGGCCTGCTGCGAGACACGGATTTGGCCAGGATTGCGACCCTCGTCGTCCGCAAGCGCGCGAGAAAGAACGAGGTGCTCCTCCTCCGAGACGATCCCGTTGCTGCGCTGTATATCCTCGCGGCCGGTCGCGTGAAGCTCGTGGCCACCGGCGAGGACGGGAAGGAGGTCGTACTGTCAACGAGGGGACCCGGTGAGTTCTTTGGGGACCTGTCCCTCTTCGACGATGAACCGGTCGAGGCCACCGTGATTGCGATGGATCCGGTGGAGCTCCTCCTCCTGAGGCGCGCCGATCTCTATCGGTGCCTGCAGGATTGGCCGGATCTGGGGATCGGGTTGTTGCGCACGCTGTCACGCCGCCTCCGCCAGGCGGAGAGCCGCATCACGACGCTGGCGCTCCTCGATGTGCCACAGCGCGTGGCCCGGACCCTGCTGGACCTCGCCGACCAGCACGATGGGAATATGATCCCCTCGCCGGTGACCCACCGTTTCCTGGCACAGGTCGTCGGCACGAGCCGCGAGACGGTCTCGCGTGTGATGAGCCAGCTGGCGGACGACGGCGTCGTCGCTGTCACGCGGGAGATGCTGGCGGTCCCGGACCGTCGCTCCGGCAGCGACAGCCGGACCACCGTGGAGTTGAGCCGACGCGCCATCCGGATTGTCGATCGGACGCGGCTGGAGTCGGCTGCCGGAAGCGGTTAGGCGAGACCCCGGAGTGCCTCCTCGATCACTCCCCGCAGGAGCGGAATCTTATACCCGTTGCGCTTGAGGGGCTGTGCGTCCCGAACCGCCGCCTCGGCAGCACGGCGGCAATCTGCGGTGGTCAGCTGCGTCCCCCGAACCGCGGCTTCACTCTCCGTACTCCGCCACGGTACGGGCGCGGCACCGCTCAAGACGATTCGACCGTCGCGCACCGTGCCGCCGTCGACAACCAAGGCCGCGGCGATACCGACCAACGCGAAGTCCCAGGCGCCGCGTCCCCGGACCTTGCGGTAGGTGCTTCGTAAGCCTCTGGGGGGTGCGGGAATCACGATCTCGGTGACGATCTCTCCCTGCGCGAGGACAGTCTCTCGCTGTACGTCCGTTGCGGGCGGCACATAGAATTCATCGAGCGCGACGGTGCGTGCGCCATGCAGTCCCTGAATCCGGACCGAAGCGCCCAGGCTCATCAGCGCCGGTGCCGTGTCGGACGGATGTGCGATGTAGCATCGTGATCCACCGAGCACGCAGTGATACTGATTCTCGCCGGCGAGGGCGTAGCACGTATCCCCGCCCTTGCGCAGGCAATGGAAGTGGCCGCGGTAGTACCAACACCGCGGACGCTGGCACAGGTTGCCGCCGAGGGTTCCTTGGTTGCGCAGTTGAGGACTGGCAACGGCTGCTGCAGCTTGGACGAGTACGGGGTAACGCTCGCTCAGGACCGGGTCGCGTGCGACATCGGCCACCTTCGTGAGTGCGCCGATGCGAACACTGCCGTCGTCGCGCGCCGTGATTCCCCGCAGATCCTCGCAGCCCGCCAGGCTGACCACCTTGTGTGCCGAGAAGACGCCGTCACGGAGGCAGCCAAGCAGGTCGGTACCACCGGCGTGGGCGCATGCGCCCTCGGCTGCCAGGTGCTCGAGCGCTTCGTTGGTGGAGGTCGGCCGAATGTAGGCGAAGGGTTGCAGCATGGCTCAACCTCCCTTCCCGGTGGCTGCCAGCGCAGCAATCACGTGTGCAGGATCCAACGTCGTGGATGTCAGGCGCACACCGACAGCGTCGTACACGGCGTTGGCGATGGCTGGTGCCGTGGGGACCGTCGCCGGCTCGCCGATGCCCTTCGCTCCGGTGGTGTTCGCCTCAGCGTCGGGCAGGTCGATCGGATGACACGTCATGTCGGCCGGTACATCCAGCGCAGTGGGAACCTTGTAGTCGTGAAGGTTGAGGTTCACCATCTTGCCGGTCTGATCCACGTCCAGGATGCGGGCCTCGGTCATTGCCAGCCCGATGCCCATCGTGATCCCGCCGAAGACTTGGTTCTGATATGTGAGCCGGTTCATGACCCGCCCGCTATCGTTCGTACCGAGGAAGCGGACGATCCGCACCTCACCGGTACCCGTGTTGACCTCCACCTCGCAGAACTGTGCGGCAAAGGGACAGACGGCCTTGTCGGCAGGATTGGGTCCGCGGTATCCGATGCCAGTGACGGTGCCGCGGCGGCGAAGGCCCCGAATCTCCGCGAATGCACGAGATACGGTGGCATCGTCCGTCGAGGTGACGCGACCCTCCCGCACCGCGAGTGTCGAGGCGTCGACGCCCAGGTCCTCAGCCGCGAGTGCCAGCAGTTGCGTCTTGACGTCCACTGCGGCTGCCCGCACCGCCGGGGACTCGGTCGGGACCGTCTTGCTGCCCCCGCTGCCCGTGGCGTAGGCGGTCGTACCGGTGTCGGCGTGCTCGATTTGTACGGCGTCGGGATCGATACCCAGCTCCTCCGCCAGGACCATCGCCATGACAGTCTTCGTGCCGGTGCCGATGTCGCTCGCGCCGAGATTCAGGTTCACGCTTCCGTCGCTGAAGACCTTGACGATTGCCGTCGACGGCGGCCCGCCGGCACCGGCGATCCATAGGCCGGCCGCCATGCCGACACCACGCTTCCAAGTGGCGCCTGGGTCCTGCTGCCGTGTTGCCTGCCGTGATGCGACCCAGTCAAAGGCCTCCGCACCTTCCTGCAGGCAACGCGCCAGCCCGGTGATCGAATACGGCGGCATTCCCGGCCGTGCCTGACTGCGAGAAGGGATATTCTTGAGCCGGAACTCCACCGGGTCCATCTCAATCGCCGCAGCCAGCGCATCCATCATCTGTTCGAGCGCCCACGCACCTTGCGGGTGGCCCGGGGCGCGGAACGGCCGCGCCGGACCTGCATTGATGTAGATGTCCGTCGTCTCGGTCGCGACGTTGGGGCACTCGT
>JBDHJO010000340.1:0-2578 GCA_039586875.1 Gemmatimonadota bacterium | reverse complement strand
GCACTCCTCGCCAACTGCGATTCGCGACCCCCACGTTGATGACCTGGACTCGTCCGTTTCGCACATCCACACTCAACCGCTCGCCGTACGAATACCGGGCAAGCTCCGGTCGACCCGGGATTGCCACCGGCTGCCGGGGGCCGAGCAACTCGGCGAGTGCCGACACGGCTGCATTCGGCTGGAGCGCGAGGGGACGGGGCTCGACGTCAGTCAGCGGCGGGTCTGGTGCGGCGACGAACTCCGGACGGTTCAGCATGTAGAACGCTGCCAGGAGCAGCACGATGACCACCGACGAACCAACGAGATAGCGGTATCGTCGAATCACGCGCCCCGCCCGTTGCAACCGGGTCGGTTCGGGGACGGGCAGTTCGGGCTGCGGGGTCAGGAACTCGATCAGCGGTTCATCGGCGCCCCGAGGTGCATCCTCGACCCCGCGCGCGATCCGCGATGCGCGCTGCAACTCCCGGATCGCTGCATCGTCGCCGCTGGCGTCCCGCTCGCTTGCGCACGCCGGACACCCGCGCGGGTTGTCCTCGTTGTACGGGATCTTGTGTTTGGGGCACCGAGCCAGGCCCATGCAGTCCCTCCGCTACAGTCGGGGTAACGTGACGCCGCGCTGCGCCTGGTACTTCCCGTGCCGGTCAGCGTAGGACGTCTGGCACACGTCGTCCTCGTCCGCCTCGAAGAAGAGCACCTGCGCGATGCCCTCCTCCGCATAGATCTTGGCCGGCAAGGGCGTCGTGTTCGAGATCTCCAGCGTCACGTGGCCCTCCCACTCGGGCTCGAACGGCGTCACGTTGGTGATGATGCCGCATCGGGCATACGTGCTCTTACCCACACAAATCGTGAGCACGTTGCGGGGGATGCGGAAATACTCGACCGATCGCGCGAGGGCGAACGAGTTGGGCGGCACGATGCAGACATCGCCCTCGAACTCGACGAAGGAGCGGGGATCGAAGGCCTTGGGGTCCACCATGGCCGACAGGGCATTGGTGAAGATCCGGAATTCGCGCGCGACGCGCATGTCGTATCCGTAGGACGAGACACCGTAACTGATGACGCCATCGCGGACCTGCGCCTCACCGAACGGCTCGATCATGCCGTGCTCGGTGGCCATCGTACGGATCCAATGGTCAGACTTGATTGCCATGCCGTAACCGCGTGCGTTGGGGTGCGCGTTCCGTGTCCGAGTGCCGGCCGAAGAGGCCTCGGAGGGACGGGGTCGTCCCGTTGGAGGAATAATACGTAACCAATATCCAGACGCCACCTTAGCTTGCTTGACACCCCTTGAGAAACCTGGGTAACTTCCCCCCCCTTAGCTTGCTTGACACCCCTTGAGAAACCTGGGTAACTTCCCCCCGCCTCGTCACTTGAATTCTCATCAGGAGCACGGTTCGGTGCTTCAGGAATACATTCCGCTGGCGATTTTGGTCGGCATCGTGACCGTCACGGCGGTCGCAATGATCGGCCTGTCCCAGCTCGTGTTGCGAGAGCGCCCAACCCCGGCGAAGAAGACCCCCTACGAGTCAGGTATGCCCCCGCTCGGCAACACGCGTGAGCGGTTCAGCGTGAAGTTCTACCTGATCGCCATTCTGTTCATCGTTTTCGATCTCGAGGCGGTGTTCATGATTCCGTGGGCAATCTCGTCCAAAGAGCTCGGTCTGCTGGGGCTCGGCGCCATGGGGGTGTTCGTCCTGGTGCTGCTCGTCGGGTTCGTCTACGAGTGGAAGCGTGGAGGATTGGAATGGGACTAGCGGGCGCTGCCGGTGGGGGTGGGGATACGACGGTGGTGGGAAGCGTTTCGCCGAACTGGGTGACGACGCGCCTCGATTTCCTCGTCAACTGGGCCCGGGCGAACAGCCTGTGGCCAATGCCGTTCGGGACCGCCTGTTGCGCCATTGAGTTCATGGCGACGGCCGCCAGCCGGTACGATCTCTCGCGGTTCGGGATGGAGCGGCTTGGCTACACGCCCCGTCAGGCCGACGTGCTCCTGTGCGCCGGGCGATTGCCCTTCAAGCTCGCCCCGGTCATCCGGCGGATCTACGACCAGATGCCACAGCCCAAGTGGGTGATCTCCATGGGCGCCTGCGCGTCATCCGGTGGGATCTTCGATACCTATGCCATGACGCAAGGCATCGACACGGTGGTACCGGTCGATGTGTACGTGCCTGGATGCCCCCCGCGACCCGAGGGCCTTCTGTACGGAATTCTGTTGCTGCATAAGAAGATCAAGGGCGAAACCCTCGCCGACGCAAGCTTGCGTGCCGAGGAACCGAGAGCGCCGGACCAGTTGCAGATTCCGGCCCGGTTGATCGACGAGTTGTCCGAGCCGTTCGGGAACTCGATCCACCAAACCCGTTCCGCGTAAGAGCCGTGAATCCATCCGTCGACCCCCTACGACGCACGTTCGGTGGGGACGTGGGACGTGCGCTGGTGTCATGCGGCCAGACGATCGTGTACGTCGAGAGGACGCGAGCGCGCGAGATCCTCGAGTGGCTGCGTGATACACCGGACGAGGACTACGACTTCCTCGTCGACATCACTGCCGTCGAATACCGTGACGGTGAGCTTCCGCTCG
>JBDHJO010000178.1:0-6590 GCA_039586875.1 Gemmatimonadota bacterium | reverse complement strand
CAGGTCTGCAATCCGCGATGGGCGTGACACGGACGTGATGCAGTCCAAGCTCGCCATCCTGCAGGCGAACGGCGGTCTGTCGATCGAGATCGTCGGGCACTGCGACGAGCGCGGCTCCGACGAGTACAACATGGCGCTCGGCATGCGCCGGGCGAATGCGGCGAAGCAGTGGCTGGTCGATCGCGGGATCGCCGAGAATCGGATCGTCGTGAAGTCGATGGGTGAGGAGCAGCCGGCCGCCATGGGGGCCAACGAGGACGCCTGGGCGCAAAACCGGCGTGACGAGTTCACGATCACTGCGGGTGGCGACCAGCTGGTGAAGCCTGCGGGCATGTGAGCAGGCGTTCTCTCCTAGTCGTAGCGTGCGTCACCCTTGGGGGCTGTGCCCTCAAGGGTGACGTGCGTCGCGTCGAGGATCAGTTGGTGGAGTACCGGGCAGAGACGGCCCGTGCCGATTCGGTACGGGCCGTCATGCTCGACGAGATCATGGCGATGCAGCAGCAGACGCTGGACTCGATCGCATACCTCCAGCGTCGACTGGTTGCCTTCCAAGGTGATGTCCGCACCGACATGACCGAGGTCCAGCGGCAACTCGTCGCCGTGCAGGAACTCACCGGGCAGAGTCAGCAGCGACTGTCCGATTTGCGGACGCGCATGGACGAGCGTCTGACCATTGGCCCCGTCGGGACGGCAGGACAGACCGGTGCCGACACCGCAGCGGTGCCGGACATCGGTGCCCAGGAGATGTTCGACGTCTCCCTGCAGCAACTGCGGCGTGGCAGCCCAGGAACCGCCCGGGCCGGGTTCGGCCAGTTCCTTCAGGATTATCCGGAGCATCCGTTGGCGGGCGATGCATGGTTCTTCCTAGGTGAAGCGTGGGAGGAGGAAAACGGTGACTCGGCAACGGTGGGGTACCAAGAGGTCGTCGACCGGTATCCGGATTCGCGCCGGGCACCAACCGCGTTGTACCGGCTCGGACTGCTTGCGGAACGCGGTGGGGATCGCCGGGCCGCCGAGGTGTATTACAGTCGTGTCATCGCCGGTTACCCTCGATCCGAAGAGGCGCAACTCGCGCGCTCCAAGTTGGAGTCCCCCGAGAACTGATCGCCGACCCGGAGCGCCGGGGTCCCCATGAGGTCGAAACGCGACGCCAAGGGTGAGATGCCCTTCCTCGACCACCTCGAGGAGTTGCGGTGGCGTATCCTCTGGAGTGTCGGGGCGCTCGTGGGGGGCGCGGTCATCGGCTTCTACCTGCTGCAGCAGTTCGACGTCTTCACCCTCCTGAAGGCCCCGATCACGCCGTACCTGCCCGAAGGAAAGCTCTTCATCACCCGTCCGACGGACGCGTTCATCATCACGCTCAAGTTGGCGGTCGTGCTGGGTGCCATCATCGCCTCCCCCGTGATCTTCGCCCAGCTGTGGAAGTTCCTGTCGCCGGCGCTGTACGCTCACGAACGGAGCTACATCGTGCCGGCACTCGTTGCCGGGCTGGGCCTGTTCCTGGCCGGCGGCCTGATGGCGTACCTCTGGGTGCTGCCCGCGGTGTTCCGCATCCTGTACGGGTTTCGGGTCGGCGACATCGAGTGGATCATCACGGCCGATGCGTATTTCGGTTTTGCCACACAGCTGATCCTGGCGTTCGGGTTGATGTTCCAACTGCCGATCGTAATGACGCTGTTGGCATCGTTCGGATTGGTGCAACCGAAGACCTTCCGCAAGCAGCGACCGATCGCGCTCGTGTTGGCGTGCATCGTAGCGGCATTGCTGACGCCGCCGGATGTCTTCTCCATGATGATGATGATGGTCCCGTTGCTCGTGTTGTACGAGGTCGGCATTCTGGTCTCGGCGATCCTGAGGCGCCGCGGGGTCGGTCGCACGATCGGGTCATGACCTGGGCGGGCACCGTGCGTGGCGTGGTGATGGCAGTGGTGCTCGGAGCCGGGCTCGCGACGGAGGTGCTCGCGCAGGACCGACCGCCGCAGCGACCGGACAGCCTCCTCCGTCGTCGACCGACCGTCGAACAGACGCAGGACTCGGTGCTGCAGCCGGTCGACACGGCGGCGGCGCGCGCGGCGGGCCTGCCCACCCAACCGTCGCGGCAGTTTCCGCAAGCCGACTCGATGCTCAACGCCTTGATGCGCGAACCCGGCTACGCGGTCACCCGCTATGCCGGCGACAGCATCACCCTGTACGGCGCCACCAGGGAGATCGTGCTGGTTGGCTCCGCGTTGGTCGAGCGCGAGGGCAGCACGCTCGAGGCGGGCAGCGTGCGGTTTCAGGAATCCGACTGTCGCATGGAGGCTGGGGGAACGCCCACGCCGGTGCTGTTCGATGCGGGGACCGTCCTCGTCGGTGAGCAGATGCGGTACGACACGTGTCTTCGTCGTGGGACCGTGCCCAAGGCCACGACCAGCTTCGACCAATCCGGCGTGACCTGGTACCTCCGCGGCGGCCTCGAAGCGGACTCGGCGTCGACCAGGATCTACGGTGCATCGAACGAGATCACCTCCTGCGAGAATCCCACGCCGCACTATCACATCAATGCGAAGACGGTGAAGTGGGTCAGCAACAACATCCTCGTGGCGCGCCCGGCGGTGCTGTACGTGCGCGACGTACCGGTGCTCTGGCTCCCATTCATCTTCCAAGACGTCCGACCCGGTCGGCGTAGCGGCATGCTGGTACCCCGCTTCGGCTTCAGCGACCTCATTCGGCCGAACGAGGGGTACCGCCGCCACGTCTCCAACATCGGTTACTACTTCGCGATCAACGATTACCTCGACTTCCAGGCATCGATCGACTGGTTCTCGGGCAATTACGTGGGGTTCAACGGGACCGCACGGTACCGGTGGCTGGACCGGTTCGTCTCGGGGCAAATCGGCGCCTCGTGGATCTTCGAAGAGGGCATCGACGACACGCCCGGCGGGCGCTCCATGCGGTTGCAGTGGAACCATCAACAGAGCTTCAACCAGCGCACCCGGCTGACGGCAGCGGTGGACTACGCCACCAGTGCCCGGGTGGTGGAGCGGAACTCGGTCGACCCGTTCCTACAAACGGCAACCCTCACGAGTCGGCTCAACTTCAGCAAGCAGTTCGATTGGGGTACCCTGTCACTCGGCGGCAACTACACGCAGGACCTGTCGAGCGGGACGGTCACGCAACAGCTCCCGAGCCTCAGCCTGACCCCCGCGCCGATTCAGCTGTGGAGTGACGCCACATGGTCGCCGTCGGTGACGTTTGGGAATTCGCAGATCCTGAACCAACAGCCGGGCATCATCGTGCCCCTTGCGCCGGTCGACGGGGAGGCGCGGGCCGATACGATCCCCATCGATGCGCGCACGACGACGATGAGCCTGCGAACGCCGCTCCGCGTGGGGCGGTGGAACTGGGCCAATGACGTGTCGGTGACCGACTTCTGGTCGTCGCGTTCGCCCGCGCCCATTGTGCTGCCCGATCCCGAGAGCCCCGACGATTCCATCGTGCGATACTACGGGGAGGATTTTCGAACGGAGATCGATTGGAATACCGGTATCAATCTCCCGTCCCTGTTCCCGTCGACGTGGAAGTTCCAGCCCACGGTGGGGATTCGGAACACGACCGGCGGTCCCTTTCTCCTTCGGAATCGATTCACCAACGGTGGGTTCGTCGCTCAAGGGAAGCGGCTGTCGCTGTCGGCAAGCATGACGCCGACGTTCTTCGGTTTCTTCCCGGGCGTCGGGCCGCTCTCCCGCGTCCGCCATGCGTTCTCACCCTTGCTGAACTGGAGTTACGCCCCGGCGGCGCAGGTGCCGGAAGCCTACGCGCGCGCGCTCGACCCGACGGGGAGGTCGCCCACGCGCGAGAGCCCGACCCTCATGCGGTTGAGCTTCGCGATGTCGAACAACTTCGAGGGAAAACTCAGACAGGACGAGCCCGAAGACAGCCTCGCGGCCGCTCAAGAGCAACAGGCGCGGAAGGTGAAGCTGCTGTCGGTGCAGACGTCGCCGATCGACTACGATTTCGAGCAGGCGAAGGAGGAGGGCCGCAGCGGCTGGGCCACGCAGCGGTTGACCAACCGGTTCACCAGTGATCTGCTGCCCGGGTTCTCTCTGTCCATGACGCACGATCTGTGGGACGGGCCGGTCGGTTACGATACAACGGCGTTCGATCCGTTCCTGACGACGATCTCGGCCCGCTTCACCGTGTCATCGCGCACGTTCCAGAGCATCTTCGGTTTGCTCACCGGCGGTGCGCAGCCGGAGCCGGTGGCTGAAGGAGAGCAGGAAGGCAACCTGCTCGATGACAGAGATCTCAATCCCGCCATGCCGCGCGGGACGGGATTGGGGCAAGCCACCCGGCTCGACCGACAGTTCGACACCATGGGTGGTCGCGGCGGCGGCCGGGGCTTCCAGGCAGCGATCACGTACGACGATCAGCGGTCGCGACCGCGCGCGGATGCGCTCGGGGACTTCCTCGAGCAACAGGCCAATCGCACCGTCGGCTGGGCCATCTCGTTCTCGCCGACTCCCCAGTGGTCGCTCTCCTGGAACACGCAGTACAACCTCACCTTGGGTGAATTCGGCCAGCACGTGCTCCGGCTCGAGCGCACGCTGCACCGCTGGCGGGCGACGTTCGCGTTCCTGAAAGCGCCGAATGGGAACTTCGCCTTCAACTTCTTCATCTCGCTGCGTGATCAGCCGGAGATGAAGTTCCAGTACGACCAGCGGACGGTGAGGCAGTAGCGACCAAGGGGGTCGGTTTGGTGCAAGGTGCAACGTGCAAGGTGCAAGGGAGTCTGTTTGGTGCAGGGTCCCACCGTTTTGGGAGTCGGCGATGGGGGCTAGGTGTGGGTCCACGCCGCTTCATGGATGTCCCCATCCGAGGACAGCAATTGGGCGTCGGTGATCGGTAAGTAATTGTTAGATAATCACTTACGGGCTTGTGCAATCAGGCATGCTCCGTGCATTCGTTGGGTGTCGGAACCGTATTGAGGGTGGATTCATGCGACGAGCATTGATGATGGTGGCTGTGGGGATGGCGATCGGCGCGTGCGGTGAGGATGTCCTGCCGCCGGCGCTGCTGCCCGCGCCCGAGAACCTCTTCTACGAGCTCGAGGCCAGCGGCGATCCCGACGCCCCGCTTGGGATTCTGCTGTTCTGGGACTTCGTTGACGACCCGAACCTCGCGATCTATCGCGTCTACTCCCGCGCATCGACGACGGAGTCGTTCGGCCTGCGCGGGGAGACGACGTCGCCGACGTTCCATGACGGGGGCGATCCCGACCTGGAATACTTCGTCGTGGCCGTCGACATCAACGGGGTGGAGAGCCCGGAGAGCGAGACCGCCGTGATCGACGAGCGATTGCGGTTGGAGTCACCTGCCTCGATCACCAGCACGAGCCTCAACGGCGCGATCCATCTCGCGTGGTCGGACAACCCGTTCCAGAACGAGCCGAGCGGGTTCAAGCAGTATCGCGTGTACAGCGCGTCGTACTCGCTGGACGACAACCTCTGCGGGGAGTTCTGGAGTCTCGAGGGGGCGACCGTATCGCCTGAGTTCCTGGTCGGGGCACTGTCCATCGTGTCCGATAGCGCCGGGTTCCGGTTCTGGCAGGATGTGAACAACGACGGCCAGGTCGGCGCGCTCGAGCTCGGCGTCATCGCTGACGGCAACCGCGGTGACATCGATTTCCGGGTCACCACCGACGGGACCGCGCTGTTCATCACGCCGGTACGCGCGGGCACGTCCATCACCCTGTGGGAGGACGGCCCGATCGACGACCTGACCTCGATCGACTTCGCGCCACTCGATGGCTACTCGACCGTCGTGCGCCAGGCCCTGCCGGGCTGGGGGTACGTGTTCGAAATGGACGGCGGTGACGGCTTCGCTCGGTTCGGCGCCGTGCGCGTCACCCACGTCGGGCAGAAGTACATGATCTTCGACTGGTCGTATCAGACCGATCCGGGGAATCCGGAGCTGGCGATTGGCGGCGGATTCTACGCCGGTGGAGAGACGGGGGTGACGGTCCGGCGTCGGTAGCAGGCGAAATCGTGTGGTCCTTTGCACCTTGTGCCGGGTGGCTTGTCCGCCGGGTGCAAGGTGCAAAGTGCAAGGTGCAAGGCAATCAGTCTCTCACGTTTCGCGCCTTGGTAACGTCGCTCCGGCACCCTTGAGCAGGCCAACCACGAGACCGATGAGCCGGTCGACCGTCTTGATGTGGTCAGTGAGGTCGCTTCGCTGAACGATTCGCAGGTCGGCCAGCAGCCGAAGGTGGCTGCGAAGCTCTGCGGCCGATCCCAGCGCGATTCGCAGGTGACGGACCCATTGGGGCTTCGTACCCAATGCGTAGCCCTCCGCGATATTGGCCGGGATTGAGATCGCCGCTCGCTGAATCTGGCTGGCGAGGGCTCGGTGATCGCGCAGCGACCCAGCTCGTGTGAGCTGATAACTCATGCGGGAAAGTCTGCACGCGACCTGATAGGCGACGAGAGATTCGAGCTGCTGCACGCCGTATGGGTGCTGTGTCGTGCAGATTACCTCCAACCCGAATTACGCCCGATACCCTGTTTTGTCGCATTGATCCGGACCACCTTGCACCTTGCACCTTGTACTTT
>JBDHJO010000177.1:0-5791 GCA_039586875.1 Gemmatimonadota bacterium | reverse complement strand
TACGTCCGCCAGCCATCCCGGCACCACGACCTCCGTATCGGTTGCCGGCAGTTCCACCTCGGCCAGCGCGAGCGAGCGATCCAAGAACTCGTCGATCTCCCACATCAGCGTCCCGTCCGGGACATAGTAGCGTCGCTTGTGCACGCGGCGCGTTTCCGTGAGCGGCCAGAGATAGGCAAACAGCTCGGCGTCGGTCTCCTCTTCGACCTCGAGTCGACTCAACCCTTCCCCGAGTTTCACCGTCCGATAGAACCGTTCCTCGTCACCACGCTTGACGCGGCGCAACCGCTCCTGAAGGCGGGTGCCGGGCAGCCACCCCTGCTCGACCTCCGCGACATCGGCACCGTCCAACCCCTCGGGTAGGCCTCGCAGGAGGTACTTCCGCTCGATCTCCACGCTGCCGGGCGTCACGTTTTCGAGGCCCCGGAGCACGGCGTCGACGTCGTCTTGCATCTCGGGCTCATCATTCGTTCTCCACGCTTCGAACGCCTCGTAGTGCTCCGCCCGCGCATCTCGGTACAGGGCCGACAGGGCGAGGAGTCCGTTGACCGGGTTCTGACGGCGGAGTCGGCGCCGCTGCTTGGGATCGATGTTGGCCGCGGTGCTGGAGAGCTCTCGGGCATGCTCGGCGGCAGCATCCTCGCACGCGGCATCGCTCCGCTGCTCCCCGATCAGCACGTCGTGGAGGTTGCCGAGGGCGTCCTGAAGCCGTTTGAGGCGCCGCACGGCCGACGCGGCCGCGACGAACTCGCCCGCAATGAGCTCGAGGAGATACCGCAATCGCTTCGCCTGAATCCTCGTCGCATGGACCGTCGGCCGATCGGTCGGGCCGACGATGCGATCGAGTTCCAGGTCGAGGGCGGCCAACTGCGCACGAATCAGCTCGGCAATCGCCGCGGCGAAGGTCGGCTGGGTTTCCGTTCCTCCCCACGGATTGTGGGCGGCGGCGGCGAGCTGCCGACGGACGCGCCGGTCGATGCGGGGAAAGCGCTGCTGAATCGCCTGCGCGCTGGTTTCGTACCCGGCCTCGCGCTGCGACCGCAACCGCGCGCGAAACCACTTCGCCCCGGCACGCTGCGCCGGGGCAAGCTTGCTCTCGTTGCCGCCAACCCAGTCCAGCAACACCTCCGAATCGCGAGCCCCGTTCGTGGCCCGTGCCAGGTCGCGGATGTTCCGCCGGAGCTTGCGCGGCACCTCATGATCGAGGTACGGCCGAAACGCGCGCAGCACGCTGCGCAAGCGCCGCAACGACACGCGAAAATCGTGCAGCGCTTCGTCGTCCGTCCCGTGCTCCAGGCGCTCCCTCGCCAGCCGCGCGTCATCCAACAGCGCGCGGCCAAGGCGCTCGACCGCCACCTGCGGAGGTACCGCCAGAATGCCCGGGGGGTAATCAGGCACTCGACGCTCCCAAGGCCCGCAGGTGCTTGGGCCGCAGCAGCCACCGGAGGTTGGCATCACCAGGCCCGATCCGGCCCGCGAACTCGAGCAGGCAGGCCCCGCCCTTCTTGAACACGAAGAACGAGGTGCCCTCATCCAACAGCAGGTAGGACACGAGGTCACTCAGGTCCGGCTCGTGCCCCACGACCGCGACGCGTTCAAGCGCCGCATGATGCTTGAGCCACTCCACGACTTCGTCCGGTGATCGGCCGGGACTCAACGCAACAGACGTCTCAACCGGCGAGCCGCCGAACGCCGCCGCAACGATCTCAGCCGTCTCGCGCGCGCGTGTGAGCGGGCTGGCGGCGACGAGGTCGAGTGAGCCCACGAGCGACCGCAGCCCCCGGGCCGCGATCTCCATGCGCCGGCGCCCCTCGTCGGTGAGTGGGCGCTGGCCGTCGTCCTGGCCCGTCTGCGCGAACGTCGCGCGGTTCTCCGCAATCGCATGCCGTATCACTAGCAGTTGCATCGGTCACCTCACACTCCCAGGCCAGCCCGTTCCGGATCGGTGGGCAACGGCCCGGCCGCACCCGGTTGGGCTCCAAACTCCCCCGAGACCCGCGACGCGCGTCGCGCGAGTCCCTGCAGCACCAACTGCGACCGGACCGCGGGCGCGTCTTCGGATCGCTCCACCCGCTCGTACCGGCCATCGGCGCGCAGTTGCCGCGCCTTCACATCGTCACGGAGGGACGTCGCGAGAATCTCCTCGATGATCCGCGTCTTCAGCGCGGAATCGGCGACCGGGAACATGAGCTCGATGCGCCGGAAGAAATTCCGCGGCATCCAGTCGGCACTCGACAGGAAGATGTCCGGATCGCCGTCGTTCTCGAAGTAAAAGATGCGCGTATGCTCCAGGAACTTGTCCACGACGCTGGTGACCCGAATCCCGTCCGAAACGCCGGGCAGGTCCGGGCGCAGGCAACAGATCCCGCGGATCATGAGATCGACCTGCACGCCGGCCTGCGCGGCACCGTACAGCGCGTCGATCGCGGACGGTTCTACCAAGGCATTCATCTTCACGATGATCCGTGCCGGCTTCCCGTCCTCCGCATTCTGGCGCTCCCGCTCGATGAGCTCCAGCACCCGCTCGCGCAGCGACACCGGTGCCATGATGAAGCGGTTCCAAAACTGCGCCTGGGAGTACCCGGTGAGCAGGTTGAACAGCGTCGTCGCATCCTCGCCCATCGCCGCATCGGCCGTGAACAGCCCAAGATCGGTGTAGATCCGCGCGGTCACCGGGTTGTAGTTCCCGGTCGCGAGGTGGACATACCGACGGATGCCGTCGGCCTCGCGACGCACGACCAGCGCCGCCTTGCAGTGCGTCTTCAAGCCGACCACACCGTACACCACGTGGACGCCGGCTTCTTCGAGCGAGCGTGCCCACAGGATGTTGTTCTGCTCGTCGAAGCGGGCCTTCAACTCGACGAGCGCCGTGACCTGCTTGCCATTCTGCGCAGCCCGGGTCAGGGCCGAGATGATCGCGCTCGGCAAGCTCGTGCGGTAGAGCGTGATCTTGATCGCCAAGACCCCGGGATCGCGCGCCGCTTCCTCGATGAACTCCACGACCGATCCGAACGACTCGTAGGGATGGTGCACCAGCACATCCTGCTGGCGGATGACATCGAACACGTTCCGGTCGGCGGCAAAGGCGGGCGCAACCCGCGGGACCAGCGGTTCATCGCGCAGTTCCGCGAACCCGTCGAGGTGGGTGAGTTCCGTCAGACCTGTGAGATCCACCGGCCCGCGAACCCGATATACGTCGCGCGATTCGAGATCGAGCGCCGACACGAGAAGGTCGAGGAACACGTCGGTCACGTCCGCGGCGATCTCCAACCGCACGGCATCGCTCCGCAACCGCTGCTGCAGGCTTTCCTCAATCATCTCGAGGAGATCGTCCGCTTCTTCTTCCTGGAGGCTGAGATCGGAGTCACGCGTCACCCGGAACACCGTCGCGTCGTCCACCGCGCAGCCGGCGAACATCGCCTCGGCATGCTGGATGATGAGTTCCTCGAGCAATATGAACCGAAACGATCGCTCGCTGCGCGATATGACGACGATCCGATCCAACACGGCAGGGACTTGCACCACCGCCGGGATCATCTCGCCGTCGTCCAGAGACCGGAGCATCAGCGCGATGTTGAGACTCTTGTGATGTACGTGCGGGAACGGGTGACCCGGATCGATCGCGAGTGGTGTCAGAACCGGAAAGATGCTCGATCGGAACAGCCCATCCACGCGCGCGCGCTCGTCGGGCGCGAGGTCTCGGTAGCGGAGAAACTCGATCCCGGCGTCCCGCAATTCGGGAATCACGCCCTCGTTGAGCACCCGGTACTGCTCGGCGACCAACCCGTGCACGCGCCGATCGATCGCATCCAGTTGCTCGGCCGGGCCGAGGCCGTCCGCGCCGTAATCTTGCGGCTCCATACCCGCGTCCAATTGCTCGAGGAGCCCTGCAACGCGGACTTCGAAGAACTCGTCGAGATTCGAACTGAAGATGCTCAGAAACTTCACCCGCTCCAGGAGCGGGGTCGTCATGTCCTGCGCCTCCTCGAGCACACGCTCGTTGAACGCGAGCCAACTGAGCTCCCGGTTCAAGTAGTGTTCCGACGAGTACTGCGGCTGTGGTCGCTTCGCCATCGCTTACCCTCTCACGCGCGGGCACGCCCCCGGCGCTGTTGATTTCGGGTGCGTGCGGCGGTGCTCGTGCGCGCCCGGTCCCACACCACCGACAATTGCACGCCAAAGGCACGCTCGAAGAGCGCGCCTTTCCGCAAGGCGTCGCCGATCTCGACGTGCGGATTCACGGCCGCCTTCAACCGGACTTGAACCGCGTCGTCCCTGATGTCCGTCTCGACATCCTCGACGACCTGACCATGGGTCCGATCGAGCCCATCCGCAACGCGGAGGATGCCACTGAGTTGAGTGACCAAGCGGCGGTCGTTCTTGTCCAGGCGCGCGTAGTTCTCGTGCGCCTTCTTCGGCCGGGCACGCCGGTGGTATCGCGCCACGTTGGCGATGATCTCCACCTCCCCCGGCGCGAAGCCCCGCAGGTCCCCGTGCATGATAAGGTGGTATGCGTGCTTGTGATGTTTGGCGTGGTTCACCAAGTACCCGACATCGTGCAACAGGGCGCCGGCCTCCAGAAGGTCCCGACCCGTTGCCGGGATCTCGAAGGGCTCCCGCAACCGATCGAAGAGCGCCACCGCCAGCCTGGCGACCTGATGCGTGTGGCGCTCGTTCGAATGGCACTTCTGTGCGAACTCGCGCACCCATTCGATGCGGTCCTGCGCCTGCACCGGCGTGCCCGCACCCGCCGTTCCGAGGTCCTCCACCATCGCCTGCAGCAACCCATCCCGAATCCCGCGGTCGTTGACCACGACGCGCTGCGACCCGAGCCGTCGCGCCAACCGAGCGACCGCCGTCGCGCCGGCGAGGATGATGTCGGCACGTTTGGGGTTGAGCCCGCACATGCGCCGCCGCTCCCCGAGCGGCGTCTCGCGCAGACGATCCACGAGACGGTCGAGCTCGGCCCGCGCGATCTCGTAACCGCGGATCGGCCCGAACAACCCCTCACGCTCACACTGCACCATCTCCCCGAGATTCGTGAACGTGCCGCCACTGCCGACCATCACATCCGGGTAGAACGGGGGCTTCCCAAGCTCCTCGCGGATGGCACGATCGATGCCGTCCTTGAGTTTCCGCCAGTGTTTCTTCTTCAGTGGATCCGACCGCACGTACCGTTCGGTCAGCCGCACTGCCCCCAGCGGCAGCGAGTGCACCTGGTTGACCACCCCTTCGGCTACCAACAACACCTCGACGCTGCCGCCACCGATATCCACGATCGCGAGGGACGGCGTGTCGATCTGGAAATGCCGCGCGACGCTCCGAAAGGCCAACTGCGCTTCCTCGCGCGCGCTCACGATGTCGATCTGGAGGCCGCAGCGGCGTCGGGCTTCGCGACGGAACGCCGCGCCGTTTGACGCCTCCCGCAGTGCGCTCGTGGCGACCGCGCGGAGCTCGTGCACCTCGAACCCCTCCGCGATCGCGCGCATCTTGCACAGAGCCTCGAGCGATCGCTCGAACGGCGCACGACCGATCTGCCCGCGCGCGTACATCCCACGCCCGAGTCGCGTCATCGATCGCTCCTCGTCCAGGACGCGGTAGGTCCCGTCCGGACTCACTTCCGCCACCACGAGACGGATCGTGTTGGTCCCGACATCGATTGCGGCAATGCGGGGAAGGCGATCCCCCCGCGTTGAATCAGCCACTCGGCCTCCTTTGATCGACACAGGGCAGATTTCTAACTTATCACGTCACGAGCCCGGGTGTGGGGCGCACGGAACACATTCCCTTG
>JBDHJO010000026.1:0-23530 GCA_039586875.1 Gemmatimonadota bacterium | reverse complement strand
CGCGAGGCAGGGCCGACTCCAGCCCGTCTACCGCGCCCCGGTGGGGATTCCTCAGCCGGGTGGCCTCCAGCCGCGGCGTGACCTCTTCAAAGGGAAAGGATACCTGCCCATCACGTTGACGCAGTTCAGCCGTGGCTGTCGGTTCGCGTGCGATTTCTGCGTCATCAGCGTGTACTTCGATCGCACGAACTTCGCTCGTCCCACACGCGACGTCCTGGCAGAGATCGAGGCCCAGGATCGCCGATTCATTTTCTTTGTCGACGACAACTTGCTCTCCGACCATGACCGGGCCAAGGCCTTCCTGCGCGAGTTGATCCCGCTGCGGATCAACTGGGTATCGCAGGCCTCGCTCGACATGACGGCTGACCCCGAACTCATGGACCTGCTCGAGGCGAGCGGATGTCTCGGCAACGTGATCGGGTTCGAGTCGCTCGACCCCCGTAATCTGAAGTCGATGAAGAAAGCGCCGAACCTGATCCGGCGCGGGTGGGACGGCTATCAGCACGCCGTCGAGATCCTCCGGTCGCACCATCTGCAGACGTGGGCCGCCTTCACCCTGGGCCACGACCACGACACGGTCGCCTCGATCAGGGAGACGCTGGATTTCGCCATGCACAACAAGTTCTGTTTTGCGGCGTACAATATCCTGATGCCCTATCCCGGCACGCACCTCTACGAACGGTTACGCCGGGAGGGGCGGTTGCTGTGGGACGGCAAGTGGTGGCTGCATCCCGAGTATCGGTTCAACCACGCGGCGTTCGTGCCGAAGAACATGACGCCGGAGCAGCTCACGGAAGCCTGTTGGCAGTGCCGGGACACGTGGAATCGGAAGCGTTCCATCTTCAAGCGGATGTGGGATTTCAAGACGCACATGCGATCGCCGAAGCGCCTCGGCATCTACCTGGGGTACAACCCTTTGTTTGCCAAAGAGGTGTACAAGAAGCAGGGCATGCTGTTCGGGCTGTTTCGCGACTCGATTGGGACCGACCTGCCGCGCGGCCGGGAATGGCGCGATGCGGAGCCGGTGGGACGTCTTGGGCAACGGTCCGAGATGCCGACATGACGTCTGTACCGCCGCCGCGATCCGGGGCGGCAACCGACTCCCCACCGGGTCGGGTGGTGGGTACCGGGAAACCCTCGCTGCGCGCCATTCTGTCGGCAGCCGGCGATCCTGCGAACCGGTCGCAGCCGGTCACGATCGAGCAGATCGACCGCTCGAGACCCTTCGTGCCCGAGGAGTACACACACCTCTTCTACACGTCGATCTACGGCAGTCTTTCCGACCAACAGCGACTCCGGTACAACCAGTTGTTCGGCGTCCGGATCAACGAGTTCATCATGATGCTGGAGCGGGATGTCCTCGAACGCGTGCTGTTGCCGCTCCGGAGTCATCGGGCCGTGGCGTCGAACCCTGAGTTGCGCGCGTGCCTCGACACGATGATCGAAGACGAGCGCCGCCACTATGCTGGATTCGCGGACTTGAATCGTCGCTGTCTCCCGGAAGTGTTCGTGGACGGACGCGATCGCTATTTCACGGAACTGTCTGCACCGCAACGGATGCTGTTCTGGATGCTCGGGCGCATCGCGCGAACGCTCGCGTTCCCGCTCTACAGCTTGATGGCGCTCGAGGAGAGCTCGATGGCCATGGCACGTCGCATGATCCATGACCCTGCGAGCCCCACGCTCGGGGCCCTCGAGCCCCACTTCGTCGCCGTGCATCGCGAACACATGAAGGACGAGGCTCGGCACGTGCAGATCCAGGCGCATCTCATCGACGCCTGCCTGACCCGGGCGGGAAAGGTCAGCCGCTGGAGCAACTCGAGGCTCTTCAAAACCATGCTCAGCGGGTTGACGACCGTCGGTCGATCCGGTTCGGGTGCGAGGGTGCTCCGTCACCTGGTGCGCGAGCATCCGGAGCTGGCTCCGCGGGAGCCGGAGATGGTCGACGCGATTGCCGGACTGGGTGACGACCCCGCATACCAGCGGAGTTTGTTCAACCGCACCGTGATGCCGCGAGCGTTTGCCGTCTTCGATCGGACGCCCGAATTCGACGACCTGCCGACGTACATGGTGGGGTATGACCGGCAATAGAAGCGGTCGCAGCCCGACCGGCGGCAAGGTCACCGGGTATTCGCTGGTGCTCAACTACCTGCCGATGCTCTACGTCGTCGCCGGCGTGGCGGCCGTATGGACGCGCGACGGGGTGACGGCGCGATGGCTCCTGGCGGTGAGTTGGATCTACCTGCTGCCGCCCATCGTTAGCCGCGTGACGATCTTCGTGTTCGGATACCCAACCGGACGTGGCGTGCGTCAAGACGCACGTGCGTACAAGGTGTGGTGGTTCCTGACGCAGTGGCAGGTGGTGTTCAATCGGCTCCCGATGCTCGAGGAACTGCTCCGCCTCATCCCCGGACTGTATGCTGCCTGGCTCAACCTCTGGGGAGCGCGCGTCAGTGTGTTCGCGTACTGGGGCCCCGGCGCGCGGATACTCGATCGGTACTTGGCGCGCATCGAACGCGGAGCCGTGATCGGCACCCAGGTGGCCATCTCCGGTCACCTCGGCACGATCGCCGACGACGGCTCGTTCGTCATGGACATTGCTCCGGTCACGATCGGCGAAGGTGCGATCGTTGGGGCGATGGCCGGGCTCGGGCCAGGCAGTCGCGTCGGCCCGCACGAACTGTTTCCCGCCGGCCGTCTGCTGCAGCCGTTCTTCTCGTGGCAAGAGGGCCACAAGGTACGGACGGAGGGGGAAGGCACGTGACGACACCCGTTGCTGTGGCGGACCGGCGCTCGGCACCCGATGACGGGCTTGCGACGCCGATCCCCGGTGCACTCAATCTCGCGATCGGTGTCGCGGCCCTCTCGGTCGCAGCGAGTCTGCTCTGGATCGCCAGTCATGCGGGCCATTGGAGCCTGCTGCTGCTCGCGGCATTCAGCTTCTCGTTCGTCAACAACACGATCTTCTCGCTGCTCCATGAAGCGGTGCATGGCATGTTCCACCGCAACTTGGTCGTGAACGAGATCGCGGGTGCCGTGCTTGCTGCGATGTTCCCGACCGGGTTCTCTGTCCAGCGTGCCAGCCACTTGGGACACCATCGCCGCAACCGCACGGATCTCGAGATGTTCGACTACTATCTGCCCCATCAGTCCCGGTGGCTCAAGACGTATTGGCTCTATTGCCTCCTGACGGGATTCTACTGGGCGATCATACCGGTGGCCGGCGCCGTCTACCTGCTCATGCCCTGGTCCTTCGCGTCCCGCTGGTTCCAACACGGGCCCGCGCGATGGTGGGGATTCGAACACTTTGTCGCGGATATTGCGCGGCAGCCGCGCGGGCGTGTATGGCTGGAGTTGGCGTGCTCCGCGAGTGTACAAGTCGCGCTGTGGCTCGTGCTCGACCTCACCTGGGTGGGGTGGCTCACGTGTTACTGGGCGTTCGGACTGAACTGGAGTGCGCTCCAGTATGTCGACCATGCCTGGAGTCCGCGGGACGTGCTCGAAGGGGCCTGGAACCTGAAAGTCAGTCGCGTGAGCCGCGCGTTCTTCCTCAACTATCACTACCATCTGGTCCACCATCGTGCGCCGCACATTCCCTGGCTCTACTTGCCACGGTTCGTCCGGCCCGACGATCCGCAGCGGTCGTTCTGGAAGATCTACTTCAGCTTGTGGGGAGGGGCGCGTCCGGCGCCGCCCGGCCCGGGACCACTCCCGCTGGCCGGCGATCACAGCGACCGCCGGCGGTCCAGACCGCCGGAGTGACAGTGGGAACCGACCTCACCGAGTCGGCGGGTGTCGCGGTCGCTCCGACGCCGGACATCCCGACCCCAAGGGGCCTCGCATGGCCGAGCGCCGGGGCGTTGCGCACGTATCTCGCGTGGGGCATCAGCTGGGAGATCGTGTTCTGCCTCGTGTACTTCGGGTGCAATTGGCTGACGGCGCAGCGGAGTGTGCGGTTTCACCTCTACTTTCCGTGGGAACTGCGCGTCCCGTTCGTGCCGTGGATGATCTGGGCATACCTGTCGGTGTTCGTCTTGTATGTGCTTCCGCTCTTTCAGATGGACCAGACGGCGATGCGGCGGCTCGGCAAGCAGATGCTCGTCGGTACCATCGCGTCCGGATGCGTGTTCCTGCTGTTGCCGGCGGAGTTGGGATTCCCTCGCACGGAGGATGCCGGGAGCTACGCGCACGTGTACGACGCGCTGTACGCAATCGCGCTACCTCACAATCTGGTCCCGTCCCTACATATCGTTCTGACGACGCTCGTTTCGCTCGCATTGATGGATTCGGGGGTGCGTGTCCTGCGCTTCGTCTATGCCACATGGCTCTCGGCGATCATCGTGTCAGTCGTGCTGGTGCATCAGCATCACGTCGTCGACGTCGCGAGCGGTCTTGTCCTGGCAGGGCTCTGCCGGAGGTTCGTGCTCGGATCCCCGGAGGCCGGGCGGTACGCGAGAGTTCCTGTCGATTGAATTGAGAGGAGAGACGACCATGTTCCATCGGTTTACGACCTCGCTCGTCGTGGCGTGCTGCCTGCTGGGGCCTGCGCCGTTGCTCGCGCAGGAAGAACGTGTCCCCCATGCCGAGGATCATGAGCAGCTGCGAGCGATCCTCGTCGAGCTTCGTGACGCCATCAACGAGCGGGATTTCGCGGCGCTCGAGCCCCACATGTTCTCGCCGTTTTCGGCGACGATGATCGACCAGACGCTGCTGACGTCGGGCGACGAGCTCTCGGAGTACTTCGAGAGCCTGTTCGCAGGAGACGACCCGCTCATCAGGCGCCTGACCATGGATCCCGTGGCGGACACCCTCACGGAGATCTACGATGACAAGTACGGCATCGCGCGCGGCGGGAACACGGAAGTCTACGAAATGGCCAGCGGGAACACGTACACGCTCGAATCCCGATGGACGGCCACGCTGGTCAAGGACGAGAATCGGTGGAAGGTCCTCGCAATTCACAGCGGCGTGGATTTCCTCGACAACCCCATCTTCGCTGCCGCCCGGCGCGGGTCGCTGTACTTTGGAGGAGGCGGGCTGGCTATCGGATTGCTGGGAGGAATGTTGATCGGATGGTTCCTCCGGAGAATACGGAGTTAGCTGCTGGCCCGTTGGCCCGCCGCCGTGGTCGTTGTGGCGGCGTGTCGCCCAGAAGGCAAGAACATCCCGTCGCGAACATGTGCGTGACGACTATCCACCGCCACCAGCATGGATCGCGACCCGCAGTGAGGGGTCCCCACGATGAGATCACCGTTTGTCATCTCCGCCGTACCGATCGTTATGGCCATGGTGCCCGTGCTGCATCCGACGGCGCCAGCGTGCAACCAGCAATCGCTCCAGACGCTCCCCGACGTTCGAATCATCGCGGTGACGGAGGAGTTCGCCCCCGTGCGGCACTGCAAGGTGACGGGTGTCATCGGCACCGAGACCAACTTCGAGCTCCTGCTGCCGAACGACTGGAACGGCAAGTTCGTCATGGGTGGCGGCGGCGGCTTCGTGGGGTCCGTCATGAACACGTCGCTCATGTTCGGTTCCCTGCAAGCCGGCTACGCCACGGCGGGCACGGATACGGGTCACCAAGGCCACCCGCTCGATGCGAGTTGGGCGCTCAACAACCTGGAGCGGCTCGTCAGCTTCGGACACCAGGCCGTGCACCGTACCGCCGTCACCGCAAAGGCGCTGATCACGGACTACTACCAGCGAGAGATCAGCCGGAGCTACTTCACCGGGTGCTCGCGTGGCGGCGGCCAGGGTCTCATGGAGGCGCAGCGGTATCCGGAGGATTTCGACGGGATCGTCGCCGGCTCGCCCGCGTTCAACTGGACCGGGGTCGCCGCATTGGCATCCCAGATCAACGCGGCCATGTATCCCGATCCCGCCAATCTGCAGCGGGCGGTGGTCGGCCCTGCGGAGCAGCGTCTCATCGAGTCGTCCTATCTCGCAATGTGCGATGCTCGGGATGGCTTGGAAGACGGCATCCTCAACGACCCCCGGCAATGTCCGTTCGACGTCGGCACCTTGTTGTGTGAAGGGGGGAAGACCGATCAGTGCCTGAGTGCCGAACAGCTCGCGGCCGTCCGCGTGGTGTACGGCGGCGCCACGGACTCCGAGGGGCGAACCTTGTACCCGGGATTCCCTTTTGGCAGTGAGACGTCCCCGGGGGGGTGGTCGCGCTGGCTCACCGGCGGACTGGCTTACTTGAGCGATCTCGAGGAATTCCAGGCCGGTGTGGACCCGGGACCGTTCGACGTGCCCGTCGAACCCAGCGGGTATTACGGTTTTGGCAACGGGATCATGAGGTACTTCGTGTACAACAATCCTGATTGGAGTTATGTGGGGTACGACTGGGACGGTTTCGACAAGGACGCCGAGCGAGTCGCGCAGACCCTCAATGCAACGAGTCCGGACTTGGCGGCGTACCGCGCCCGTGGGGGCAAGCTCCTCATTTACAACGGGTGGTCGGACCACGCGCAGCCCTCGGAGGCGTTCATCGATTACCATGCCCAAGTGCTAGCCGAGGATGAGGCCGCGGCCGACGATGTTCGGCTGTTCCTCATGCCGGGTGTCGAACATTGTTTTGGTGGCCCGGGACCATCCTGGGTGAACTTCCTGACCGAGATCGACCGGTGGGTCGAAACGGGCGAGGCGCCGACCCAGGTCACGGCATTCTGGCTCGACGAGCAGATGCAGCCCAGCGGTTCGCGACCCGTCTGTGCCTATCCGGACGTCTTGGAGTACGACGGCACCGGAGACCCGCGCGATGCATCCAGCTTCAGCTGCGTGAGTCCCGAGTAGGTCCCCAGGGTGTGCAGGCTGGCAACGCAACGACTCTCAGTATTCGTGCATAGGAGCGTCGTGTGAGGGAACACGTGCGATCGGAGCTCACGCTGGTCGCGGCCGTGATCACCGTGACCATCTTCTTCACGGTCGGCGGCGGCTGGCTCCAGCGCGACACGATGATCTGTGGCGCACGTCGTTCTGCAATGGGTGGCAGGCGAGACGATTAGCCAGACGCCTGCGGTGCGGGTGGCGGCTCTCCACTCAGCCGCTGGTGCACGGGCGTGGCGAGCCACCAGAATCCGAAGGCCCAGAGTAGGCCGACGAGCGAGTCGATCGCGTAGTGATGTTGCGTGTATGTGGTAGACAGCAGGACACCGACGGCCTCGATCCACAGGAGCACGGCAATCCATCGAGGGAGCCAGCGCCACGCGAGCAGCGCTGCCGTGACGGCAATCGCAACGTGCGAGCTCGGGAAGGAGCAACCGAGTGAATCGCCCATGCGCTGCGCGCTCTCGACCAACCCGTAGAAGAATCCCTCCTGGTGAATGCCGGCGGTGGGTTCCTCCAGGAAATGCGGTCCGTCGACCGGGAACGCAATGTAGACGAGGTAACAACTCAAGTACACCAACGTGAGTCGGAACACCATATCCCGCGTTGCGGGGTTCCGCGCCATCACGGCCAGGATGATCGGAGGCAGGTACGCTGCGGGGTAGTACGCCCAATACGCGAGGTGCATGAGTTCGCTGAACCAGACGGCATCCATTGCGGGCAACCACACCTCGTGGAGATGGACGCCGAATATCAGCCGATCGAGGGCGGCGACCGGTTTATCGATACCGACGAGATCCAACGCGGGGCGCACGAGGTCGAGTTCGATCCAGAACACCCCGACCAACAGGAGCGGACTCAGCTCGCGCAGGAACCGCATGCCGCGGCCGGCATTGTGAGGCAGGCGCGCAAAGAGCCATGGCAGGGGAAGGGCCGCGACGTGCGCCAGGCCAAGCCACAGGGCGTACCAGGCCCGCCCGAGCATCGCCGCCCACAGGACCACCATCAGGATGTTGTAGAAGGTCAGGAGGCGCTCGGCCGGCAACGGCCGATTCGTCCAGTCGGTCATCTGCTCACCCCGTTGTGGTTCGCTGCCGCCCATCGTCCAACCCTTCCGCCCACCCCGGCAGGAGGTCGGCCTCGAGCTCACGTTGGGCTCGAGGCGTCGCGGGGTCGCCCCAATGTACACGTCATGCCCATCGGTGCCTATTCCGGGTGAGCGAAATCCATGAAATCCGGGTATTTTCCGTCCCGATGAACACGTCCGCCGCCCCCGAGACCGGAGCGCTGCAGCGCCTTCGCCGCGTCCTCGTGCAACCGCACGGTGACCGGGCGTGGGATCTCATGCTCCGGTCCATCGGTGTGCTGGCGCTCGCCGGCATTCCCGTCTCCGTCGCGTTCCCGCGTTCCATCCCGCTGATCTGGCTCGCCATTGTGTCGTTGCCGGCATCGGGTCCTCTGGGACCGGTCATGCCCGCAGCACTCGAACCGGTGGTCATGGAGGCGGCGAAGTACGAAGCGGCGATCTGGGTGACGTTGGTGGCGCTTGCGACGTACGTGTACATGGAGTTCATCAACCGGCACATCTACCGGTGGGTGCTCGACCGGGAGATGCTGAGCCGCTTTCGGCACCATCGGCGCGTGCAGACGGCCGTACGGTACTTCGCGAAGTATCCATTCGCGACGGTGGCGATCGGTGCGGCAACGCCGTTCCCGTGCTGGGTCCTGCGGATTCTCGCGGTGTTGCACCATTACCCGATGCGACCCTATCTCACGGCCATTGCGATCGGTCGGTTTCCGCGGATCTATCTGTATGCCTGGCTCGGGTCGTTCCTCCGCATCCCGACAGTGGTGCTGTTGGCGGTTGTCTTCGGTTCCACCGCCGCGGTACTCCTGCACCGAGCGGTCAAGAAGGTTCGCGGACGGGCGCCGGCTGCGATACACCCTATTGGAGAGCCCGAAATCGGCTAGGCTATGCTGACCGGTTTCCGAACACGATGTAGGGCGACACGGCGCCTGCAGTGTTTCGCCCACGCAGATGACGACTCACACTCGAGCGGAGCCCGCACATGCAACTCGGCCACCTGCCTCTCGCCCTTTCCATCGCGACGTACGACTGGAACCCCAAGACCATCGCCTTTTGCATCGGGATGCACTGGCTGCCGAATGCGGACAGCCTCGTCGTGAAGGCGGGCTTCGCCAAGCCCGAGTTCCACTGCACCGTCACCCACACATTCCTCTTCGCGATCGTGGTCAGCGGCCTTGTCGCGATCTGGTCACCGCACTACGCCGTCTTCGCGTTGGTCGCGATCGTCGCGCACTTCGCGGCGGATATTGGGAGTACGGTGGGCCTGCCCCTGTTCTGGCCGCTCTACAAGAAGCGGCTCACGGCCGGGTTCTTTCAGGACACCGGGTATTGGGGTTGGGACATGTACATCGGGTACTACAAGCAACCGATGGCGTGGATTCTGGAAATCGCTGTAACCGCGTTCTTCATCTATCGGCTCTTTGAGATCGGTGTGCTGTAGGCACCGCATGCGGCGAACGGTCGAGGGGACCTGATGGCAGACCGATACGATGCCATCGTCGTCGGCAGCGGGTTTGGCGGCAGCACGGTCGCGCTGACGCTCGCGCGAGCGGGGTTACGCGTGGTGGTGCTCGAACGCGGACGGTGGGTGGATCGGGACGATTCGGCGTGGGATCCGGTGGCGATCCAGATCGAGCAGAAATACCAGAGCGAGAGTCCCGAGGATCAAAGTGGCCGCGATGGTCGGACGATGTATCACCCGGACGCGGCAGTTGGTGGAAAGTCGGTGTTCTACGGGGCCGCCTCCCTCCGGTTACGTGCCGAGGATTTCCGGGCGGCGGATCGGTTCCGCACCATTCCGGACGTACCGTCCATGGATTGGCCGTTTGGGTACGAGGAGCTGGCCCCGTTCTACGATCAGGCGGAGCGCGAGATCGGCGTCGCCGGGGTGGCGGGCACCGACCCGTTCGAGCCGCCCCGATCGGGCGAGTACTCCACCGAACCACCGGCATTCGGCACGACGGCCCAGAAGATCGCCGGCGCGGCGACCGCGCTTGGCCTGACGCCATTCCCCATTCCGCTCGCCATCAACTTCCCGGGCGGGAATGGGCGCAACGCATGCATCAAGTGCATGACCTGCGATCTCTATCCGTGCAAGATCGAGGCGAAGAACGATCTGTCGGTCACGCTGCTCCCGGCCGCCCGACAACATGGCGCCGAGATCCGCGACCGCACGGTGGCCGTCAAGCTCGTGCGGGACGGCGATCGCATCACCGGGGTGGAGTGCCTGCACACGGAAACGGGTGAGCGTTCGACCTTGCACGCCGACCTCTGCGTCGTGAGTGCCGGTGCGATCCCGTCACCGGCCTTGTTGCTTCGCTCGGGGCTTGGCGATGTGGGTCCGAGCGGCGCGGCCATCGGTCGGCACTTGATGCGGCACTGTAGCGGCATCATGATCGGGGTCTTCCCGTTCCGCACGAATCCCGAGCGGCGGTTTCACAAACAGGTGGCGCTGACGGACTTCTACTTCGGCCGCGATGGGGATGCGCCCGCTGGTCCGTGGGGGACGATTCAGTCACTGCAAACGCCGCCGCCCGTGTTCGTGCGGCACGAGGCACCGTATCCGGCACCGATCGGGCACATCGCGGCCTTGAGCCTCTCCTTCCAAGCGTATTTGCTGTGCGTGGCCGAGGATCTTCCGCAGTGGGGCAACCGCGTGGAGGTGGACGCCGCGCGCACCGATCCTCTCGGTTTGCCGATCACCCGCGTCGTGCACGAGTACCTCCCGAGGGATCTTGCGGCCCGCGATGCGCTCTATAAACAAGCGGGACGCATTCTGCGCCGTGCCGGAGCCTTGTTCCGCCTGCGGTTTCCAATTCACACGTACTCCCATGCACTCGGCAGTTGCCGCATGGGTGCCGATCCGGCAACGTCGGTGGTCGATCGGTGGTGTGGGTTCCACGGCATCCCGAATCTGTTCGTGGTCGACGGGAGCTTCATGCCGAGCTCGGGTGGTGTGAACCCGAGTCTCACGATTGCGGCCAACGGGTTCCGCGTTGGCGCACATCTCGTGAAACACTGGGACGCGCGTGCGCGGGGGATGGCCACGTGAGCGAGCCTCTCGATCTTTGCATCCTCGGTTGCGGGTCGGTGGCGCGACTGCATAGCCGGATCCTGCGGACACACAAGCGTGCTATCCGACTCTCATTCGCGAGCCGAGATGGCGCGCGCGCCGAGGAGTACCGTCGTCGCTTCGGCGGCAGACATGCGTTCGATTCGTACGAGACGGGATGTACGCATCCGGATATTGATGCAGTGCTCGTCTGCACGCCGACGTTCCTGCATGCAGACCAGGCGATGATGGCGGCCGGTGCAGGGAAGGCCGTGGTGATAGAGAAACCCGCGGCGCGATCGGTTGCGGAACTCGACCGCGTCCGTGCGGTCGCGGAGGACCACGGCGTCTTCGCGGCCGTGGCCGAGAACTATCGGTTCAAGCCACTCCTCCACGCGGTTCGCGCACACATCGACCGTGGTGACATTGGGACGCCGCAATTCGTGGAGATCAGTCGGGCGGGGCGCAACAAGACGGGTGGGTGGCGTGGCGATGCCGACATGATGGGCGGGGGCGCGCTGCTGGAAGGAGGCGTCCATTGGATCCACCTGCTGACGGCGATCGGTGGATCGCCCACGACGGTCGTGGCCGCCCGCCCGACACACGGGGGCAATCCTGTCGCTCCATTCGAAGACGGACTCGATCTCCTCGTCCGGTTCGATGAGGGCCCCGTGGGGCGGTTATTCCACTCGTGGAACACAACCAGTCGGGTGTTCGGGCTCGGCATGTCTCGCATCTTGGGCTCGGACGGCAACATCCACTTCGAGAGCAACGGCGTATTTGCCGTCGTGCTCGGACGCCGGACCCGCTTTCGCATTCCCGGGCTCAGCGACCTCATGGGTTACAAAGCCATGTGGCGGCATCTGATCGATCGGATGCGGAACGGCGGTGACTCTCCGATCGATCTGTCGGCTGCCAGGCAAGACCTGGCATTTGTCGAAGCCGCGTATCGATCTCTTGAGTCGGGGAAGTTCGAGACGCTGTAGCGACCACCCCTACAGATCGCCAAGGAACTGTGCACCCGGTGAGGCTACCGCCCGCGGGGCAACCGCCAAGACGTGGTGTCGCGGGTTGGCAAATTGCCTAACCACATTTATATTTACCTACGTTAAACATCCCGAGCCGGTCGCTCGGCTTACCTCCCTTCCTTGGAGCCTGCGCGGGGGACCCGATGGGGTCCCTGGGTCGATGTGGGGGAACGAGGTGCAGCCAGCGTATGGCCGGGTGTGACACTCGAACGGCTGGTCTCAACAGTGCGGCGATCTCCCCGGTTCGCACGAGTTGGGTCGTGCGGGCGTTCGTTCGCAATCCCTCCGGTAGATGCTCCACGTCTCCACTACTCTCGCGTCGAACACGTTGTCGTGCGCCGCGCTTCCCCGGGAAGACACTACGGGTGAAAGCACGGCGCGCGCCATTCCATACGCTCGTCGAACGGCTGACCGACCAAGGAGGCTTGTGGTGAATACGGCACCTGCCGTCGCGCCCGGTTCCACGGACGCGAATCTGCGGTTCCTCGAGGAAGTGAGTGCGCGAACCGCCGGCGTTTCCCGTCTCGAGATGTGCATTCAATGTGGGACCTGTGGTGGGTCGTGCCCGGCGGCGGCCGACATGGATCACACGCCCCGCATGCTCTTTGCCATGATCCGTGCCGGCATGCGGGACGACGCCCTGCGGAGCAACACACCGTGGATCTGTGTCTCCTGCTATCACTGCGTGGTGCGGTGTCCGCAGAACGTGCACATCGCCGATGTGATGTACACGCTCAAGAGCATGGCCATTCAAGCCCGGTTGTATCGGGATTCTACTGCACCCGACTTCTCTCAGACGTTCGTCGACATGGTAGAGAACTACGGGCGCAGCTTCGAGTTCGGGCTGGCCACACGACACTATCTCAAACACTTCCCCTTGCGCATGCCCAGTGCCGCCAGCATGGGCATCGACATGCTCTCCAAGAAACGTATGACCATCAAGCCCAAGAGAATCGCCGGGATGGACCAGCTCGACGCGATCCTTTCACGGGCCAAGCAGCTGGGGCTGATCTCATGAGCGGCTATCTCCTGTATCCGGGATGCTCGCTGGAGGTAGGCGCCCGGGCGTACCGCGACTCGATTCGCGCTATTGAGGGCCCCCTCGGACTCGAGTTGACCGAGATCGACGATTGGAATTGCTGCGGGGCGACCGAGTATCTCGGCATCAACCTGATACCGGCGTACGCGCTGATCGGGCGCAACCTCGCTCTTGCCGCCGGGCAGGCGAACGGCTCGCGCACCCTGGTCGCGCCGTGCAGTGCCTGTTACCTCAACCTCGCCAAAGCGGATTACTACATGCGGGAGCGCCCGATCCTCGGCGAGCGCGTAAACGAGGCCTTGGCCGCGGGCGACCTGCACTACGATCCGGGGTCCATCACTGTCCGACACCTTCTGGACGTCATGATCAACGACATCGGGCTCGACGCCATCGAAGAGCGCGTGACGCATCCGCTCGTCGGGCTCCGGGTGGCACCGTATCTCGGCTGCATGGTCCCGCGGCCGGACTACGAACACCGGTGGTCCGATCACGAGTACCCGAACGAGCTCGACCGACTCCTCAAAGTGCTGGGCGCCGAAGTGATCGACTTCCCGCTGAAGACGCACTGCTGCGGCGGACACATGACCCAGATCGGCCCGGACACCGCATACGAGTTGATTCGTCGGCTGCTCCATGCTGCGGATCAGTTCAAGGCCGACGTGATCGCCACGGTGTGCCCAATGTGCCAGCTCAATCTGGATGCCTATCAGGGGGCCACAAACCGTCACTTCGGGACGAGCTACGAGACTCCGATCGTGTTCTTCACGCAGCTGGTGGGCCTGGCGTTGGGGCTGGATGCCGAGGCGGCGGGTTTCGGTCGTGAGATGGTGACCGCGCGCCACGCACTCGATCGCATCGGCGTAGAGCCGCCGTCCCCCGAGGAGCCGGCCGAAACGGGCCGGCGGCCACGAAAGGACCCCAAGTCGCTACCGATGCCCACGATGCCCGGGGCGGAAGGAGACGACCGATGATCGCGCCGATCAGCGGAGGAGCGGGGATGTCGGGTAACGGTGGGCGCCCGCGCATCGGTGTGTATGTCTGTCACTGCGGATCGAATATCGCCGGGACCGTCGATGTCACCGAGCTCCGCACATGGGTAGAACGCCGCCTGGCGGCGCGGGGCGTAGTCGTGGCCCGCGACTACAAGTTCATGTGCTCGAGTCTGGGTCAGGATCTCATCGCGAAGGACATCGCCGAGCACAGACTCGACCGGGTCGTCGTGGCCGCCTGCTCGCCGCATCTGCATGAGGCCACGTTCCGAACCGCGTGTCGGCGTGCCGGCTTGAACCCCTACCTGTGTGAGCTGGCGTCGATTCGCGAGCAGGTCTCGTGGGTACACACCGACACGGCGTCGGCGACCGAGAAGGCCAAGGCGGTTGTGTCCGGGGCGGTGGAGCGCGTGGCACGCAACGCCCCGCTTGAGACGTTGCGCGTGCCGGTGCACCCGGCAACGCTCGTCGTTGGCGGAGGCATCGCCGGTATCCAAGCGGCGCTCGAGATCGCCGAGGCGGGACATCCCGTGTACTTGGTGGAACGCGATCCGTCGATCGGCGGCCACATGGCGCAGTTCGACAAGACCTTCCCGACGTTGGATTGCTCGGCCTGCATCCTCACGCCGCGGATGGTCTCCGCCGGCAGCCACGAGAACATCACGCTCCTCACCTGGAGCGAGGTCGAGCGCGTCGACGGCTATGTCGGGAACTTCACCGCGACGATACGGAAGAAGGCCCGGTACGTCGATATCGATCAATGCACGGGTTGCGGCATCTGTCAGGAAAAGTGCCCGAAGCGCGTGATCGACAATGTCTATGAGGCGGGACTCGGGTATCGCAAGGCGATCTACACGCCGTTCCCGCAGGCTGTCCCGAAGTATCCGGTGATCGACCAACCGAACTGTACCTACTTCATCAAGGGCAAGTGCCGCGCCTGTGAGAAATTCTGTCCCACCGGCGCCATCAGCTTCGAACAGGAAGACGAGTTCGTCACGATCGATGTCGGGAATATTGTCTTGGCGACGGGATACGACCTCTTCGACCCGCGCCGTGTGACGCAATACGGTTACGGTCGGCTTGCCAACGTGTTCAGCAGCCTCGAGTTCGAGCGGATGACGAATTCGGCGGGACCGACGAACGGGGAGATCGTGCTGCGCGATGGCCGCACGAAGCCCACGAGCGTGGGGATCATCCACTGTGTGGGCAGTCGGGACCGCAACTACAACAACTACTGCTCCTCCATCTGCTGCATGCAGAGCCTCAAATTCGCTCACCTCGTGAAGGAGCGGACGGGGGCGACGGTCTACAACTTCTACATCGACATGCGGACGCCGGCGAAGGCGTACGACGAGTTCTATCAACGTGTGCTCGAGGAGGGCACGCTCTTCGTGCGCGGGAAGGTGGCCGAAGTCACGGATGCGGCGCGCGGGCCGGGTGAAGAAGGCAAGCTGATCATCCAGACCGAGGATACGCTCGCCGGACGGCAACGCCGCATCCCCGTGGACATGGTCGTGTTGTCCGCGGCGCTCGAGCCACGGAAGGACTCGAGCGAAGTGGCGAAACGATTCGGGATCTCGTGCAGCCACGACGGCTGGTTCATCGAGAAACACCCCAAGCTGGACCCGGTCGCCACGATGACCGAGGGCGTGTTCATCGCTGGATGCGCGACGGGACCCAAGGACATCCCGGCGACCGTGGCGCAGGGTGCGGCGGCGGCGGCCCGAGTCCTCGGGTACATCCAACAGGGCGAGATCGAGATGGAACCCATCCGCGCGCAGGTGATCGTCGAACGCTGCTCCGGATGCCGGATCTGTAACGATCTCTGCCCCTTCAATGCCATCGACTTCATCGCGGACCGCGGCGTGACTGAGATCAATCCGGCGCTGTGCCAGGGGTGTGGCACCTGTGTCGCGGCATGCCCCGCCGGTGCGATCGAAGGGACGGGATTCAGCAACGAGCAAGTGGTGGCCCAGATCGATGGCCTCCTGCTGCGCAATCTCGAACCGACGGCCGTCGAGCCGGCGCTCGTGTGAGGGCGGGGACATGACCATGACCAAAGAGCCAAAGACCTTCGAACCCGTGATCGTCGGCTTCACGTGCAACTGGTGCAGCTATCGTGCGGCGGATCTCGCAGGGACGGCACGCATCAAATACCCGCCCAACGTGCGGCTCATCCGGCTCATGTGCTCCGGCCGATTGGATCCGACCTTCGTGCTGCGCGCGTTTGCAGGGGGGGCGGACGGCGTCCTCGTCACCGGGTGTCATCCCGGTGAGTGTCACTACTTGGAGCAGAACTACAAGACACTCCGGCGCGTCCGGCTGCTGCAACGGACGGTGCACGCGTTCGACATCGAGCCGGACCGACTCCGCCTGGTATGGGCCAGTGCCGCCGAGGGTGTGCGGCTGGCCCGAGAGATCGAGGACATGGTGGAGGCGGTTCGGGCGCTCGGCCCGCTCGACTGGGGGAATCGGCCGATCCGGCAGGAGGCAATCCACGAGATGACGGGAGGTGTGGATGACGCGCCGGTCGAAGAGCCGGTAGGAGTGGGAGGGCGACCATGACGGAGAAACCGAAGTTCGCCATGTGTTGGGCCGCCTCGTGTGGTGGCTGCGAGATCGCCGTGCTGAACATCGGGGAGAAGATCCTCGATGTCGATGCCAACTTCGACGTCGTGTTCTGGCCGGTGGCGATGGATGCCAAGTACAAGGACGTCGAGGCCATGGCCGACGGGTCGATCACGCTGACGTTGTTCAACGGCAGCATCCGCAACTCCGAGAACGAGGAGATCGCGCGACTCCTGCGTCGAAAGTCGAAGATCCTGGTGGCGTTCGGGTCGTGCGCGTGCGAGGGCTGTATCCCTGGGCTCGCGAACCTGAGTCCGGTGGACGAGTTGATCGACACCGCGTTCAGTACCGTATCCACTGATCCCGTGAACGGCAACCGGCCTCGCACATCGGTCACGGTACCCGATGGGGACCTGCATCTTCCCGAGCTGTACCCTGTGGTGCGGCCACTCTCGTCCGTGGTGTCGGTGGACTACTTCATGCCCGGGTGTCCGCCCGAGTCCCATCAGATCGCGGCGGTGATCGATCTCGTGATCAAGGCGATCCAGGGCGAGGCGGAGTTGCCGGCGTCCGGTGCGACCATCGGTGCGGGCGGGTCGACCGTTTGCGATGAATGCTCACGGACCCGCGCCGTGAAGAAGATCAAAGCGTTCACGCGGATCCAGGAACTCGAGGAGGTCGATCCGGACCTCTGCCTGCTCGAGCAGGGCATTCCGTGTAACGGCCCGGCCACGCGATCAGGGTGCGGTGCGCTCTGTCCGAGCGCAGGTGCCCAGTGCATCGGCTGCTACGGTCACGCCGACGGCGTGATCGATTTCGGCGCCCGACTCATGACGGCGTTCGCCTCGGTGATCGACAGTGAGGACCCGGAGGAGATCGACCACATTCTCGACACGTTGCCCGATCCTGCCGGCCAATTCTACCGATTCAGTCTCGCGGGGTCCCTCTTGGGTGCTGCGCGATCGGCCTGGGAAGCACGGTAAGAGGAGCGACCAATGCAGCGTATCACGATCGATCCGATCACCCGCCTCGAGGGTCACGGGAAGATCGAGATCTTCTTGAACGAAGATGGCAACGTCGCCAACACGTATTTTCAGATTCCGGAGTTGCGGGGATTTGAACGCTTCTGTGTGGGCCGGCCGGTGGAGGAGATGCCCCTCCTCACCAATCGCATCTGTGGCGTCTGCCCCGAGGCGCATCACATGGCTGCGGCAAAGGCCGGTGATGCCGTGTACGGTGTCGAACCACCGCGGCCGGCGAAGCTCCTGCGAGAGTTGCTTTACAGCGGCTTCTACTTCACGGATCACACCACCCACTTCTATGCGCTCGCGGGTCCCGATTTCGTCATGGGACCGGAGGCCCCGGTGGCCGAGCGCAATATCCTCGGCATCATCCACAAGGTCGGGGTCGAAGTGGGAGGCAAGGTCATCCAGGCGCGGAAGCACGGGCACGCCATCGTCGAGATGATCGGCGGGCGTAAGGTCCACCCGTGTACGGCGATTCCCGGGGGACTGACGAAGGGCATCACCGAAGCGCAGCGAAACGAGATCCTGGCGATGGGGGAGTGGGCGGTGGAGTTCGCCCAGTTCTCCCTCGGGCTCTTCAACGACGTCGTGCTTGGGAACGAGGCATATGTCGACCTGATCCTCGGCGACATCTATCGGCATGAGACCTACTACATGGGCATGGTGGATGCAGCCGGCAAGGTGAACTTCTACGATGGTCGCGTGCGCGTGATGGGACCGGACGGGACGGCGCTCGGTGACTATGCGCCGCACGAGTACACGGAGTGGATCGCCGAGCGCGCGGAGCCGTGGACCTATCTCAAGTTCCCGTACCTGAAGAAGGTGGGCTGGAAGGGGTTCGTGGATGGGAAGGACTCGGGTGTTTACTGCGCCACCCCGCTGTCACGCCTGAATGCAGCGGACGGGATGGCGACTCCGCGGGCGCAGGAGGAGTACGAGCGGTTCTACACCACGCTGGCGGGGGACACGCCGGCCGGCGCCAAGCCGATCGTGCACCATCGGTTGGCAACGCATTGGGCACGCCTCGTCGAGCTGCTCTACAGTGCGGAGCGCATCGTGGAACTCGCGAGCGACCCCGATATCACCTCACCGGATGTGCACACGGTGCCCACGGAGGTGCCGACCGAGGGTGTGGGTATCGTCGAGGCTCCTCGTGGCACGCTCACACACCACTACTCGACCGACGAGCGCGGCGTGCTAACTCGGGTCAATCTGATTGTCGGCACCACGAACAACTATGCCCCGATCAGCATGTCCATCAAGAAAGCGGCCGAGAGCCTGATCAGCGGCGGGGAGGTCGTGACGGAGGGTATGCTCAACAAGGTTGAGATGGCCTTCCGCGCGTACGACCCGTGCTTCGGATGCGCGACGCACTCGTTGCCGGGGCGGATGCCGCTCGAGGTGACGATCCGTGACGCGACGGGTGCACCAGTCGAAGTGCTGCGGCAGTACTGCTGAGGCGATACGCCGTGGCCGGACGAACCCTTGTCGTGGGGCTTGGAAACCCGATTCTCGGGGACGACGGCGTCGGGTGGCGCGTGGCGGATCTCGTCCAGGAGTGCACGGGCGACCGTGAGGACATCGAGGTGACGTGTGCAGCCGTCGGCGGCTTGACCCTGATGGAGCAGCTCATTGGTTACGACCGCGTCGTGATCGTCGACGCCGTTCACTCAGGGGCCGAACCCATCGGCGCGGTCACCGCCCTCCGGCTTGGAGATCTGCCAAACCCGAGTGTAGGCCATACGACATCAGCGCACGATACATCGCTGCACACGGCAATCGCGACCGCAGCCGCACTGCAGGTCCCGCTCCCGAGCGCGATCACCGTCGTGGGTGTCGAAGTCCCCGCAGGGTTCGTCTTCTCGGAGAACTTATCCCCGCCGGTCGCGGGTGCCGTCGAGGCCGCGGCCGCGCTGGTGCTCGATTGTGTTGCCAATGACTCGCTGCTGCCTACGGGGCGGAAGGGAGGGACACATGGTATCCCCTGAATTGCTGCGTCGCTATCAGCTGTTTGCTCGCCTCTCCATCGAGCATTTGAATGGCATCGCGATGCTGGCCGAAGAGATCACGTTCGATTCCGGTGAGACGGTGTTCGAGGCCGGACAGGCTGCGGCGGACTTCTACCTGTTGATGCAGGGATCGCTGGATCTCTTCTATGTCTCAGTCGACGAGATCAATCCCGAGTTGCGGAAGGAGCTGTTCGTGAGTGAGGTGAACCCAGGCGATCCCTTCGGCATCTCCGCGCTCCTGGAGCCGTATGTGTATCAGGGAACCGTCCGCACCACCTGCCCGTGCCTCGTGCTCAAGGTTGACGCCGGAGGCCTTCGTGCCCTCTCCGAGGTCGACGCCAGGATCGCTGCGGAGTTGATGCGGGGGGTGGCCGAAGCGGCCCTGGAGCGCCTGCACGATACCCGGACGCTGCTTGCCGCCGCCCGAGCCTGATCCACGCGAGGGACGCTACTGGCTGACGACACGATTGATTTGAGGAGGGGTTTGATGCTGGCGCGCCCGAATCCGAAGGAGATCGACCGCAAGGAACGGATGCTGGCACCGTCCGACGGCGTACCCAAACAGGATGCCGGTACGCGTCGCACCAATTTCGAGGAGACGTACCTCCCGTTCAGTCTCGAGCAAGTCGAGCGCGAGGCAGCGCGGTGCATCCAATGTCCGGGGGCACCGTGTACGAAGGCGTGCCCGCTCCACAACGACATTCCGCTTGCCATGTGGCAGTTGGAGCACGGAGCAGTCGAGGATGCGGCCCGGGTATTCCGGCAGACGAGCAGCATGCCCGAGGTCTGCGGCCGCGTATGCCCACAGGTGCTGCTCTGCGAAGGTGCCTGCATTTACAACAAGAAGCACAAGCCACCGGTGCCGGTGGGTCGGCTGGAGGCGTTCGCCGCCGACTTCGAGCGATTGCACGGCGGCCTGCTGATTGAGCGCGCAACCCCGTCAGGCTGCCGGGTCGCCGTCGTGGGTGCTGGTCCGGCCGGCATGACCGTGGCCGAGCGGTTGGCGCAGTGCGGGCATGAGGTCACCGTCTTCGATAGCTGGCCGGCGTCGGGCGGCATTCTGCGGTATGGGATCCCCCAGTTCAAGATGGCGCACGGAGTGGTCGACGACCTCACAGAGTACCTCGTCGCCCTCGGCGTCACCTTCCGCTACGGCATCACCGTGGGAAAGGACGTGACCCTCGATGCACTTCGGGCAGAGGGGTTCGATGCGTTCTTCCTTGGTGTGGGTGCCGGTGTCGGGGCCGATTGCACGATTCCCGGTGCCGATCTCGTCGGCGTGTTTGACGCCACACCGTTCCTGGTGCAGGCGAATGTAGCGGAGCCAAACAAGCCGGCGTCATTGGCGGGCCTGCCCGCGGTCGGTGAGACCGTAGGCGTGATCGGGGGCGGGGACACGGCCATGGATTGCGTACGTACGGCGGTACGGCTCGGCGCTCGCCGCGTCATATGCGTGTATCGGCGAACGGAAGAGGAGATGCCCGGGAACGTTCGCGATCGGGCGTTCGCGCGGGAGGAGGGAGTCGAGTTCCACTGGCTGACCCAACCGATCCGGTTCCTCGACGACGGGAGCGGCCGGGTGCGTGGCATGGAGTGCGTGAGGATGAAACTGGGGGAGCCCGACGCATCGGGCAGGCCCCGACCCGTCCCAATCGAGGGCTCGGGTTTCACAATGGACGCCGACACGGTGATTTCAGCGTTGGGGTATTGGCCCGATCCGCTCATGGGTGAGTCCGTGGCGGGACTCGAGACACACGATTACGGGCTGATTACCGCCGACCAGGAGACGGGAGGAACATCGGTATCCGACGTCTTTGCGGGGGGGGACGACGTGCTGGGCCCGAATCTCGTGGTGAATGCCGTGGCACAGGGTCGCCGGGCAGCCGCCGCCATCGACGCCTACCTGAAGGCCGGCCACGATTCCGGAACTTGAGTTATGGTTTACACCCCGTAATATTTACGTTGTTAAGCAATTGCCGGCTCTCTTTGTACTTTTCACATCCTGAGGTCGGGCCATGCCGAGCTACCCCGGCGGACAGACCCTGAACGACTTCCTTGGCAGTGCACAGATCTTCACGTCCGCCGTCAACGACCTGATGGCGCAACAGCTGCGGACGATCTCGGGAGACGAGGTCACGTACTCGCAGCTGAAGCTCCTCAAGATGGTCTCGTTGACGGAGGGCTACTCGGTCAGCAACGTGGCCCAGTTTCTCGGCGTGAGTACGGCGGCTGCGAGCCGGGCTGTCGATCGGCTCGTCCGGCGGGGGTTGGTGAACCGCCTGGAGGCCGCCGATGATCGTCGGGCTGTGGAGTTGTCACTCACGGAGAAGGGTGGAGAGCTCCTCAAACGGTACGACGACGCTGCCGCGGTGGCTCTGGATCAGGTGTTTGGCGACCTCGCGACCGAGCAGTTACAGGGAATGGGGGACGTGCTCGATCGTCTCTCGGTGAGCATCGTGCAACGCGAGGAAAGCGGGGAACAGGTGTGTTTCCGGTGTGGAATCCACTTCAGGGACCGCTGTCTTCTGCGTCGACAGGCATCGCGGACCTGCTTCTTTCATCTGCATCAGAAGAAGGAATCGTCCGACGGAGACGGCGGGAACGGCAAGGGCCGGCACCGCCACCCGAAGGAGCCGTAGCGGCACCGCGCCACCACACTGTCCGCCGGAGGCTCCTATCTGGTAGCTTCCGTCTTCATGAGCACGACATCGAGCACGTATTGCGGCACGGTTGTCCTTGCCGGAGCGCCGAACGTCGGCAAGTCGACCCTGCTGAATGCGATCGTGGGCTCCCGATTGGCCATCGTGAGCCCGCGTCCGCAGTCGACACGGTCGGCGGTGGTGGGAATCCACACGTCGGGGAGTCGGCAGTTGATCGTGCTCGACCCTCCGGGTCTTCTGGAGCCCCGGTATCTGTTGCAGGAAGCCATGCTGGGTGAGGCACTCGACGCCGTGCGAAGCGCTGACATCGTGCTCTCCCTCCGCCGCGGGCTCGATCCTTCGCCGCCGCTCGATGCGCTGGTCCCGGAGGACCTGCTCGCGGGAAAGTTGAGGGCGACGGTCGTGACCGCCGCCGACCTGCTGACGCCCGAGGCCCTGCGGGATCTCGACCCTGACGCGTTCGTCGTGTCCGCCCGCACCGGTGAAGGGGTGCCCGCACTCACCCGCTGGTGCCTCGACCGCCTGCCGGAAGGTCCCCACCGGTACCCGGACGACGATCTCAGTACGCAACCGGTCCGGTTCTTCGTCGAAGAGTTGCTGCGCGAGGCCGTGTTCGCCAACCTCGATAAGGAGCTGCCGTACGCCGTGGCCGCGAAGGTTGAAGAGTTCCGAGAGTCGGAGCGCCCGGTGTACGTTGGGGTCACGCTCTTCGTCGAGCGGGAATCGCAGAAGGGTATCGTCATCGGCAAACGCGGCGCGATGATCAAGGCAATCGGGGCGGCGGCCCGCGCGGAGATCGAAGCGCTGCTCGATCACCAGGTGTACCTCGATCTCCGGGTGAAGGTGTTGCCCCGGTGGCGGAAATCACCAAGTTTCTTGCGTCAGTTGGGTTTTCGCGTCCCTACGGAGAGGTAGCGCATGAGCCTGTCGCCCGAACTGCTGGAGATTCTCGTCTGCCCCCGGTGCAAGGGTGAGCTTGAGCATCGCACGGAGCCTGATGAGACCCTCGTGTGCCGCGCCTGCCGATTAGCGTACGCCGTGGAGGACGACATCCCCATCATGCTCATCGATGAGGCGACACCGCTCTGAGCTAGTCGTCCTTCTCCTCATGGCCGCGGTAGCGGCACCGGCCCTGGCACAGGACGACGGTCCGCCGGTCGAGGGAGGGGCGACGTTCCTGCTCTTGCCCGTCGGGGCCCGGGCCAGCGCCCTCGGGCAGGCGGGCAGCGCCGACGGCGGCAGCTC
>JBDHJO010000176.1:0-5820 GCA_039586875.1 Gemmatimonadota bacterium | reverse complement strand
AGACGGTCGCCATCCCGCCCGCGCCGAGCTCGTGCTCGATCACGTAGCGGTCGGCGATCGCGACTTTGAGTTTCTCTGTGATTTCACTCACGAACGTGTCTCCTCAGTTCACTCAGCTACTGGCGTCGGGTGCAAGGTGCAACGTGCAAGGTGCAAGGGGCCGTATCGCAGGATCGGCATTCATGACCCTTGTACCTTGCACCTTGTACCTTGTACCCCTCAGGCCCCCGCCACCTCCACCCGATCCCGCCCACCCAATTTTGCAGCGTATAGCGCTTCATCTGCGTTGTGCAGCAGCGCGTCGATGGTGTCGATTTCGCCTATTCGTTCCGCAATGCCGATGCTCGTCGTGAACCGGATCGTCGCGTTTTCGTGGACCATCTCGATTGCCTTCACGTCGTGCCGGATGCGCTCGGCCACCACCAGCGCCTCGGCGGCGTTGGTTTCCGGGAGCAGCACGGCGAACTCTTCGCCGCCCAACCGGCCGGGCGTGTCGGCGGCACGCGCGGCTTTGCGCAGGGCCGCCGCCATCGCACGGAGCGCCGCATCGCCCGCCGCGTGCCCGTGCGTGTCGTTGATCTTCTTGAAGTGGTCGATGTCGATCATCAGGAGCGACAACGGCCGCTGGTACCGCTTCGCCTGGTCAAGGGCTGCAGCTCCAACGCCGAGGAAAGCCCGTCGGTTCGCCAGGTTCGTGAGTTCGTCCGTGTGGGCCTGCTCCCGCACGCGAGCGTAGGCCAATTGCAGCTCGTATGAAAGCTGGAACGTGCGCCCGAGGAAGAACCCGAAGCTGCGCGTGCTTCGGAGGGCCGCGGCCAAGAAGAGCACACCCGCGGCCGCGAAGACGCGCATCTCGAACGGGCCGGTGATCACGAACACCGCGGTGGCCGGCACCATGAGGGAGCAGACCGCCACCGCGCTCGCCACCACGTGGGCACCGTAGGTCGCGACCGCACCGCCCGCGACACCCATGAGAAAGAAGTACACCAGGGCCTGGTGCAGCAGCGAGTCGCGTGGCATCACCAGTAGCCCGCCGAGCCCCCACGCGAGCGTCACCATGCCGAGCGTGACTACAAACACGCGCTCCCAGCCAAGCATCCGCTCGGGGGGAGGCTGGCGTTTCTGGAAGAGCAGAACGAGCCCGATGCGGCCCAGGGTGATGCCGGTGAGCGTAAGCCACCACACGACCATGCCGCGGTGGCTCCCGTGCTCCCAGAGCACCCAGCAGATCACCGCGGCAGCGACGAGGCTCAGCAGTTGGGCCGGCGGGCCGTGGCGGTAGATGATGCGCACCCGTTCCGCCCGCTCATGCGATTCCACCGTGTCCGCGAGCGGCCACTGCGTCACGCCCGACAGGCGCTGCCCGATAGACCGGCGTGGTCCCGCGGTCCCGATCGGCGCCTCGGTCATCGGTCCGCCGGTACCCATGCTCGCAGTCCCAGGGTCACCGATTTCATGCACGGCACCCACCGACACTCCGTACCCTGCCTCTGAAAGGCCATCATCTCCCCGTCACCATCTCATCGAGGATTCTGGGCCATCCGAGGATCCAGTACAGATCCGACGGTTCTTCGTTGCCGGAGGTGAACGTGATCAGGAGCAACTCGCCGGTCGTGGGCTCGATGTCGTAGTTGGTGTTGTTGTTATTGAGGTCGATCGGCGCTCGGATCACGGTGGTGCGCGACCTGATCGCGGGACGGCCCGCAAAGTCGATTTCGGCGACACGGATGGTCGGAAGGTTGCCACCACCGCTGGTCGCGTAGTAGAGCCGCCCCCCGTCGGGACTCCACCGCGGTGCCGATCCGCCGTCGATCGAGACCTGCACGCGCCCACCCTCTCCGGACAACGCTCGCAGGTAGACCTCCGTCTGACCCGAGCGATCCGACGTGTACGCCAGCCATCGTCCATCCGGAGATACGGTGCCGTGGCGTTCCCGGAATTCCGACGCGAGCATCCACTCCACCGTCGAATCCCCGATCGTGACAATGCCGATGTCCGCTCGCGTGTCGGGATGACCGTACCGCTGGACGACGAGCCGGCGGCCGTCCGGCAGGAAGTCGAGAGGGGCGGTGGGGTGCCCCGTCTTGACGATGACCTCGGCGTCACCACTGCCATCAGCGGCGCGCCACATGACCACCGGCGGCGCGATGGAGTCGGTGGGATCGTCAGCCGCATACGCCACGCGTCGGCCGTCGGGAGTCCAGACCGGCGCGAAGGCACTGCCACCGGTCGTGAAGCGTGTGAGGGTCTGCTGGTCGCGATCGAGCAACCAGAGATCGGCTTCCTCCCCGGTGAGAATCACCACCACGCGCCGACCGTCGGGTGCGACGGCCGGGTGCTCCAGATTGACTTCCCGCGGCAGCGGCACCGATTCCCGGCGATCCCCGTCGGTGAGGATCAACGACTCCGCTCCACCCGTTGCCCCCGTCATGTAGGCGAGGTCGCCGACCGCACTGACGGTGAACTCTGCCGTGCCGGTCCCGAACACCCGGACGTCATCGAGCAACGCCACGGCCGGTCCGGTCGGGCGACCATGTTCAGGATCGAACGGCGACACGAGCAGGGAGCCATCCGCACCGGTGAAGACGAGACGATCAGGAGGCGCGAACCGTGCCATGGTCCCCGGCATCTCGAGGGTATCCACCGCGCCGGTCTCGAGGTCGAGCACGCCGAGCCGCATCTCCTCCAGCGGTCGATTATCGTCCAGCCCGAAGACCACGCGACGGTTCCCCGGCAGGAACTCGGGTTGCCGGTGCCAATGGTTGACTGGGCCATCCGTCACTTGGTGGAGGGGCCCACCACTGGCCGCGACGAGAAAGAGTTTGTCGTCACCGTCATGCGAGAACACGATCGTGTCGTGGGTACCCCACGATGCCCCACGGATCTCATCGCCAAGGTCAGCGATGGTCACCGGCGGCCCGCCTCCGACCGGAACCTTGCGCAGCCTGCCCTCAGCCAGGAAGCCGAGCCAGCGTCCGTCCGGTGAGAAGAACGGACTGGTCCCGCCTTCCGTGCCGGGCAGGTCCCGGAAGTCGTTCCCGTCGAGGGCCCGCAGGGAGAGCGCCGATTGTCCCTCCGCATCCGTGCGCTGGACCGCGATCATCCGTCCGTCCGGGGACAGCGCAAACGACGTGCCGCAACACGGTCCGCCGAACGCGCTGTCCGCGACGGCAAATCGGACGACCCGTGCCTCAGGCTCGGGCACCGTCTGGCGTCCGACCACGAACGCGGCGACGGCGGCGAGCCCAGCGATCGCCGCAGCGCCGACCATCGCCCCCCGAGACCGTCGTGGCGCCGCCTGCACTGCCGCGGCGGCGCCCGCCTGCGTGGCACTCGGCGTCACGTACCCCGGCGTGATCAGCGCCTCGGCGAAGCTCGCCGCCGACGTGAACCGGTCCGCCGGCAGCTTGTTCAACGCCTTGTGCACCACATCCGCCACGTGCGGCGGCACCGTCCGTCGCTGCAGCGTTATCGACCGCGGCTCCTCCGTGATCACCCGCGCTACGATCGCCTGGGCGGTACTCCCCGTGTAGGGCGGCTCCCCGGTCAGCATCTCGTATAACACGGCCCCAAGACTGTACACGTCGCTCCGTGCGTCCAGCTCACGATCCCCCATCGCCTGCTCGGGACTCATGTAGTGCGGTGTTCCGATACTGAGCCCGGTTTCAGTGAGGCGGTTCCCGCCCGCGTGGCTGACGGCCAGCGCGATCCCGAAGTCCGCAATCAGCGGGTCGTCGTCCCGGAGCAGGATGTTCTCCGGCTTGATATCCCGGTGCACCACCCCCTGCTTGTGCGCGTGCTCCAACGCTGCGGCTACCGCGCGCGTGAGGGCCACCGCCTCGTCCACCCCCAGCTGCTTCTCCCGATCGATGCGTGTCCGGAGCGTCTCCCCTTCCACATACGGCATCACGTAAAAGAGGAACGAGTCCGCGGCGCCCGAATCGTAGAGCGGCAGGATATGGCTGTGCTGTAGATTCGCCGTGACCTTGATCTCCTGCAGAAACCGCTCGGCGCCGATCACGGCGGCGAGCTCCGGCCGTAGCACCTTGAGCGCCACCTTCCGCTCGTGCTTCACGTCATGCGCCAGGTAGACGGTGGCCATCCCGCCCGCCCCGAGCTCATGCTCGATCACGTAGCGGTCGGCGATCGCGACTTTGAGTTTCTCGGTGATTTCACTCACGAACGTATCTCCTCAGTGCACTCCGCCACGATCGTCGGGTGCACGGTGCAACGCGCAAGGTGCAAGGGGCCGCGTCCAGGATCGGCGCGCATGACCCTTGTACCTTGCACCTTGTACCTTGCACCCCGCCGGCTGCCTCATTTCCCCACCGTCCTTCGCAACTCCCCAAAGAAGTGCTGCACCAGAATGACCTCGCCGAGGTCCGTAGCGTCCTCATCGGCCTCGATGACCAGGAAGCGTCCGTCCGGCGCGATGTCGTAATCATCCGATTGGACCGTGAAGAGCTGCTCCTGGTCGACGATGCGAAATGTCGCGCCCGGCTGGAGCCTCGCGGCCATGATCGTTCCCGTCACATCGATGTAGTACAACTCTCGGGCGTCGGACGCCCATCGCGGCGCCCGTCCCCCACGGAGTGAGACCTGCGTGCGCCCAGATTCGACGTCCGGAAACGGTCGCACGTAGACCTGCGATTGCCCGCCCTCGTTCGACACGTACGCCAGCCACCGACCATCCGGCGAGAGCGCGGCGCTGATCTCACCGAACGGTGAGGTCAGCAGCGGCTCGGCCGTCGGATCACCAGCGATGTTTGCGACCCAGAGATCTCTGCTGGTGGAGCCCTGCACTCGAACCACGAGGCGCTCGCCGCCGGGATCGGTTTCGACCTCGGCGATCGGCTGCCCCAACCGCGCGACCACATCCACCGTGCCACTGCCGTCAGCCCGCACGCGGTAGACGGCGCCGTCCGCGTCATTCTGCACGTAGAGGATGGATCGGCCGTCCGCGCTCCACTCGGGATCCCGCACGGTCCCGTCGAACGTGAGCCGCGACAGCGGACCGCGATCCAGTTGCTTGACCCACACGTCCCGTCCCACGGAGACGGACGGCGCGAGCGCCTCCAACGCCACCTGCTGCCCGTCCGGTGAGACGGCGATGTCACCGACGAAGAAATCGCCGGGCCAGTTGGGATCGACCGTCTCGCTGGCGCCGTCGCGGCTGCGCCAGACGAGCCGCGCGTACCCGGTCTCGGAGCCCGGCTTGTACACGAGAGTACCCTCGCCGGAGATCGCGACGTCCGTGGAGCCGAACGGCCCGACGTACAACCCTTCCGCCAAGGGCGTCGGCGCTCCCGTCACCTCGAGCCGCCGCTGGTCGAACGGTACGGCAAGCAGCGTACCGCCGGCGGTGACGTACAACAGGTGACCCGAAGCCGCATACCGCGCGGCAACGCCGCGGAGGAGCACCCGCTTCTCACCCGATCGGAGATCCACCACCATGATGTCGTGCTCTCGTTCACTTTGGCCGGCCAGCCGTCGTCGGTACAGCAGCCCCCGCCCGTTCGGCAGCGCCTCGGGCCAAGCAAAGCCGACCTCGCCTGCTGCGGTGTCGAGTGGGACCACCGTTTCCTGGAAGCCGCCCGTCTCCGCCACCCGGCGGATCCCGTCCGAACCACCGTCGAAGTAGATGTAGCCGTCGGTTCCCCACGCGACACCACCACCGCTGATCGCGGAGTCGATCAGGGTGATCGGCGGCGCGCCCCGCGCGTCGACAACGAGTAACTCCCACGGACTGCGCAGGAAGGCGATCCGTTCACCGTCCGGACTGAACGTCAGCGACGCGACGTTTTCGGTGCCGGCCATCGC
>JBDHJO010000175.1:0-5828 GCA_039586875.1 Gemmatimonadota bacterium | reverse complement strand
CACCCCGAAGAAGCGAGTGACCGCCCACCGAGCCTCGAGATCCGCAAGCACGCCCACGACCTTCGGTATCTCGGCACTGCGGCAGAGAAGGCAGCCCCGCTGGCCGCCCACTCGTCCGATACCCGCACCCGCCGCCACCTGCACGCGGGGGGAGCGTGCGACCGCGACGCCGGCGAGGAGGCCGACGTCGTACGCCCAGTCACCGAGCAGTTCCTCCGCATGCGCGTACCGCACACGCACGAACGCGCGGCGAAACCGCACCGCTGCGGTACTCGCCAGGCCGAAGCCGTGGGAACTCAGGCCAACGGCACCCGTGGCCCAGATGCCAAGCTCCTGTGGCGCCCGTGTTCGCTGCGCGAGGCCGAGAGCGGGGGTGCACACGTGCGCTGCCAGTAACACGATGAACAACTCGGCCGCCCGTACAGCCCATCGGCGATCCGTCACCGATTCGCTTCCACCCGCTTCGCGGGGCCGTTCCTGGTAGTGACGTGGCATCGGTGCCTCCGGTGCAAGTTCTTATCGATATGTCGACTCCCGGAATCGGCCGGCACACCGCGGGGTGCGCCGTGCGGAAGCTCCGGTGCTGGGTGCAGGGAGCGAGCCCGAGCAAAAATGCCCGCACTCATCCGGCGTTCTTGTGTTGGGATTAGAGGAAGGCCCGGGGGTGGTCGGTGCCTTCGTCGTTTCGCGTAGCCCGTCGACGCGGCCCACCAGCCGGGTGACGGCGCTCAAGAATGTGAGACGCGACTATTCGCGTCAAGATGCTAGTGGACGGGAAACGGGAGAGCAGCTGTCGAAAATGTTGCGATGTCGTCGATCCTCACGGTGTACCAAGCACGTGTCCCAGCGGAGGGCCGGGGACTCGATCCGAAGGAGAGCAAGGCTGCGCAGCAGCCGCAGCTCCTCCGAAGGACACCGAGGCGACCGCAGGTCGCCGCAGGTGAACCCCGATGCGGTTGCTCCCGGCGGTTTTCAAGTTTCTGCCGAGTTTCTGCTTTTGCGCTGCGATCCTTTGCTGATCCTTGCAAGCCAGGGCCGAATGCGCGTCTGAGGTTTCGCTTTTCTTTGCATTCCTTTGCTTCTGTTCACAGCCAGACCTTCCCAAAACCTTTCCAAAAACCGAACGATGGACAGTCGTGACGTTCCCTACCGTTCCACCTCCACATCCGCCACCCAAATGTCAGTGTTGGGCTCCACCACCGTGACGTAGAGGCGGTCAACAGCGACCGAGATCCTGTACCGAACCACATCCAGCTCTGGGTCGTCAAACGCCACGATCAGCAATGGTTCACCGCCCTGCGCAGGGATGGCCCAGATGCCTTCCGTACCATCGACGTGGGACCCGAAGACAAACACCGTCGCGCCGTCCGTGGAGAAGTGTGGTACTTGGATTCCCGATGTCATCACGTCGGGCAGTGCCCTGCGCCACACCACCTCGCCGTCCAGCGATACGAGCGTCACTGCGCCATCATGAGAAATACACGGGACACCACTGCCATCCGGGGCCCAGGGGCCGGGGGTCCAGCAACCGAAATCGGTGAGCTGCCGTGGCTCGCCCCACGCTCCGCCGACGCTGTCACGTGACATCACCCAGACCTCGTTCCGGCCGGATCGATCCGACGAGAACGCGATGCACAACCCGGTGAGGCACCAATTGGGCGCTGCGTCCGAGGCGGGGTGATCCGTGAGTTGGACCGGCGAGCCCCCGTCCACGGAAATCACCATCACCTCGTTGTTGGAACCGGTCAGCGGCGTGAAGAACGCGATCTCGCCCCCGTCGGGGGACCACGCAGGGCGGAACTCGTCACCGGGCAGATCGGTGAGCCGCATCACGCTGCCATCCGTCAGCGACCGCCGATACCGATCCATGCTGCCATCGATATTCTGATCGTACGCAACCCACATGCCGTCAGGCGACAGGTCGTGCTGCTCGATGACGGCGTTGTCGCTGGTCAGGGGCACCCCGTCGGCAATGGAGAGGGTGCCCCCGCCGAGCGGGTAGGACCAGATGTTCTGGCGCACCTGCGCTTTGGCGAAGGCGAGCTTTCGTCCCTCGGCGGAATAGGAAATCGAGTGGGGGTCGGTCACACCCGCGACCTTCTGCGCCGCGTCGTGCGGTCCGGTCGGCCCAACCGCGACAACGTAGGCTTCGCGTGGTCCTTCGCGGTTGGACACAAACAACAGGTGGTCGTCATCGAGCCACGCCGGACTCACATCCATGTACTCCTCGGACGTGATGCGCACCGGCTCCCCGCCGTCGGCGCTCACCGTCCAGATTGATGAGTTCCGCACGTTGAAGCTCTCGCGCCACGGAGCATTGCCGACCACGTAGGCAATATGACTGCCGCTCGGCGACCAGGTGAACGAGTGCAGCCCCCAGCGGTCTTCGGTGATCGCGAGTAGCGTTGTCTCTTCGTCGGGCACCGAGTAGCTGAACATGCTGTCACCGTTCGGAACGCTCCGAAACACAATGCGCGTGTCGTCAGGCGACCACGAGGCGTCCCACGCTGTCACGCCGACGGTGCGGGCCGATCCCCCGAGTTTGTGCACTTCCCTCCACGAACACTGCCCCTCCAGACCACACATCGTGAAACGGACGAACTCTCCGTCGGCACTCCACCGCGGGAACAACTGGCCAATGCCACCGAGCTCTGATGCAGGGATAAGCTCTCGGGCACCGGTCGTGGTGCGCGTACTACGGAGGACAACCGTGAATTGGCCGTCGCGCATGGCCATGAACGCGACCTGGCCGCCGTCGGGCGAGAGCGCCGGCGCCAGATCAAGCACTCGATCACTGGTAATTGCCCGGATGTTGGAGGTGGTGACGGTGATTGGCTTGCTTCGCAACAGCGGTGCCGCAAGAAAGCCCACAACAATGAGCGCGACGGCACTGCCGAGGACCGTCGGTACCAGCCATCGGCTCTTGACGGTCGGTGACGCGGCGATTGGCCGAGTGTCCGTCGGCGTCACGCCCCCGCTCGGCGTCGCCAGCGCCTCGAGCTGCGGCAACAACTCCTCAGCACTCTGCCACCGATCCGCGGGCTGCTTCTCCAGGCACCGCATCACGATGGCTTCCAACGCGACAGGGACGGTATCACGGTGCTTCGTCACCGGCTGCGGTGCCTCGGCCATGTGGGCCGACAGGATCATCTGCGGCGTTGTGCCCATGAACACGGGACGGCCCGTCAGCATCTCGTACGCCACCGCACCGACGGCGTAGAGGTCCACGCGATGATCCACGTGGGGATCAGCCGACGCCTGCTCCGGAGCCATGTAGGTCGGGGTGCCTAGCGCGACGCCTGCTGTCGTCAGTTCCTCCCGCCCTGTCGCCTCGCTCACGGCCTTCGCCACCCCAAAGTCCGTCACCAGCGCATGGTGTCCACGGAGGAGGATGTTCTCCGGCTTGATGTCGCGATGCACTACCCTGTTCGCGTGCGCTTCCGTGAGCGCATCCACCACATCGCGCAGGATCCGCACGGCATCGCCAATGGGGAGTGCTCCCTCGCGGGCCAGCCGTTCGCGCAGCGACTGCCCTTCGATGTAGGGCATGACGTAGTAGAGGAAGTCGTCCGCTTCACCCGAATCATGCAGCGGGAGGATGTGCGGGTGTTGGAGCCGAGCTGCCACTTCGATCTCGCGCAGGAAGCGCTCGGGGCCGAGCGTCGCCGCGAGGTCAGGGCGGAGCACCTTCACCGCGACCTTGCGGTGGTGCCGCACGTCCTCGGCGAGATACACCGTCGCCATACCACCACTACCGACTTCCTGCTCGATGGTGTAGCGGTCGGCCAATACAACCCTCAGGCGGTCCAGCAGATCGGTCATGGCGTGACCTCGGCTGGGATCGGTCTAAGGTAGGCCTTGTGCGGGGGCTCGGCTAGAAACTGAAGCTGAGGAGAGGGAACGCGGCGTGGAGGATCGCAAACCTTCCCAAGACCTTCCCAACTTGGCTGCAATCCTACGGCTCAGCGGTCACCCGAACCAATGCTGCGCGCGCCTCATCCACCAACGACTGCAGATCCGGGTCGGCGTCCCGCCACAGGTCAAGGAACTGGCTGTAATACTGGATGGCGCGTTCGCGGTTGCCCAACGACGTATAGAGGTCTCCGAGGTGTTTGAGGAGTGGTCCGTACGACATCATCTGGTCGTATACCCACAATGCTCCTCGTGCCGACGCTGCGCGCTCGTACACGGCTAGCGCCGAATCCATCTGCCCCAGGGACTCATACATGCGACCGAGTTGGGTGAGTCCACAGCTTGCGCAACCCCAGTAGTCGTTGGCGTACCAGGATCGGTAATGCCGTATCGCTGCTTCCCACTCCCCGTTTGCCGCCGCGATGGCGGCCAGGGGAGCGTCAGCCGTGGGGTACTTCGCCCTCCTGCTCGGGCTCTCAGAGGTCAAGCGCTCGGACTCCGCCATCAAGCGTTCGGCTTCGCTGGGTCGCCCCGCCGTGGCGTACAGCTCGGCAATCACGTAATAGGGTCGATCGAGCGGGTGCAGTGCGGAGAGGGGAAAGCGCTCCAAGGCTTCATCCATGATCTGGAGCGCAGCCTCCGCATCCTCGCGATACACCAACGACAGCCACCCCACGTACACCGCCATTTCGATGTAGCTGACGGTATCGTTCGCGCTTTCGTACTGGTCCAAGGCGAATCGGGCTTCTGCTTCGGCGTCACGAAGGTGGCCGAGCAACGCTAGCTGCCAGAGCTTGAGCTGTGTTTCAAACACGGGTGGCTGCTGATCATCAAGCAGTGCCCGTACCCGATCGAAATTGCCCCGCTCCTGTGCGACGTATGCGTGGAGCCACCTGCCAAACGGCGTGCCCGGATACAGCTCGAGCAGGGTGTTCGCAGTGTTAGCCGCGTCGTCAGAATGTCCTTGGTTCAGCTGCGCAATCCCTGCGACATAGAAGGGTGCGCCGCTTGCCCGCAGCGTTGTTGCCCTGAGTGCCAAAGACTCCGCTTCTGCCCATCGCCGCGTGTTCAGGAGGGCCACAGCGAGGTTATTCGTTGCGACGAAGTGATCCGGTTCTATTGTGCGTACGGATTGGTAGGGGGCGAAGGTCTCGGAAGGATGAGAGCCCATTACCCATCGGAACTGTGCCTCAGCCAAGTACTGCTCGACCAAAGGAAGCCGTTCCCGCTGCTCGAACGCCTTTCGTGCGGCGAGGACAACCTGGGATCGCGAAGACGAGTATTGATTCAGGTACACGGAAAGCCCGCGGTACGCCATGGCGAAGTTCGAATCCAACTGCACGGCCTCGCGCAGCAGGCCGATTGCGATGTTCATATCACCCAAGGACGCGGCCTGAGTCGCCCGGGAGTAGAACCGCAGGGCCTCAGTCGAGGCCGTGGTTACCTGCTGGAGCGCCGGCTGGCCCACTGCATTGCGCACGGATTCTCCGATACCACGCCTGATCCTCCTCCCGAGGCGGTCCATGGCATCGATGATGTCATTCTCACCCCGCGCCGTCTCGCGCTCGGCGAGCAATTCGGTTCCGTTCGCAGTGCCAATCACTCGTACTGTGATCTGGACACCGGGGCCCAACTGACTGACGCCGCCAACGATGAGCGCCTTGGCGCCCTCTCGCTGGGCGACCTCCCGCGCCGTTTCTTCACTCAACGGCTCATCGGACGGCAACCGCATGCGCTCCAGGGTCTGCCGCACTGCTGCCGGATCGACCAGCCGTACGAGTCGCGGGTCGGCCAACATGGCCCGGATGCCTTCCTGCACAGCGTAGCCCAACGTCGAGTCGTCAGTGCGGTTCACGAAGTCCGCAAGCAGCCCTCGGTCCCCCGGGTCGATCACACCCGTTGCGAACACCGTGCCC
>JBDHJO010000025.1:0-40766 GCA_039586875.1 Gemmatimonadota bacterium | reverse complement strand
GGTGGCCCGCACCACGTGCGCGTGCAACACTATCAGAACGGCGGATGGACCGAGCTGCGCGTCGAGATCCTGCGAGGGCATGTGGATGCCGGAGGGTCACCCGGACCGCACTGAGGTGCGGCCCGATCACGTTCAACGAGGGGAGCGGTGCGTGAAGGCTACGTCGATCTTGAGCGTCACGTTGGCGATGGCAGGATGCGCGGCGGAGGCGCCGCTGGACATGGAACAGGAGCCGAGTCGGTATCTGTACGTTTGGGCAGCCGATGCCGACGAACAGGACACGGATTTCCTTGCGGCGATCGACGTCGCCGAGGGATCGCCGACGTACGGCGAGGTCGTGGCAACCGTGCCGGTGGGTGTGACCGGTATCATGGCGCACCACACGGAGCTGCAGCTCGGCGAAGCAGGCTTGCTTTTCGCCAATGCGTTCAGCGGTGACCGGACCTGGGTCTTCGACGTCACGGCGCCGTCCGAGCCGGCACTGGTGCGAGAGATCGAGCCCATCGAGGGCTATCACCACCTGCACAGCTTCTGGCGCCATCCCGACGGTCGTGTGATCGGGACATTGCAGTTCAGCGAAGGAACAGATGCCGGCAGGCCAGGCGGGCTCGCGGAGTTCAGCGCCGACGGCGACCTGATCCGTACGGTGAGCTCGGCCGATCCGGCGTTCGCGGGTGCGCGGATCCGAACATACGCCCTCGATGCCTCAGTTGAGGCGGACGTGTTGGTGACGACGAGCTCCCCCATGGACGACGAGATCACGGCTCACGTCGTGCAGGTGTGGGGACTCTCCGATCTCACGCTCCGGCACACGGTCCCATTCCCGGAAGAACCCGATTCCTCACACATGTGGCCGTTCGAGGTCCGCGTGATCGGCGATGGCGACCAGGCGCTCGTGAATACGTGGATGTGCGGGTTCTATCTGCTGGACGGCATCACAGGTGACGCCCCAACGGTGGAGCGCGTCATGGCCTTTGGCGAACCCCGAGGGGAGGGATGCAGCGTCATGGCCTTTGGCGAACCCCGAGGGGAGGGATGCAGCGTGCCGGCAGTAGTGGGCCGCTACTGGATCATGCCGGTCATGATGTCGCAGTTCATCTCCGTGGTGGACATCTCGGACCCGCATCGTCCGAGGGAGGTCACGAGGGTGGAGGCCGCGGACGATTTCTATCCGCATTGGGCGTCGGCCGATCCGCGCAGCGACCGCGTGGTCTTTTCGGACGATTTCGGGGAGCGCCACGGGATTCGGATTGCGTATTTCGATGCGGAGACTGGCGCCTTGCGTTGGGACGAGCGGTTCCGGTACGGCGATGGCGAACCCGGGATCTCGTTCGATCGCCCGTCGTGGCCGCACGGTGAGAGGAGGTCACAATGGTAGCACTCGGTTCACTGTGGTTGCCGTTGGTGTTGTCGGCAGTGTTCGTGTTCATCGTCAGTTCGGTGATCCACATGCTGCTGCCGTACCACAAGTCCGACTTCAAGCAGGTCCCGAACGAAGACGCACTCCGCGACGCGATGCGACCCCACGCGCCGCCGCCGGGTGAGTACGTCTTTCCGTATGCGACGAGCATGAAGGAGATGGAGACCCCGGAGTTCGTCGCCAAGCTCGAGCAGGGCCCCGTCGCGTTCATGACGGTCCTCCCGAACGGGAAGCAGGGCATGGGCGGCCAGCTCGCCCAGTGGTTCGTCTACAGCCTCATCGTGTCACTGTTCGCGGGCTACGTGGCGAGTCACGCCGTCGGCCCGAACGACGACTACCTCGCCGTGTTCCGCTACGTGGGTGCGGTGGCGTTTGCGGGATACAGCCTGGGACTGCTACAGAACTCCATCTGGTACCGACGGGCATGGGGCACGACGCTCAAATCGGTCTTCGACGGCCTGATCTACGCGTGCGTGACTGCCGGGACCTTCGGGTGGCTCTGGCCGAGCTGATCTGACCGCCCGGCAGTGGAGCCGAACCGCTCCGGACCCCCACGGGTCCGGAGCGGTCGCACATTCCCCCCGTTCCCCGCATATTCGGGGGGAGTGTGCCACGGCAGGGCCGGGGCCGACGGGATCATGACCGATACCGTCTGGGGGATGATGTGAGCACCGAACCACGCCTCATCACGCGGGCGGGCCGCCGCTCGGCGTCGGAGTCGAGGGTCCGAACGGTCGGGCTGCCGGAGGATCTTCTGCGTGATTCCGGTCGGCGACTTCGGTTCATCGCGGCCATCTACGCCGCTGGTACCATCATCGCCGACGGATCGGTGTTCCTCTTCGATCCGGTGCGGCGCTCCGACTACGCCTATTTTTTCGGATGGGGTCCGCCTGCCATCGGGATCACTGTGGCCATGCTGGTCGTCGTGCTCGCCAGCAATCCGAAGATCGCTCCGGCGGCGCTCATGAACATCGGGCTGGTCTTCGAAGTCGTGGTGTCCTACGTGATCGCCGCGGCGACGTATTGGGGCGCCTACCGCGGTCTCGCACACGAACCCGCGCATCTCACGATCTTTGGCCTGTCCTATGTGGCGCCGTGGATCATGTTCTTCACGATCGTCTCGCCCAATGAGCCGCGGAAGGCATTGGCCGCTGCGATGGCGGCCGGCACGTCCGTTCCCGTCATGCTGCTGCTGACCATCCGGTACGGCGGAACGTCCATTGCCCTGACGCCCAGTCTCGTCGCCAACACCATGGTGGTCCCCTTCGTACTGATCGTGTTCACGGCCTGGGTCGGCGCTCGCGTGGTATATCGCATGGGCACCGACGTCAGTCGCGCGAGGGAGATGGGGAGTTACCGACTCACGGAACGCGTCGGAGGTGGCGGGATGGGGGAAGTGTGGAAAGCGCGCCACCGCATGCTCGTGCGCCCAGCGGCCATCAAGCTGATCAGGCCCGACGCGCTCGGCTCGGGTGACGCGGACAGTGCGAAGACGCTGCAGCAGCGATTCGAGCGTGAAGCGCAAGCCACCGCGCTCCTGCAATCGCCGCACACCGTCGATATCTATGACTTCGGCGTGACGGCCGATGGCACGTTCTATTATGTCATGGAACTGCTGCACGGGTTCGATTTCGAGAGGCTCGTGCAGCGGTTCGGACCCGTTCCGCCCGAACGAGCGATCTTCCTGTTGCGCCAGGTATGTGACTCGCTCGCCGAGGCGCACGGCCAGCAACTCATCCATCGCGATATTAAGCCGGCCAACCTCTACGTGTGTTGCCGAGGGCGACAGCACGACTTCGCGAAGGTGCTCGACTTCGGCTTGGTCAAGCCGCAGTGGTCGTCTGCGGCCAGCGACGTCAAGCTCACCGCGCCGGAGTTCACCAAGGGAACGCCGGCGTACATGGCGCCCGAACAGGCCGGCGGGGATCCGCTCGATGCGCGGTCCGACATCTATGCCCTCGGATGCGTTGCCTTTTGGCTGGTCACGGGCCAGCTCGTCTTCCCCGGTGGAAGTGCGATCGAACAGATGGCGGAGCATTTACACGCCGCCCCGCCGCGTCCGTCTGCGCGGACCGAGAACACGATACCGTCCGCACTCGAGGACGTGATTCTTGCCTGCCTGGCCAAGGATCCGCGTGACCGACCGCAGAACGCCGAGGCGCTGGACGCATTCCTCGCCGGTGCGGAGCCCGAGGCAGGGTGGACATCGGAGCGAGCCGCCGAGTGGTGGCGACTCCATCAACCCGATCATGAAGCGATGTTGGAGGAGACGAGTCAGCGCGTGCACGTGCTGTGAGGGCTGGCGCACGTCGCGCACCCACCCGTCACCGCCCCTGTTCTTTAGTCGACCGGGAGCGCACGTTCTCACCATGCCCTCTCACCGACCGGTCGTGACTCATGGCTGACGCCGGCGTCGGCATCGATTCCGTGACGGCGTTCGACGCGGTCTTCACGGCCGAGCGACTTGCGCACCCGTGGGCGGCGGACGCGGCGCTGGAACCCTCGATTGCTCCCGTGGCAGGTGGCGCAGAGACAGTCCTCGCCGTCGCGACGCATGGGCGCGTGTATCTCCGTGGCTCGGCCGGCATGGTCCATCGCGAGGGCATGGACTCGCTGCTATTCCGTGCGTGGCTGTTCGGCGTGCTCACGTTTTTGGAGTCGCAAGCACGCGACCGCATCCGGCGTGATCCCGACTGGCGCGAGGCACTGTCCCCGGGGCGTCTGGCGAAGGCCCGGAGTCTCAAGGACGAGCGGGCGCGCCGGGGCCGCGACCTGGGGACGGTGGACGCGCTGCAGTTCGGGGATCTCGGGTGGATTGCCACCGGGTACACCGGCTGGTATGCGTTGTTCGGCGTCGAGTCGAAGCGCCAGGCCAAACAGCTCGTGCGCCGCCTCGAGACGCTTCGGAACAACCTGGCGCACGGTCAGTCGATCGTTGCGCAGGACTGGGACACGATTGTGGCCGTGGCGCGTGCCGTGCAGGCGATCGCCGCGGCGGAGCAGGGAGCTGGCGAGTCCGCCGATACCGACGCAGCGGGCTGACGGGGAGACTGCGGTGACTGCGCGCTCACCGAGGGGGCGGAACACGCCCGTGCGGAGGCGTCAGGGGTCGGTGGGAACGAGGGCGTGCGTGACCAAATCGCCGTACGAGCGGTATCCGCCGTCGGCGTGTCGGGCCGCGAAGTCCTCCACGCGTTGCAAGAGCTGTACGCTGTAGTACCCGGGCACTGCATCCGGGTGTACGAACCCGAAGTTCCGTCCAAAAAAGCTCCGGATGAAGACGCTCCGGTCGTCGATCGGGAATCGGCTCACGTTGTCGACGAACTGACCGAACGTCCCGTCCTCGATCAGGTAGTACTCGACGTTCGACGTGTAGAACGCCGACAGGGTCAACCCTCGGCGTTCGAGGAGGGCGGCAATTCCCGCCAGCGCGTGCGACCCCGCGAAGTCCCCGACCACCGGTACGATGGCGTCCCGCTCGTGCAACGCCTCGACGACCCGCCACCGATCCTCGGACGCGAGGAAGCTCACCTGCCGGCCGGTGCGGTCGGTTTCGAGCACCAGATCGCGGAAGGTGGGATAATGCCATCGCGGTCGGCGCCCGTGGCTCTGGAACCGCAGGTCGAGGCCGGCCTCGACGAACGCACTGTGGAACCCTCGAATGGTCAGTTGGTCGGTGTCCGATAGCGGCACGCCGTAGGTGCCGGCCATCGTCGCGACCGATGCTTGTGCCCGCTCGGTCCAATCGGGCGCCACCGGCACGCTGTCGACATACCGGATGAGGGCCGTCGCGCTCGAGTCGCGCCACAGCGCGACGTCGTCGGGTATCGGTCGCGCGTGCAACAGGCAGAGGTACTCGAGTCTCGAGTCCGCGAGATCGAACAGCGCCTTGAACATCAAGTGCTGGAGCACGTTATCGCGGCGAATGTCGACGATGAAGGCGATCTCGGGCTCGATCGCCGCGATGTACGAGAAGTTCTGGTCGGGCCCCACCCCTACATACGCGCCGCCACGCACCTGCAGACGCTCGAGCCCGGTCACGGCGTGCAGGTAGGATCGCTCGTTGGAGATGAGGTTGTCGGTGTCGAAGTACCCGCCCGGCTCCGAGAGCGACGCCACCAAGTGGCCGAAACTCGACGCCGCTGCCGGCCCGTCAGCGCGCGGTGCGCCGCACGCGCCGAGGACCAGCACGGTCAACGCCAACGGTAGGCGACGGGTGGACGATCGAAGACTGCGCATCGTGAGGGGCCAGTCTACGCGATGGAGCGTGGGCCGCGCAAGCGCGGCGACCGTGGTCCGCGGATGCCGGTTGACAGGAACCGGCGTTTTCCCGCTATTGAGCCGTGGCGTGACGTGCATGGCACCAACCAGCGGAGGGAGCGCGTGAAGGTTGCGTTCATCGGGACGCATGGCGTCGGGAAGACCACCCTGTGCTTCGATCTGGCGTCGCGGCTCAAGCGCCTGGATCTCGGCGTGGACATCGTCAAGGAAGTCGCGCGGAGCTGCCCGCTTCCCATCAACCGCGACACCACGCTCGACGCTCAGGCCTGGATCCTCCACGCGCAGATCGCAGCGGAGATCGAGGCCGCGACGAGGTACGAGGCGGTCATTTGTGACCGCTCCGTGCTCGACAACTACGCGTATATGGTGGCGCGCATCGGCCGGCGTCCCGAGTATGAGGCGCTCGTGCGCCACTGGGTCGAGACGTACGATGGGCTGTTCAAGGTCCCGGTGCTGCAGGCACCGTCGTTCGACGGAACGCGGGACCTGGACGCGACGTTCCAGCTGCAGATCGACTCGGTGATCGAGGAGATCCTCGACCTCCTCGGTGTCGGATGCGTGCGACTCGATTCGCCGCGCCGCCCGGAGTGGATCGACGACGTGCTGCGCGCACTGGATCTCCCCCTGGAACCGCCCCAGATCGACCTCTTCGTGCCCAAATAGAACGTCGGTGGTGCGCGCGGCGATGCGTCTCGCGGCTCGGCGCGACCGCTTGTGATCGGTTCGCAGCCCACGCATACTTGCTGCGCGCGAGCATGACCGACGCCGAGGGCGAACGGCAGGGGTACGGAGGCTGATGAGCGATTTTCTCGAGCGCCTGCAGCGGGCGCTGCCGGAGCGATACCAGGTCGAGCGGGAGTTGGGCCGTGGGGGGATGGCCACGGTCGTCCTCGCGCGCGAGCGGCACCCGAATCGGTACGTCGCGATCAAGGTGCTCGAGCCGGGCGTGACCGAGCGGTTGGGGCACGAGCGGTTCCTGCGCGAGATCGATTTGCTCTCCAGCCTCACGCACCCGCACATCGTGCCGATCTTCGCCGCCGGCGAAGCCGGTGACCTCCTCTACTACGTCATGCCCTACATCCAGGGAGAGACACTGCGGGAGCGGTTGCGCAGGGAGGGGGCGCTCCCGCTGTCCGTCGCACTCCGCATCGGGGCCGAAGTCGCCGAAGCGCTCCAGCATGCCCATGCCAACAATGTCGTGCACCGCGACGTGAAGCCGGAGAACGTCCTGCTGCACGACGGCTACGCCATGGTCACCGACTTCGGCGTCGCCCGTGCCATCTCTGCTGCGGGGACGGATCAGATCACGGAGACGGGGATTGCCGTGGGGACGCCAGCCTACATGAGCCCGGAACAGGCGGCGGGCCGGCGCGAGATCGATGGGCGGACCGACACCTACGCGTTGGGCTGCGTGTTGTTCGAAATGGTGACGGGACAGCCGCCGTTCGGTTCGGGTCCGTCCGACGAGGTGTTGGCGCGGCACATCACGCAACAGCCCCCATCGGCGCTGACCGACGTGCCGGGACTCGCGAAGGAGGTCGATGCCGCGCTGCAGCGTGCGCTCGCGAAGCGGCCGCAGGAGCGATACCCGTCAGCGGCGGAGTTTGCGGAAGTCCTGATGGTGCTGCGGAGCAGCCAAACGTCGTCTTCCATTCACCTCCCTCAGGTCCCCACGGGACCCGGGTGGCGTCGATGGGGTTGGCGGTTGTGGGCGGCGGTTGCGCTCGTGGCGGTGCTCGGCGTCGTCGGCGTGTGGCGGCTGATCGTGCGACCGGAGGCCGCACTCTCCGTCGGCGCCCCCCGGTACGCCGATTCGGTCTCTGTGGTCCCTGCGCGGAACCTCACGGGCGACGAGTGGTTCGATCGGCTGGGTGACGCGCTGGTCTACGACGTGATCGCGAACCTGCAGAAGATCCCCGAGCTCAAGACATCGGCCTATGTCTCCGTGCTCGCGCAGGCCACCGAGGACGTGCGGTTGGCCGAACTCGGTCGGGCACTCGGCGTGCGCCTGGTGCTGGTGCCGCAGTTCCGGACCGTGGACGGTCGGGTACGACTGGAAGCCGAGTTGGTCGAAGCCGAAACGGGGCGCCTCGTCGGCAGCAACTCCTGGTGGGTGGACGAGCGGAACGAGCGGGACATGTTGGGACAACTGGGTCCCGGTGTCGTCGATCTGATCGCCGGCAACGTCGGGCTCGCCGCGCGTCCTCGGCTCGCCGTGCGCACCGGACCGGCACATCGGCAGTACGTTCTCGGTACCCACTGGCTCGGGCGCCGGACCCCCGCCGGCATCCGCCGAGCGATCCAACATTTTCGGGATGCCATCCGGCTCGATTCGACATCCGCCCCCGCGTTCGCCGGACTCGCGAACGCCTACAACCTGGCGCTGTTCTACCGGTACGACATCGATCTCGACGGCTACGAGGCCGCCCGTCGGTCACTGACGGCGGTGAACGAGGCCCTGCGGCTGGACCCGCAATTCGCACGGGCGTACGGCACCCGTGGCTGGCTGGTCAGCCGGGCATACGGACCAACCAAGGACGCGGCGCGCGACTTCCGCCGGGCCCTCGGACCCGAGCCGAACTCGGCACAATCGATGGCGTGGGCTGGGGGGGTGCTGTTGCTGCAGGGGAAGGACGAGGAAGCCGTCGCCGCCATCCGTCGAGCGATCGATCTCGATCCGCTGTCGCCTGCCCGCTACCTCAGCCTCGCCTTCGCGGCATTCCCGCTCGGCGACTACGACATGGTCATCGAGGCCGTGCAGCGCGCCACGGAGCTCGAGCCGGAGCTCACCCTCTCCCGAGCAATGGAGGGGCGTGCGATGCTGTTGGCAGGTCGGGCGGACGACTGCGTCGCCCTCGAGCTCGGGCCGCACGAAGGTGTGCGCGCCGCGTGCCTGTGGGCCCTGGGGCGACGGGACGAAGCGACCGCCATCATCGACTCGCTCACCGCCGTCGTACAGGGGCCGCGCACGGATACCGTGTATACGGATGTGGCTCGTGTCGAGGATCTGGCGGGGTTCTACGGTTGGATCGGAGACGCCGAGCAGGCGGTGCGCTGGGTGACCGAGGCCTACCGGCGTTCCCCGCTGGGACTGGACCGGCGCGTCCTGCGGTCTGCGCTGTTCGAGCGCGTCCTCAGCGACCCGGCGGTCGCCCGCCGGATCGACGCGGTGGTCGAGAGCGTCTGGCCCCGTGTGCGGCAGCGGTCGGGGGCGCTCGGGGCTCCCTAGCCGGCTGGGCGGGCGGACTGGCTTTTCCCTGCGTGACGGATTAGGTTCGCTCTGCGTCGCTGCCCGCGTGTTTCCGGGGTTTTCGGTTCCCGCGCCGCGGGTCGGCGGTATGTCGACGGTTCTTTGGGGACTTGGTAATGGCTGAGATCATTCTGGACGAGAACGACTCCTTCGACTGGGCGCTCAAGACCTTCCGCAAGAAGGTGCAGCGGGCAGGTATCCTGAAGGACGTACGAAACAAGCGGTATTACGTGAAGCCGAGCACGGTGCGGCGCCTGAAGGCGGTCGCAGCGCGGCGGCGTCATCGGCGCGGTAATCGTCGGTCTTCCTGAAGACCGAGTCGCTACCGCTCCTCTCCCGCATCCTCCGCTCTCCCCGCGCCGATCGCATCGGCGGCGCGGGTCGCCAGCCGGTCCGCGAGCGCTTCCAGCTCGGGCCGGCGTTTTCTTGTCAGGCGGCTAATCACCTGCGTTGTGGTGGTGATCGCCCCCGCGATGGCCACCGGGGCAACCACGAACAGCAGAGCCTGCTCAGGCAACCCGGCGACCGCAATTGCGGCTAATGAGAGCAGCGCCCCGCCGGCCGCACCCCATCCCGGAACGAAGATCGATCCCCCGCGCAGTTCGATGTGCTCCTCGACGTGCACCAGGGTTTGATCGTCCTCGGTACTCACCGTCACCCGGACATCCCGCCCAATATACCCGGGCAGCTGCCCGCTCCAGCGCACCGACTGTCCGACATCCGACACCGACCCGACGAACCCCAAGGTGCGCTCGATCTCGCGCACCATGCGATCCCGGGCGTTCGGCGGCAGTGTGCCGTCGATCACACGCTCGATGATGATCTTCCCACTTTTCTCCGGCTTACGAACGACGGTGACGCCGGGCAGGTGATCCGACACGTCGGAGGGGGCCGCCACATCCAGTTCCCGCGCAGCGCTCCGCACCATCGCCGGAGGGATGCCCGCTTCGGCCGCCACCCGCTCAACGCCACCGAGCGACAGGGCGCCCCCCTCGGTCGGCAGCGTTGCCTCCAGCTCGGCGGCGCGCTCGAAGATGCGCCGCACATCGGCGTCGTCGATTGCGGATCCGCGCTTCGTCCCACCGGCGAGATGCGCGACGAGTTCCGATGGTGAGGGAAACCGATCCGCAGCTCGAAGCGCGAGCCCGCGGGTGAGCGCCTGCTCGACCCTCGCGGGCAAGGTATCGAGGCGCGTGCGGTGTTCCGCCGACGCGTCAACGAAGCGGCCGAGACGCAGCGCATCGTCTGCCGGCCAGAGCTCGGGTGTCTCGCCGACCAACATCTCGTACACGATGCTCGCTAGTGCAAAGACGTCCGTCCGGGCATCGAGATCGGTTCGCCCCGCCGCCTGCTCGGGACTCATGTACCCCGGGGTGCCCAGCGGGAATCCCGTGACCGTGACCCCCCGCTCACCTGGTGCGGACAGCGCCTTGGCGATCCCGAAGTCGGATACGACGGCCAGGCCTTCGGAGAAGAGCACGTTCTCCGGTTTGATGTCCCGGTGCACCACACCCGTGCGATGGGCATGGTCCAGTGCAGCAGCGACCTGTGCTGCTACCTGCATGACGTCGGCCAAGGCCAGTGGGGTGCCGGAGAGCAGCCGCCGGCGCAGCGATCCCCCACCGATGTACGGCATGACGTAGAACAGGAGCTCGAGAGACCGACCGGCCGCGGGGTCCGCGGATTGGTCGGACGTGACTCCTACGATCTCGGGATCCAGCGATCCGTCGACCCCCCTGTAGACCGCCCCACTGTCGTACAGGGGCAGGATGTGTGGGTGGTTCAACTGCGCGGTGATGCGTATTTCCCGAAGGAACCGGTCAGTCCCGACCGCCGCGGCGATATCCGGCTTGAGCACTTTGACGGCGACGGGGCGGTCGTACCGGAGATCGCGGGCGAGGTACACCGTTGCCATGCCACCGCTGCCGATCACCTGCTCGACACGGTAGCGGCTCTCGAGTGCGCGTGCGACCTGCTCAACGGTGCGGTCCACGGGTCCCCCTCCCCCACGTCCCCGGCGTACAACTGCGCTTCGGGACCGGAATGATGGCCCATCAAAGATGCACCGGATTCTGACGCAGGGGAGTACAGCGCGGCGAATGGACGCTACTCTCCACGCCGCCGAGAAGCGACTGACGCACTCCGTCTCTGTCGATCGCGCGCGCCGTCTAGCGTTCAGCTCCCCGATAGTCGCGGTAGCATGCGCGGCTGAACCACGCCGCTCCCAAAGCGAGGAGCGCAAGCCCGACCCAGACGTTGACCATCAGACCGGCCGCCCCCACTGCCACCGCCACGATCCCGCACCAAATCGACGCACCGAGGCCTTGATTGCCCATCGTCTCCCTCCGCATTGAGCGGATATTGCAATCTTGCCGGGGTACCTGCCGGGCGGCAAGCACGAGTAAAACCGTCATACACCGCCACGAATCCGCCGCAGCGCCTGCAACGGCCGCAACCTGCTAGCTTTAGCGACTCTTATGGAAGTTCGTTTCCACAGAACGCCTCGCAGGAGTAACGGATGCACCAGCGGTTCCCGATACTCGGCACGGTGGTGGCCGCGGCCGTACTCGTCGTCGCCACCAGCCGTCCCGTCGATGCCCAAGAACTCCCCGTGCTCGATGCGGCACACACGAACCTGATCCTGCAGGAGGTATCGGGAGACGCCGCGTACGAGCACATCCGATTCATGACCCAGTTCCACCGACCGGGCGGCGGGTCCAATGGACTCTGGCAGGTTGCCGAATACGTCGCGGACAAAGCGCGGGCCTTGGGATTGGGTGACGTGCAGATTATCAAGCAGCCGGCTACGTCGCGCCCGTGGAATGCGGAGTTTGCGGACCTCTGGATCACCGGTGACCAACCGGAACGCATCGCGAGCACGCTGCAGAACGTGCTGCACCTGGCCGATTACAGCCGGCCCGCTGATGTGCGGGGTGCGTTGATCGATCTCGGACCCGGCACGGATGCCGACTACGACGGCAAGGCCCTCACCGGGAAGGTCATTCTCACGTACGGCTCGTCCTCCCGCGCCATGCGGCGAGGCGTCTGCGAGGGTGGGGCGCTTGGTGTCGTGTGGTACCCCAGCCCCTTTTCGCCGGATCTCGGCACGCAGGGAGCGGGGCTGTCACGCCCCGATCAGCTGCGATGGACGCGCGTGTCGACGGCAGACACAGCCGGCGGGTGCGAGCCGACGTGGCAGTTCAGCCTGTCTGCGCGGCAGGGCGTCGCCCTCCGGAATCGCCTCCAGCAGTCGGATGAGCCGGTCGAGGTGCACGCACTGGTGCGAAGTGCCTTCGACTCCGATCAGGGGGCGGAGCCCTGGATGGTCATGGTCGAGGCGTTTCTTCCCGGCACGGACCCGGCGGCGGGGCAGGACATCGTGTTGACCGGGCATCTCCAGGAAGAGGGCTTCTCGGCCAACGACGATGCCAGCGGGTCGGCCAGCATGCTGGAGATTGCCCGTGCGCTCTCGGCGCTCATCGAGTCGGGTCGCATCCCCCGCCCGACACGCAATGTCCGGTTCTGGTGGGTCACCGAGATCTCGAGCCAGCGACAGTACTTTGCCGACAACCCGGAGGCGCACCACACCATGTGGGTGAACGTGAACCAGGACATGGTGGGCGCCGATCAGTCACAGGACATCCTGCGGAAGCAGAACATCACGCGCGTACCGGCGTCACGGTTCCACTTCTTCAACGACGTCGTGGAATCCGTGGTGGAGTTCATGGTCGCCGGCAACACCTACGAACTGGCCCAGGCTCAAGCCGGCACGCTGCTGTACCCGAACCCGCATATGGCCCACTTGGGGAGCATGCATCGGTATAACGCCGAGATGATCTACTTCCATGCCAACAGCGATCACATGACGTTCTTCGAAGCCCCAATCGGCATTCCTGCCGTGAGCTTCACGAACATGCCGGACCGGTATATCCACTCGAGCGATGACGATCTCTGGAACATCGATCGCACGCAGCTGGGACGAAGTGCAGCGGCAGTTGCACTCATCGCGTACGCCATGGCCGACCTCGATGCGGACGACACGCCGGTGCTGACGGCCATGACGACCGGGCGTGGTGTCCAGCGCATGGGTCGGAATCTGGAGCTCGCGCTGACGTGGATTGCGCAGGAACGCGATACGGATGCGGCATATCATCACGCGGTCGACCAACTGTGGTACGCTTCGATGCGGGAGAAACTCGCAGCGCGTTCGCTCACGGATGTCGCCGCATCCGCGTCCCGCGTGCAGGCGGTGGAAGCATCGCTCGACCGGATGCACGAGCAGATGCAGGTACAGGTAGATGCTGCCTACCGCGCGGCGACCGGTGCCAATCCACCGACCCGGCGAGGGCAGACCGACGCTGAGGCATCGCTCGCCGATATGCGCCCGGCGCTGATCGCGGGGCCGACGGAGTTTCGCGAGCGGCGCGACCGCTTGCGCAGCGCATCCGGACTGCACTCGCTCATGGGTATGGAGGTCATGCAGGCAATCGACGGCGAGCGTTCGGGGTGGGACATCTACCGGTTCGTTGCCGCGGAGGCACGGGAGGCAGGTGCCCATTACTACGGCGTGGTGACGCCCGAGGCCGTGCTGGCATACCTGCAGATTGCGGTCGACGCAGAACTGATTCGAGGGCAGTGATCCGGCGCCGGTGAACGGTGCTTGGTCCGGGAACAGGGTGGAGGAACGACAGGCGATGAACATTCTCGTACTCAACTGCGGATCCGCGACGGTCAAGTTCCAGATCATCGAGACCGACAGCGACGCGATCGAGGCGGACGCCGATCGGCGCCTGGCGAGTGGCGTGATCGAGCGGATCGGGGGGCAGGCGCTGATCACGTTCCAGGCGGACGGGCACCCGTAGGAACGGCATGCGGAACCGCTGCGGGACCACCGCGCCGCCATCGATCGGATTCTGCGATGGATTGTGTCTCGGGCGTCGCAGATCGACCACATCACGACGTTGGCGGACATCCATGCGGTGGGGCACCGGGTGGTGCATGGAGGCGAGCACTTTCGGCGCTCTGTGTTGATCGACGGTGCGGTGCTGGACGGCATCGAGGATTGCATCGAGCTCGCGCCGCTCCACAACCCCGCGAACCTCAAGGGGGTCCGCGCCGCGCAGGAACTTCTGGGCGAGGGCGTGCCCCAGGTCGCGGTCTTCGATACGTCGTTTCACTCCACGATGCCGGAGGAGTCGTATCTCTACGCCATCCCGTACCAGCTGTACCGCCGGCACAAGGTACGCCGCTACGGATTCCACGGCACGTCCCACCGGTACATCGCCTATCGCTACCGGTTGCTGCATCAGATGGCACCGGAACAGGTCAACATCATCACCCTACATCTCGGTAACGGGTGCTCGGCGTGCGCCATTCGTGCCGGACAGTCGTTCAATACGTCGATGGGGTTCACGCCTCTCGAAGGCCTGGTCATGGGCACGCGTGCCGGCGATGTCGATCCGTCGCTGATCGAGTATCTGACGCTCAAGGAAGGGATGACGATCTCCGAGATCGACACGCTGCTGAACAAGCAGTCGGGCCTGCTCGGTCTCTCAGGGCTCACGAGCGACATGCGTGAGTTGCTCGACGAGGAGGCGGAGCACCAGGACCGGCGGGCGCGATTGGCGATCGAGATCTTCTGTCGCCGCGTCCGGCGGTATATCGGTGCGTACTTGGCGGAGATGGGGCCGTGTGATGCGGTGGTCTTCGCCGGCGGGATCGGCGAGAACGCCCCGGCCGTGCGGCGTCGGGTGTGCGCTGGGCTCGATCACCTCGGGCTCACGCTCGACTCGGAGCGCAACGAGGCCATCACCAGCGGCCAGGAAGGTGAGATCTCGACGGCCGACGCCCGCCTGCGCGCCTTCGTCATCCCGACGAACGAAGAGCTGTTGATTGCCCGGGATGCCTATCGAGTGATCGCCGATCTGCCGCGGCGCTGGTAGTCAGGACCGACGCGCGATGTGGAGCGCGACACCGCCGCCGAGTTTACGGCGAACGCGCTCCACCGCGAACCCGTGTGCCTCGAGGGCCTCGGTCATCTCTTCCGCGGTCAGGTAACCCCGGATCGAGGGTTCGATGTAGCCGTAGGCCGCCGGGATTCCGTGCCACCACCACCCGACGAGACGTCCGGCTACCCGGAGGTAGCCGAGGAACAGCGCGCGCCAGAGCCGCGAGCGCGGCCGGTAGAAATCGAGGATGAGCACGACGCCGCCGGGCCGCAGTATGCGTGCCACTTCACGGAGTGCCCCGTCTGCGGTCGGCGCATTGCGCACGCCGTAGCCAATCGTGACGCCGTCGGCGGCGCCGTCAGCGATGGGGAGGGTGACCATATCGGCTGCGCCCACGTGCACGCTGGCGTCACGGGCGCGGTCGGCGGCGATCGTGAGCATTGGGCGTGATACGTCCAAGGCCAGGACGCGCGCCGAGGGCTGATGCGCTGAGGCGCCGAGTGCCAGGTCGCCGGTGCCGCACGCGAGGTCGATGACCAGATCGATTCCCCCCTGACCTGCGAGCGGTTCGAGGAGATCCCGCTTCCACCGCGCGTCCATCCCGTAGGAGAAGAGCCGCGTGAAGCGATCATAGCGCCGGGCGATAACGTCGAACATGACGGTGACGTACCGCTGCTTGATCGTCGGGTCCCGCAGATGGGCCGCGAGGTCGAGCTCCGGGAGCACCGTCTCGGGAGGTCGGCCGGGGGCGCGTACGGGTCCGGAGGTGGTTGACACGTTGTCGCTCACCGGTCTACTCATCCCTGCGTATGCACATGTCCAGCAGTTTCGCGACGCGTACCCGAAAACGGTACCGCAGCGCCCCACCCAGCACGAGATGAGTGGTTCGGCGTACGACGTCATCGTCGTCGGCGCGGGTCCGGCCGGAAGCGGGACGGCGGCCCTCCTCGCCTATCGGGGCCTGCGCGTCCTGTTGCTCGACCGGGCGGCCTTTCCACGCGACAAGCCGTGTGCAGAGTATCTCAGTCCGGAGACCGGTCGTATCCTGGATCGCCTTGGTGTCTTGGCCGGGCTTCGAGCGCAGGCGGAACACCTGGTGGGCATGCGGATCGTCAGCCCGAATGGGACGGAGTTCACGGGGAGGTTCAGCGGTGCGGCGCCGTATCGCGGTTTCAGCGATCGCGGCCTCGCCGTCAGGCGCACCGTGCTCGATCACGCGCTCGTGAAGATGGCAGTCAAGAAGGGCGCCACGCTGCGCGAGCGAACGCGCGTCGAAAGCGTGGAGCTTCACGCGACGCACCGGGCCGTCCAGGTGCGTGACGACACCGGAACGGAGGTGCTCACGGCCCGGTTGGTGGTCGGTGCGGACGGCCTCAACTCGCGCGTGGCAAGCGACCTGCAGCTCGTGCGTCGCGGGAAGCCGCAACGCCACGCGTTCGTGACGCACTATCGCGGCGTCGCAGATATCGGTGACGTCGGCGAGATGCATGTCGGTCGCGGCGGGTATGTCGGGCTCGCGCGGGTGGAGAAGACCCTGACGAACGTTGCCGTGGTCCTCGACGCTGCGATGTTGCCGGACGGCGCGTCGGCGGAAGCGCGGTTCGATGCGGCCGTGCAACGGTTCCCGGCAGTCGCGGCCCGCTTGGCCGCGGCCAGTCGGGAGGGCACAGTGTCAACCGCGGGGCCGTTTGCACGTTCGACCACGCGCGCCACGGCAGACCGCGCCGTCCTGGTCGGCGACGCGGCGGATTTCTATGACCCCTTTACCGGTGAAGGTGTATACGCGGCACTGCACGGTGCCGAGTTGATCCATGAGCATCTGAGTGAGCTCATCGAGAACGACACGCTGGAAGCCAAGGACCTGGCGGTCTACGATCGAGCGCGGCGTCGTGCCTTCGGGGGCAAGTGGCGCGTGGAGCGCCTGATCGGGGTGGCAATCTCGCACCCGCGGCTTCTCGATCATGCGGCTGCACGCCTGGCGCGCCGGCGGGCGATGGCCGATCTGTTGGTCGGCGTGACCGGCGACTTCGTGCCGCCCCGTGCGGTCCTGCGTCCCGGATTCCTGCTGCGGTTGGTCGTGTGAGCGACGAGCGGCCCGAAGGACGTGGGGTGTTGTCGGCGCTGGGGGCGGAGGCCCTCGATTCACCGACACTGGATCCGGGACTCGCGCGTGCGACGCTCCGAGACATCGCTCTCGCCAATCGGTTATTCGGTGGCGTGGCGGCTGTGCGGTGACCCACGCGAAGTCGTCATCGCCGATGTTGGCGCCGGGGCCGGGGACGTGCTGGAGGCGCTCGCAGGGAATCTCCGCCGAGATGGGCACCGCGTTCGCGGCATCGCGCTCGATTTTCACGCGGAAGCTGCCCGTATGGCGCGCGAGGCGCGGCTGCTCTCGGTGCGGGCCGATGCGTTCCACCTGCCGCTGGCGTCGGGCAGCGTCGACATCGTCGTCGCGAGCCAGCTCCTGCACCATTACGACCCTGCATCGGCGGCGACCTTGTTCACGGAACTCGAGCGCGTCGCCCGGGTGGGGGTCGTGATTGCCGACCTCAGGCGAACCAGGGCGGCGGCGTGGGGTATCTCAGCTGCCGCCCTGCTGCTTCGTTTTCACCCCATCAGCCGTGCCGACGGTGTCCTGTCGGTCCGCCGGGGGTTCACGGTAGCCGAGCTCGAGACATTGTGCCGTCATGCTGGGTACCCGGCGGTCGTCCGGCGGCGTCCCGGCTTCCGACTCGTCGCGTATTGGAGGGTCGATCGTGTACACCATTGACCAAGCGGTCGTTGCCGCCCCGATCGATCGGGTGTTCCGCGTTGCCGCAGATGTCGAGCGCTGGCCGGAGTTTCTGCGGCATTACCGATGGGTCACCATGCACGAGCGGCGCACCGATGGTGGGGTGGTCGAGATGGCGGCATGGCGTCCGTTCGGGGTCTTCAACTACCCGACGTGGTGGACGTCGGAGATGGAGATTCGGCCCGACCTGCACGAAGTGCGGTACCACCATATCGCGGGGATCACGAAGGGCATGGACGTGGTGTGGAAGTTCGAGCCGCACGACGGACAGGTGGCGGTGAGCATCGTCCACGAGTGGGACGGCCCACGGTGGCCGCTGATCAGCCGCGTTGCCGCGGATTGGGTGATTGGCCCGGTATTCGTGCACGGAATCGCCTCGCGGACCCTAGCCGGTGTGAAGCGGAAGGCGGAGCTGGATGCGTGAGGTCGTGATCACGGGCATCGGATGCGTCACGCCGATCGGGACGGGGGCCGAGGGGTTGTGGGCGGGACTCCGGGCCAAGCGCTCGGCGGTACGCGCGATCACGCAGTTCGATGCCAGTCGGTTCAAGTCGCGTATCGCAGCCGAGATCGACGACTTCGTTGCTACCGACCATATGGGAGAGAAGACGGCGCGACGGCTCGATCGGTTCTCGCAGATCGGTGTCGTGTCGGCCGAGCTTGCGGTCGCAGATGCGGGGCTGAGCCTGGCGCAGGAGGACCGGGACCGGGTCGGAGTGATGATGGGTTCGGCCCTCGGAGGGGTCGCGCAAGCGGAAGGGCAATCGGCCACCTACCTGCAACACGGTTTGCGGCACGTGAATCCGACGCTCGCGACCGCGGTGTTCGGCGGCGCGGTATCCTGCAACATCGCCATCCACGTCGGTGCAACGGGTCCCAATCAGACGAACGGCATGTCGTGCGCGTCAGGCACGATCGGCGTCGGCGATGCGTTCCGGGAGATTCGTGCCGGGCGAGCGGACGTCATGCTGGCCGGTGGGGCCGAGGCCCCGTTGGCACCGCTCAGCTTCGGAGCGTTCACGCTGATACGCGCGATGTCGACACGGAATGACGATCCGGCAACGGCATCCCGCCCGTTCGATGAAGGCCGCGACGGGTTCGTGATGGGTGAGGCGGCGGCCGTGCTCGTCCTGGAAGAGAAGTCGCGCGCGCTGGCGCGAGGTGCGCAGGTCTATGCCGAGATCGTCGGCTACGCCCTCACGAACGACGCCTTCCACATGTCGGCCCCCAAGCCGGATGGCCGTGAAGCGGCGCGTGCCGTCCGGCTCGCGCTCGAGGATGCGCACGTCTTACCACACGAAGTGGGATACGTGAACGCGCACGGTTCGTCGACCCCGCTCAACGACACGACCGAAACCGCTGCGCTCAAGCAGGTGTTCGGTGAGTACGCCCATCGGATGGCGGTGAGCGGGACGAAGGGGTACTACGGTCACCCACTCGGAGCCTCGGGAGCGATCGAAGCTGCGATCTGCGCCCTGGGGATCGCCCGCGGGTGGTTCCCACCGACCGTCAATCTCCGGCGGCCGGACCCGGCATGCGATCTCACCTACCTCGCCGATGGCGGCTTGAGCGCCTCGCCCGATGTCGTGCTCTCGAACTCGTTCGGATTCGGCGGCGTCAACGCCGCACTGGTGCTGCGCCGACCCTAACGGTCCTGCCGGCCCCGCCGGCCCTCGGCCCAGTCGTCCCAGATCCCGAGCATGGTCATCTGCGCCTGAAGATCGGTGTTGGCCACCAACTCGTCGAGCTCCGCGCGGGTCTGTCGGCCCCACGAGACGTCCATATTCGCGAATTCCCACACGACAGCACCGGCAATGGCCGCGTTGAGGCGCAGTTGCTGCTGGTCGATCTTGTCGAAGGTGTCCGATCGCGCGTGGTAGTTGGGGCCGTAGTTGGCGGGCGCCTGATTCGCCACCAGGTTGGCCACGCCCTGCATCATGAAGTCGAAGTTGTCGGTGCCGACGATGGGTGCGTCGATCTGTTGGAACGGGCCGAGGCCGGCAACGGGCTCGAGTGCGCGATCGGTGGCGGCCGCGACTTCCGGGCGGCCCCCGGTGAAGAACCCGGCGATCCGCCCCGTTCCGATATCGAACGAGCTGGCCATCACGAACCGCTCCATCTCGTCGAGGTGTTGCTCCGTGTACCGCCACGACCCGATGAGGCCCTGCTCCTCGCCATTCCAGAGCGCGAACCGAATAGTGCGGCGGGGCTGCATGCCGAGGCGCCGCATCTGGCGTGCGACATCCATGATCATGGCGACGTTGGCGCCATTGTCGAGCGCCCCGGTGCCGATGTCCCACGAGTCGAGGTGCGCCCCGATCAAGACGATCTCCTCAGGCGACGACGACCCGGGAATCTCCGCAATCACGTTATAGCTCTCGAAGGGTTCCCCACCCTCGATGTCGATGTGCAGCGTGACGGAAAGCGTTGCGCCGGCGCGGAGAAGCCGGAGGAGCCGCGTCCCGGCATCCCGTTCCATCACGACCATGGGGTGCGTGTTGTCGGGGCCGCGCGAGGCATTGTGTCGGTACAGGATGTTGTTCGGCCGCGAGCCGACATAGATGATGCCGGCGATTCCGAGAGGCAGCGCGCGGGTCTCGAAGTCCGTGGCATCGGCGTATTCCTGGAACAGCCCAGCGACATCGACGAGGAGGTCCGTCTCGACCACGAGGAAGGCGCCGCGAACGGCGTCGCCCAGCCGCTCGAGATCGGCTGGGGTACCACGCCCGGCATCGAGCACCGGTGCCGTGACGCCCGCCGCCCCGGTGCCCGTGGAGAACGGCATGGCCGCGACCCGGGCCGTGTATGACACGTCCCCACCGATTGTCGCGGAGGCTGATCGCTCGAGCCACAGCTCGGGCATAGGGAACGGCTCTTTCCAGGCCCGGACCCCGGCGTCCTCGAAGCGCTGCAGTGCCCACTCGACGCTCGCCAGGTTCGCGGCCGAGCCGGTGGCGCGGCCGCCGATGCCGTCGGCGAGCCAGCGCGCGTCCTCGACCATCGGTGTCTCACCGATGAGTGTGGCGATCAAGGCATCCACATCAGGTTGCTGGGCTTTGAGTGGTGCGGCACTCGCACAGGCGCAGAGAGCGAGCAGGGACAGTCGGGTCGGGAGGGACGACATGGCTGTTTCCTCAGCATGAAGGCAGGTCTGGATTCCGAGAAGTTAAGTTCGGTTTCGGCGAGCATCGTCGCAAGATGCGCCCGTCCCGGCCCTGCAGGGGCCCATCCGGCGGATCGGCCCGCCGCTGCGGGGCCGTACCTGAACTGCTGCGGCGAGGGTACATTGAGCCGCACCGGCGCGGGTGCAGGATAGGGGGTCCCTCCGGCGCCGCACGGTGACGCGAGCTTCACGGGTAACGTGTCGCGGAAATCCGAGTAATTCGGTACATATTCTGTATGCTCGAGCATGTAATCGATCGACGCGGAGGTAGGCAGGCGTGACGTCTAGGGGGGCGGCACCGCCGATGGCGGCGGTACCGGAGGCAGCTGCGGGAGGCCGAGAGCTGCGGACGGTCCTGGTGGGGAACCCGAACGTCGGCAAGAGCCTGCTGTTCAAGCACTTGACCTCGAAGTACGTCACGGTGTCGAATCTCCCGGGGACGACCGTCGAGATCGTGCGGGCGAAAGCCAACTTCAACGGGCAACAGCGCGAGATCATCGACACGCCCGGCATCAATGATCTTGCCCAGCGCAGCGACGATGCCCAGGTCACCCGCGCGGTCCTCGAAGAGTACGAGGGCGCGACGATCCTGCAGGTCGGCGACGCGAAGAACCTCCGGCGCGCGCTGTTGTTGACGCTGCAGCTCGCCGAACTCGGGCGACCGATGGTCTTGGCGCTCAACATGTACGACGAGCTCGACGCGCGCGGAGGCAAGATCGACGTCGAGCGCCTCAGCCAACTGTTGGGCGTACCGGTCGTGCCGACCGTGGCACTGCGGAGTAAAGGCATCGACAAGCTGATTGGGTCGTTGCCGGCTGCCAAGCCACTGCGTGCGGGGCTCGACGTCGCGGACGGCCCCGGCGGCGATTACCAGCGCAATCGCGAGCGACTCAACAGGGTCAACGAGATCCTCGCCGAGACCTACTCGATCGAGCAGCCGGACCACGCGTCGCTGCAGGTGCGGCTCGGCTTCTGGGCCATGCACCCCGTGCAGGGTGTGGCGTTCCTCGGCGTTGTGCTCTTCTTCGTGTTCTGGTTTGTCGGCTTGTTCGGCGCCGGGACACTGGTGGATCTGCTCGAGGTCGGGGCGTTCCAGCAACATGTGAGCCCGTGGGCGATACGGGTCGTCGATACCGTCTTCCGCTTCCCCCACGAGCACATCATCGCCCCCGTGGAATTGGCCGTCGCCGTGCCGGCGACGCCGGTGCACGAACTGCCCTTGGCCACCGTGGTGCGCGACGTGATCGGTCCGGACTACGCGCTGTCGATCGGGCAACTGACGCTGTGGCAGGAGACGCTGCAGTTCTTCCACGATTTCCTGGTGGGAGAATACGGAGCGATCACGATGGCCTTCAGCTACGCCATGGCGATTGTGCTGCCGATCGTGACGACGTTCTTCTTGGTGTTCGGCGTGCTCGAGGACTCCGGGTACTTCCCGCGCATGGCCATCATGGTGAACCGGGTGTTCCGGTTCATGGGACTCAACGGCAAGGCCGTGCTGCCGATGATCCTGGGCCTCGGGTGCGACACCATGGCCACCATGACGACGCGGATCCTCGAGACACGGAAAGAACGTCTCGTGACCACGATGTTGCTCGCGCTCGCCGTGCCGTGCTCGGCACAACTTGGGGTGCTGCTGGCGCTCATGGCCACCCTGGCCCCTGCCGGCGCGCTGGTGTGGCTCAGCATCGTGATCGGCGTGATCTTCATGGTCGGGTGGCTGACCTCCAAGGCGGTGGGTGGCGAGACCAGCGATTTCATTCTCGAGATCCCGCCGATGCGGCGGCCGGCGCTCTCGAACGTGCTCGTGAAGACGGCGAGTCGCCTCAACTGGTACCTCCGGGAGGTCATACCCCTGTTCGTGGTTGGGACGGCCGTGTTGTTCCTCCTGGACAAGGTGCACGCACTCAACCTGATTGGGGCCGCCATGGAGCCCCTCGTCACCGGGTGGCTGGGCCTGCCCCGCGAGATGGCGAACGCGTTCCTCATCGGGTTCATGCGGCGTGATTTCGGTGCCGTCTACATCCTGGACGCAGCCACCGGGCCGGCTGCCGTGCTCGGGCCGCACCAGATCCTGGTCGCGATGGTGACGATCACGCTCTTCATGCCCTGCTTTGCCAACTTCCTCATGATCGGCAAGGAGCATGGAATGAAGGTGGCGTGGCGGATGGCGGCATTCATCTTTCCTTTCGCGTTCTTCACCGGAGGCGCGGTGCACAGGATCGGGCTATGGATAGCGAGTTTCTAACCTGCCCGTTCTGCGGGTTCGAGTTCGAGAAGGCGGATTCGCTCTGCCACCACGGCTGCCCGCTCGGGGCCTGGTGCAAGCTCAATCGGTGCCCCAACTGCCAGTATGAGTTTGCGGAGCAACCCAAGGCGGTTTCCTGGTTGGAGAACCTGCTGCGGCGCCGGCCGAAGACGCCGCGCCGGGAGCTGCCGGAAGCGGTCATGACCGTGCGGGACCTCCGCCCGAGCGATCAGGCCCGCGTCCTCTGCCTCGGTGCAGGTGCGGAGACGCGGCACAACAACCTCGCGGTGTTCGGGGTGGTCCCCGGGGCGGAGATCACCGTGGTGCAACAGCGACCGGCGCTGGTTCTCCGCGTGGGAGAAACGGAGTTGGCGCTCGATCCCGCCATCGCGAAGGAAATCATGGTGGAGCGTGTGGAAGCCGAGTCGGTTCCGGCATAGATGAAGCGCCGGTTCATGGGTTCTTCATGATTTCTTGGCGGCCGATCAGTTACACCCTTCTGTAGCCCCTCTGTGAGGATGACATGGTGAGGTTCCCGATGGAGTTCCGATGGCGGAGCGCGGTCGCTCCGATCGCCACGATGTGCGTGTTGGCAGCGTGCCAGGCGGCACCCCCCGCAGAAGACGCCGCCCAGGCGCCGCCGGTTGCCGATCTGGTCGCGGCGTCCGCGGCGGTCGGCCTGCCCATTGGCACGGCTGCCGACGAGTTGCCGGGGCAGGGATCCGAGGGGGTCCAGGTCTACACGCAGTACTGTGGCGAGTGCCACGGCCTGCCCAGCCCCGCCGCGCATTCCGCGACCGATTGGCCGGCCGTCCTCCGGCGCATGTGGATGCGCGCGGAGGGGCTGGAGGCATCCTACGCACTGCCGGTGCCGGATTCGCGCGAGCGCGTGTTGATCCTGCAGTACGTTCTGGAGCACGCATTGCAGGTCGCGCAAACGGAACTGCCGTCAGGGCCGGGCCGCGATGCCTTCATGACCGAATGCTCCCGCTGCCACGAGTTGCCCGACCCGTCACAACACTCCCAAGCCGATTGGGCTGCCGTGGTGATACGCATGCGCCAGCATGCCGTCCAGATCCTCCGGCGGTCGCCGCCCCAGAGCGAAGTGCAGGACATCATCTTGTATCTGGAGCGCGCTTCGGCCCAGCGCTCCTGATCGGCACACCAGCGCAGCACCTCGAGGGGGACGGCCGTCCGGCCGTCCCCCGTTCTTCTTCGGTCCTCTTTAGCGCGTGTCGACCTGGAGGGCAGCCTCTACGGTCGTCGCGTGGATCTGCACCGTGTCGGCCGCGTCTCGGGCGTACCCGCCCGCCAGCGTGATCGCTATGGGAATGTGTCGGGCTCGCAGCGCTCCGAGCACGGTCTCGTCCCGCTGCCGGAGACCGGCGCGTGAGAGCGCCAACCCACCGAGTTGGTCGTCCACGTACGGATCCGCGCCCGCGAGGTAGACCGCCGCGTCCGGTGCATGCGCGTCGAGGAGCGCCGCCAGGTGATCTTCCAGCAGGCCGAGATAGGCCGCATCCCCAATGCCGTCCGGCAGCCCGACGTCCATGTCGCCCGGCGGTTTCCATGCGGGGTAGTTGTGCTGTTGGTGCATCGAGAAGGTGAAGACTGATGCATCGTCCGCAAAGATCGCGGCAGTCCCGTTCCCGTGGTGCACATCGAGATCGATGACGCATGCGGTTTCGATGACGCGGTCGCGCTGTAGCATGCGGATCGCGATCGCCACGTCATTCAAGAGACAGAATCCCTCTCCGTGGTCCGGAAACGCATGATGGAACCCGCCGCCGAGGTGGACGCCGACGCCGTGGGCGATCGCGATGGTGAGCGTCAGGTAGGTTCCGCCCGAACACAGCAACATCATGTCGCGCAACGCGGCGGAGTACGGCACCTCGAGCAGCAGCTCCTCCGCCGGAGAAAGCCCAGCTCCGCGGAGTGTCGCAACGTACGCGTCCGTATGAACGAGGCGGACGTCGTCGTCCGTCACCGGCGTCGGCGCGATGAACGCGGTGTCCGTGACAACGCCGCGGTCGATCAAGTCCTCGCGTACGAGCCGGTACTTGGCCGTGGGAAACACGTGGGGCCCGATGTCGACCTCGTAGCCCGAATGATGCACGACGCGTGCGTGCCGGGGTGGCACCGATCCCTGGTGTCGTTCAGGCGTACTGCCAGACCTCGCCGGGACGCATGACCTTGACCTCGATCCCGTCCTTTGGCGCGAAGGCGGAGATGTCCGAGGTCAGCAGCGGCCAGGTGCCGTAGTGGATCGGGATCGCCACCTTCGGCGCGACGAAATCGGCCGCCATAGTCCCAAGCTCCGGCCCCATCGTGAATCGATCGCCGACGGGGATGAGAGCCACGTCGGGTCGGTAGATCTCCCCGAGCAACTTCAAGTCACTGAAGAGCGCCGTGTCGCCCAGGTGATAGACGGTCTTGCCGCCCATGTGGATCACGGCACCGCACGGCATCCCCATGTACTGTCCCTCGAAGGACGACGAGTGGAACGCCTGGGTGAACGCGACCCAGCCCCATGGGGTCGTGATCTTCCCGCCGGGGTTGCCCGGCTCGACCGCAATGCCCTTGGCTCCGAGGAACTCCGCGATCTCGAAGGCCGCGTACACGGTCGCGTCGTTGGACGTGGCGATGGATTCGGTGTCACCCATGTGATCGGCGTGACCGTGGGTGAGCACGATCGCGTTGCAGCGGATGACGTCCGGTGTCACGGTCGCTGATGGGTTGCCGGTGAGGAACGGGTCGATGGCCACGGCGTGCTGGCCATCGCCCACCAGAAAGCCCGCATGCCCGAGGAATGTGAGACTGATACCCATGCTCAAGCTCCTGTGGTAGGGGCGAACCATGGTCGTGTGTTCGGACCTGCCCCGAGATGATAACCCGAACGCGGTCGGCTCGCACTCCGGACGCTTTGCGTCCGGTGGTCGACGTGCCCATCTTATGCGTGCTGCGGCGCGGAGCATGCCGGTCCGCTGCCTTGTCCCGAGCACGCCATCGCACCCCCGGTGCCCATGACGCCATTGCTGTTGGTCGCATTCTTCGCCTTGCTTGCCGCCGCCGGGTGGGCCGCCGTGCTGCTCGTGAAGCTGCGCGATCGCTACGGGCAGGTACTGGCCGGACTACTCATGCTCGTGTCCGTGGAGCATCTCGGCGCGATCTTCGGCCCGATCGATTTCGCCGCAGCCGATCCGTTTATAGGCGTGGCGGCTCTTCCGTCGGTCGGCGCCGCCATCGCCCTGGTGCTGACCGTCGCCCTGCTCCACCGGATCTCTGCGGGGCACGAGCGGACGTGGCAGGAGTACTCCACCGAGAAAGCGTACCTGGAAGAGCTCTTTCAGAACTCGCCTGAGGCGATCGTGCTGGTGGACAACGACTCCCGTGTTCTTCGGATCAACCGCCCGTTCACGGATCTCTTCGGCTACACCGAGGAAGAGCTGGTCGGGCACCCGATGGACGATATGCTCACGACCGGGGAGTATCGGGGCGAAGCCCACGACATCACCCAGCAAATCACGCGCGGTGAGAAGGTCACGCTCGAAACCGTCCGCCGCCGCAAGAACGGTTCACCCGTCGAGGTTTCCATCACCGGCGTGCCGGTTCGTTACGGCGGGGGACAGGTCGGTGTGTTCGGGATCTACCGCGACATGACGAGCCGCAACGCCATCGAGCGAGAACTGCGGCGCCTCCAAAAGGCGGTGGAAACCACCCAACTGGGGGTGACCGTCACGGATCTGGACGGGAGGATCGTCTACGTCAATCCAGCCGAAGCCGACATGCACGGGTGGGATGTGGAGGACCTGATTGGGCAGGACGCGCGGGTCTTTGCGGCCGACAAGCAGGCGACGCCGCTCACGCCACAGCAACTGCAGTCGCTGACGAGCTGGCGTCGGGAAACGATCAACAAACGGAACGACGGCTCGGTCTTCCCTGTGCAACTCATGTCGGACGTCGTGCGGGATGTCGGTGGGGCCGTCGTCGGGATCGTCACGACTTGTGAGGACATCACGCGGCGCAAGGCGGCGGAGGCCGCCTTGCGGGCCAGCGAGGAGCGGTATGCGCTCGCTGCCCGGGGGGCCAACGACGGCCTCTGGGATTGGGAGGTGCCGAGTCGCACGGCCTACTTCTCCGATCGCTGGAAGGCCATCCTTGGCTTTGGGCCGGCGGAGGTTGAAGGGACGATCGACTGGTGGCTCGACCGCGTGCATCCGGAGGATGCGGATCGGGTGCAGGAGGACCTCGACGCCCACTTGCGAGGTGACTCGGAGCACTTCGAGAGCGAGCATCGGGTGCGTCACAAGGACGAGGCGTACCGATGGGTGCTCGTGCGGGGGTTGGCGGTGCGGGACGCCGATGGGCAACCGCAGCGCATGGCCGGCTCGATCACGGACATCTCCGCGTGGAAGCGCGTCGAAGAGACGCTCGCGCGCGATGCGCTCTACGACCCCCTGACGGGACTGCCGAACCGCTCCTTCTTCACCAACCTGCTCGAGCGCGCGGTCCGCCGTGTCCGACGGCGAAAGGGGTACAAGTTCGCGGTTCTCTTCCTCGACCTCGATCGCTTCAAGGTGGTCAACGACTCCTTGGGTCACGAGACCGGGGATCAGTTACGGATCGGTGTGTCCGAGCGCTTGGAGCGGTGTCTGCGCCCCGGAGACGTCGTGGCCCGGCTCGCGGGCGACGAGTTCTGCATCCTGGTAGACGACATCACCGGCGGCGACGACGCAATCCGGATCGCCGAGCGCGTGCAAGAGGAGTTTGCCGCCCCGTTCCAGTTGAACGGCCATCGCATCTTCGCCAGCGCGTCGATCGGCATCGCGACCAGCGATACCGAATTGGGACCCGAACATCTCCTCCGCGATGCAGACACGGCGATGTACCGGGCCAAGTCCCGCGGGCGGTCCCGCTTCGAGATGTTCGATCAGGAAATGCACGAGCGGGCCATGCGCCTGCTCGAGATGGAGAGTGATCTGCGGACGGCACTCGATGAGGGGCAGTTCCGGCTGCACTATCTCCCCACCGTCTCGCTGGCGACGCGGAAGGTCGAGGGCTTCGAGGCGCTCGTGCGGTGGGAGCACCCGCAGCGCGGGACCGTATCGCCCGCCGAGTTCGTGCCGATCGCCGAGGAAACGGGTGTGATGATCCGCCTCGGGCAGTGGATCCTCCGTGAGGCGTGCCGGCAGATGATGGTGTGGTCCGAGGCCTTTCCGGGGATCAACGATCTCTCGGTCTCGGTGAACCTGTCACGCCACCAGCTCCAGCAGGTGGACCTGGTCGAGGACGTGGAACGGATCCTTACCGAGACCGGGTTGGACCCCGAGCGCCTGAAGTTGGAGGTCACCGAGACGGTCCTCATGGACGATCCGGAGTTCAGCACCACCGTGGTGCGTCGGCTGTCCAAGATTGGGGTCCAGGTCCAGATCGACGACTTCGGTACCGGCTACTCATCGCTCTCGTACTTGAACAACCTGCACATCGATACGCTGAAGATCGACCGGTCGTTCATCAGCAGCCTTGGGCACGGAAAGCGCTCGGTCGTCGTCGAAGCGATCCTCCGGCTCGCGACGGAGTTGGGGATCCACGTCGTTGCCGAAGGGGTCGAGACCGAGCGACAGCTCGAGAGCCTCAACGAACTGTCGTGTCAGCATGGTCAGGGCTTTCTGTTCTCCAAACCGCTCACGGTGGAAGCCGCCACGCAGATGCTCGAGGGCGTTACGGCCTGATGTCGTCGTATGCCGTACTCACCTTCGACTGCTACGGCACACTGATCGATTGGGAGGCGGGGATCGCCGCGGCGTTCATCGCGGCCGCGCCGAACACGGCAGGGGCGGACCCGGCGGCCGTGTTGTCGACCTATGCCGATGTCGAGCCGGCGGTGCAGCGCGAGCGGTTCCGGCCGTATCGCGAGGTGCTGGCCCATACCGCTGTCGAGGTAGCGCGGCGCCTGGGATGGAGCCTCACGCTCGAACAGGCGGCGTTCCTGCCGAATAGCCTCGCGCGGTGGCCGGTGTTTCCGGACACCAACGCCGCCTTGACGAGACTGCACGAGGCGGGGTTCGAGTTGGGAATCCTCTCCAATGTCGACGACGATCTCTTGGCTGCCACGGCTCGGCAGTTCGCCGTGCCGTTCGACTTCACCATCACCGCACAGCACGTCAGAAGCTACAAACCGGCGCCGGCGCACTTCGAGGCCGCCCGATCGCGGATCGGTGACCGTGGCTGGCTGCACGTGGCGCAGAGTTGGTTTCACGACGTTCAGCCCGCGTGTGCGGCCGGCATCTCCGTCGCGTGGGTCAATCGGATGGGCGAACCGGTCCCTCCTGATGCCACCCCAGTGACGGTCGTATCGGATCTCGAGGCGTTTGCCGCTTGGATCGGTACGTGACCGACGGACCGTTCGATCCCTCGCTGCCGCGATGCGCCTGGCCACGCACGCAGCCCCGCATGATCGCGTACCACGACGAGGAATGGGGTGTGCCGGTCCGGGACGATCGGGAGTTGTTCGAGCACCTGGCGTTGGACGGTTTCCAGGCGGGACTCAGCTGGTCCACGATCCTCAACAAGCGGGAGAACTTCCGGCGGGCATTCGCCGGGTTCGATCCCGAGAAGGTGGCGCGCTTCAACCGTCGGAGCGTCGACCGTCTGCTGCGGGATGCGGGTATTGTCCGGAACCGTCAGAAGATCGAAGCCACCATCGCCAATGCCAGAGCGTTGTTGCGATTCCAGGACCGGGAAGGGTCGTTCGCGGATTTCCTGTGGGGCTTCGTGGGCGGTGAAACGCGCCACAACCGATGGCGGTCACTGCGGCAGCTTCCGGCGCACACCCCGCAGTCCGATGCCATGAGTGTTGCGCTCAAAGTGCGGGGATTCTCGTTCGTCGGCTCGACGATCTGCTATGCCTTCATGCAGGCCGTCGGCATGGTGAACGATCACACCGTGAGGTGCTTTCGCCATGTCGAGCTCGGTGGGGGATCGGAGCGGTCAGCTCACCACCGATGACCGCCGCCCGCCGCGGCGCTCCTGATACGCCCGCACCAACGCCTCTCTGACGCCCGGGCAGTGCTCGCAGATGCCGTCGACGTCCTTGCTCGAGAGCTCGTAGAGCTGGCACGCGGTCACCGCTTGCACGGTGGCCGTCCGTGGATCGTTGGTCAACAGCGCCATCTCGCCGAAGAACTCGCCGGCGTGCAGCGCCGCAACCCGCTTCGGCTTCTCGCCCGGAGGGGCCACTACCACCGCGACCACGCCGCGGGAGATGAGGAATAACGAAGTTCCCCGCTCGCCCTGACGGATGATCTGCTCATCCGGGAGAACGGTCCGCGGCACGAGCGCATCCACCACGCGCGCGAAGTCGCTCTCGGAGAGCCCCTGGAAGAACGGCACGCGGGCGAGCAACTCCTCCGGGCTCGGCTCGCGGGCGGCGACCGGTCGGCGCTGCAGCCGGCGCTGTTCGGCCTCGACGGCCTTGCGTGCGTCTCGCGCGACCGTTTCCGGGATCCCGCCGCCCCGTGCCAGATGCGTGATCGCATCGGCTTCGGCGTCGAGGGCGATTCGACGGGCCGTCTGCCGTTGCACCGCCTCGACGTACTCGGGAAAGTGCTCCGCGATCCCGTCGATACTGGCCATGGCCCGCTCGCTCGCTGCGGCGTACCAGCTGCGACACTCGTCTGCCAGCGCGGGTTCGATGCCGCTCAGCTCCGACAGACCGCGGATCTGCTCCACCACGCGTCCGGCGGCCGAGAGTACCGCCGTCTCGTGTTCGTACTCCGCCGCTAGCGCCCGCAGCCGGTGGCGGCGGACGAGCTTGGAGCGGGGACTCACACGCCCCAGGACGGTGAACAGCCACGCAGTGACCCGCACCTCGATCGGTTGTGCAGCCACCATCTCGCCCGGCGTGTCGGCCTCCTTCAAGTGGTCGCGCCGGAGATCCACCGACAGTTCCAGCTCACGGAAGACCGGTTCCGAGATCACTCCGCGCTCGAACAGCTCCCGGTAGGCGTGCCGTTCGATCGTCAGGGCTTCAGACCAGACGGTGCGTTTCAGGTCGGACGGTGACGATGACCTGCGGAGCTCTCGAAGCTCGGTCTCGATCGTCGTGACTCGATCCGTGTACTCGTCATTCAGGTCCGCCACGAGACGACTCGAGAAGTGCGAGCTGGTGCCGAGCTTCTGGAGCTGCTCGACCGCCTCGGCCTTGGCGGCCAGCGCCGCCTGCTGATGCGCGATCTGCTCGAATACCGACGGCTTGGCCAACCCGAGTGCCTTGATGAGCGGCGCCATCGTCGGTCCGCCCGTCAGCAGCGTGAAGAGCACAAGGCCGACCGCCATCGCGATCAGGAGGTCGCGCTGCGGGAAACTCTCTGGCAGGCTCAGGACCAACGCGAGGGCCACGGCACCGCGCAGTCCACCCCAGTACAGCACCACCTGCACGCGACGGGAGATTGGCTCTACGCCGGGGAAGTGGTTTGCCACCGGAACGAGCCCGAACACGACGAGCGCCCGGGCGACGAGCGCGACCAGGATCGTCCACAACACCGGTTGAATGTGTTCGGCCAGCACGCCGAGCTTCACCGTGATCCCGACCATCAGGAAGATGAGCGAGTTGGCGACGAAGCCCGCGTACTCCCAGAACTGGTGGAGATAATGCTGCACCTCCGGCACGAAGCGGGTCGAGCCGATGGTCCCGATCACGAGCCCGGCGCCGACCGTTGCCATCACGCCGGAGACGTGGAGGTAGTGGTCGGCCACGATGAACGCGGCGTACGCCACCACGGTGGACAGGGCCACCTCGACCAGCGGGTCATCGTCGGCGAGGGCGATGGACCGGATCATCAGGTAGCCGATAATCGCACCGACGGCGAGCCCGCCGAGAAAGACCACGAAGAACTTGATGACGCCGTCGCCGAGCGTCGCGGCGGTGAAGGCGCCGCCCGCGAGCACGCTGAGGATGATCCCGAACAGCACGATGGCCGTCGCGTCATTGAACAAGCTCTCCCCCTCGACCAGGATCGTGAGGCGCTTCGGGGCCCCCACCTCCTTGAAGAGCGCGATCACGGCCACCGGGTCCGTCGCGGAGGCAAGGGCCCCGAACAGCAGCGCGGGCCCGATTGACAGCGGGGTCAGCCACGCGAGCAGCGCGCCCACGATGCCGGTGGAGATCAGCAGTCCCGGCGCGGCCAACGTGAGCACCGGCGCGAGGTTCTTCGCGAGCAGACGACTGTCGAGGTTGAACGCCGATTCGAAGATCAGGGTCGGGAGAAAGACGAAGAGGATGATCTCCGGTGACAGCGTCAGTTCGGTGAGGGGTCCGAACAACTGGAACGAGTCCGACAGGGTTCCGATCGCGATTCCGACAATGACAAGGCCGACCGTGTACGGGAGGTTCGTGCGCTTGAGCCCGATCGCGGCGGCGACGGCGACCAGGAGGAGGCCGACGATGGCAATGACGGCGGTGACGACGGTGTCATGGTGCATAGCGGCTCCGACCTAGTCGCGATCCTGGATACTGAGTTGCGTTCCGGTGGCGCTTCGAAAGCGACTGCGCAATCGGTCCAATCCGTCGGCGTCGGTCATGACGACCAGTGTCATGCCCGGTAGGATCTTCGTCTCGGGATTGGGCTTGAACTCGAACTCGCCGGTTCCGGGGAGCCGGATGGCGACGAGCAGCACGCCGGGCATCTCGTCGATGCGCATGTCGTGGATTGACCGGTCGCCGAGGGCAGCGTCCTCGGGGACGTTGATTTCCTCCACCCGCAGGGTGCCGCCGTCCTTCTGCCGCAACATCCTGTCCAGAAAGGTGACGACCGTGGGCCGCACCAACTCCGATGCCAGACGGAGGCCGCCGATGCGCGTGGGGAACACGACGGCGTCGGCGCCGACGCTCCGGAGTTTGGCCTCCGCCTCGGGCTCTTCGGTCGCGCCGACGATCCGGATGTTCGGCGCGAGTCTCCGGGCGGTCAGCGCACCGATCACGTTGTCCTTGTCGCTCTCCATGCTGAAGACGATCCCGGCCGCTGCCGCAACGCCGGCGGACTCGAGCACCTCGTCGCTGCTGGGGTCACCGATCACGGCCGGCACATCGCCAATCCGGCGCCGCGCTTCGTCGAGATCGGCGTCGGATGGGGTAATGAGCACGACGTCGCGGTTGGTCTTCACCAACTCCTCGGCGACATGCCAACTCGTCGGTGTGTCGCCACAGACGATGTAGTGGTCGGTCATATCGGCGATTCGCTTCTGCATGCGCCGCCTCGCAAAGACGTTGTGGAGTTGTCCTTCGATCAAGAACCCCGCCGTCATGGGCACGGTGTAGGCCACGACACCCATGCCCCCGAGCAGGAGCACGATCGTGAAGATGCGCCCACCGGGGTGCTGGGACATGTCGATGATCTCGCCGAACCCGACGGTCGTGAGCGTGATGACCGTCATGTAGGCGGCGTCGATGACCGAGTAGGCGCCACCCCCGATGATCCAGTAGCCGACGACGCCGATGAGCGTGACGCCGAGGAGGGCGGCGAGGGCGAGGGTCAGGCGCCGGCGAAATCGCTCGACTTCATGGTCGCGAACGGAATGGCGGGGTTGTACGCGCGCTTTCATTGCATCCCAAATACCGCTCGACGCGCCCTACGTCAACAGATGGGAGGTGGACGCCGGCGTGCCAGGGTGCCGCGACGCGGCTACTGCCGACTGCCCGGAGGGAGCTCCTGCGGCTCGCGGACCTGCGCGAGGACCCGTTCCATGAAATCCACGCGCTCGTTCAGATCGCCGACTTCGTTCCGCAGTTGATCGATCGCGTCAAGGAATTGGTCGGAGTTGAGGAGGGCGGGATGCCCGCCGTCAGTCAGCGGGTTGGACTCCCACCACTGGAGAATCCGCCGGTCATCGCCGTCTCGGAACGATCCTGCCGCGAGGACGATGACGTCGTACAGCCACCACAGACCCAAGCCGCCCAACGTGCAGGCCATCACGACCCCGCTAACGGCCTTGCCCGCATAGAATCGGTGGCCCCCGAACGCGCCGAGGACGGTCGCCAGGATGAGGGCGACGCCGCGGGATCGGTCCGAGATCGCGATTCGTTCGGAGTGTGTCAGTTCGTTCATCGTGGTCCACCTGTTCCTGTGCACTGCCGGCTCAGTTGCGACCCACCCTACGCACCGCCACGCGGGGAGTTTCGGTGGCCACAGTGGGGCGCAAGGAAAGGTAACTCACTCCACGGCATCGGGTTGCTCTCCAAGGCCGACCTTGTGATATTTGTGGCCCGGCGCGGGGCACCCGTGCCTGTGGCGGTATCGTCTAGGGGTTAGGACGCAGCCCTCTCAAGGCTGAAACACGGGTTCGAATCCCGTTACCGCTATACCGGTTCCGACCTACCGAACAGTGCGGTCGCGCATGTTTGCCCCCATCGTCTAGCGGTCAGGACACCACTCTTTCAAGGTGGGGACAGGGGTTCGACTCCCCTTGGGGGCGCTCAGCGAGGCCCGGTGCGACCCGCGCCGGGCCTCAGTCTTTTCCGACTGTCCAGCTCGCACCGATCCAAACATGTCGGCCCGCCGCGTCCACGCCGCTTGCGTGGGAGCGGTAGAGCGTGTTCAGCAGGTTGTCCAGGCCGGCCGAGAGTTCGAGCCCGGTGTGCAGTGCAGCGCCAATGCGGATTCCGTGGACGGCGTAGCCGGGCGTTCCCCCTGGAGGGATCCGCGGGTCGTCCAGGTCCCGCGTGCCGAGACGGTCCTGGGCCAATGCCCACCGCAGCACGTACTCGACGAACAGGCCCCGGCGCTGGGGCAGCCAGCGCAGCACTGCGTAGCCGCTGAACGGGGGGATCTTGGACATCGGTTCCTCGAGGCCGGACGCGGGAGTCTGCTCCCCGAACGTGTAGACCGCACCCGCGTCGAGCCGCATCGGACCCAGCGTCCTGGCTGCTTCGAGTTCGATCCCGCGGATCTCGGCCGTGCCCACGTTCACGCCCTGGAAGACTCGCTCGTCCTCGAACAGCGTGTCGCCGGCGAACGCTCCGGGTACACGATCGAGAAAGTCCGTGACCCGGGTGTAGTATGCCGTGACGTCGAGCGCCCCGCTTTGACCGGCGTAGCGCACGCCCACCTCGCCGCTCACGGACTTTTCGGGCCGGGCCTCAGGGTTCGGAAGCGCGATCCCGCCGGGTACCGGGCCGGTGCGCGTGAGATCGTACAGGTTCGGGGCGCGGAACCCCTGTGCGACCCGCGCCACGATGCGCCATCGGCGCGCCGGGGTCGCGACGAGCCCCAGCTGGCCGGTCACTTCTGAACTGGAGTTCTCGACGAGCCCGCCGAACTCGGTCCCCACGTCGGCCGCGTTGCGGAAGAGGGACCAACGCCCCCCCAGGGTGCCCGACAGAAAGCGCGTGAGCGGAACGACAGCGGCGGTGAAGACGCCGACACGGTCCGCGGTTGCGCCGTCGGGGAAGTTGCCGACGGAAAGGCTCCCGCCGTCGCTCGCGGTTCGTAGCAGCGGTGTTTGGATACCGTCTCGCCGATTCTCGTCATAGCCCTCGCTTGCGAGGCGGTCGTGGTACCACTCGCCCCCCCACGTGAGCTCGATCCGGCGTTGCGCGAGCATGGCCTCGCTCGTTCCCACGACACTGACCCCGGGGGTGAAGACATCGTCCCGCCACGAGGTCTCGATGCTGTCGGAGATTCCGTCATCGAGGCGGATCCGGGATCGGCCCTCGCGTTGGACGGCGAGTGACATTGTGGTCTCGAGGGTGCGGAGCAGCGGGGTGCCATGCTTCCACGTGTGACGCACGTACACGAGCTGTCGCGTCTGGGGCTCGAAGAGGTGCTGGGCGTCCCGGCCGGGCGCCGGCGCCCGGAAGGTGACGTAGCGATCGTAGCGCGGCACGTCGTGCATGGCATAGTGCTGTGCCGAGGCCGTCACGCTGTGTCGCCCGACCCAGAGACGAGCACGCACATCCAGACCTTCCGCCCGGTACCCCGTGGGTGTCTGCCTGGCGGGGTCGCCGCCGGGCCGGAGATCGCCGGCGGACGCGACGGTTCCCCCGGCGGAGAGGCTCCAATGATCGCGTTGCAGCCCTGCCGACAGCCGGGCGCGGTAGGCGCCTTCAGCCGACGAGGCGCTGCCGGCGATCCGGGCGCTCTCGTATCCCTCATGAGGGTGGGGTTGGGTGAGGACGTTGACGACGCCGCCCTGCGCGTCGGAGCCGTAGAGGACCGATGCCGGGCCGCGCACCACCTCGATACGGCGCACGCTCTCGGGATCGATGGTGGCGAAGTACTGTCCTGGCCCGTCCCGGTAGGTGCCGTTGTTCATGGGCACACCGTCGACCAGCATCAGGATCTGGTTGCCGAGCATCCCGCGGAGGACGATGGCGCCTTGCCCGGCCGACGTCTGCTGGACGTGGACACCGGTGACCTCGCGCAGCAGGTGCGCGGTGATGGTGCCGGCGGCCCGCTTCGCGAGAGAAGGGGTCGCGACCGCATGGGCCACGGGCAGATCGAGGCGCTGCACGCTGCCGCCCCGCGTGCCGCTCACGACCACTTCCTCCATCGCCACGACCGTATCGCGGACGGTCGTGTCCTGCTGGGCGATCGCAACGGTCGCCAGTATCAGGAGGTTTCCCGGTCCGCTCATCGCGGAGGAGAATCTAGCACGTCAGCCCGGTGCGACATCGTGAGGGTAGTACCGCCAAAGCACGGGGATGTTGCATGTGGCGCGCGCGCGGGTCGCGGGGTGGGGAGAGCACAATCGCTGTCCAACGACGTTCGCCGGCAGAAGCCGAACTGCAAACACGGCGCCGACCCTCCCTTGCAGGTACCGCCAACGGGTGCACATTTTGAACAACACTCCTGTTCACCCGCGTTCGGGCGTTCCCCAGCAGGAGTGCGATTCGTTCTCCAGGCGGCGATCCATGCACTCGAGTCCCTATGAGTTCCTGCACATACATCGAGCACGAACACTGCTCGGACTCGTCTGCGCAGCCCTCGTGTTGTCCACGTGTTCGGACAACACGGGCCCGGGCGCGCCGGTCCCTGGTTTCCTTGCGATGGCGCCTCGATACGTCTCGGAGGCCGCGGGGATCGTGCCGGTCACGGCAGGACGGTTCATCCTCACGCGCCAAGCGACCGGGGAGATCGCGACGGACACCGTCGTCGCTATGGAACCCGGTGCGGACTCGGTCGATCTCGCCCTCACGGTTGCGATGACCGAGGCGGGAGAGGTCTACCTGCTCAGGATCGTCCTCGTCGGCGTCGCGAACGACACGGTGTTCGAGGCGGGACCGATGGAGGTCATCCCGTCGACGTTGGGGACGGCGCCCACCCCGGTCGACGTGCAGCTGACGTACGTTGGCGTCGGTGCCAACGCCGGGTCGGTGGTGATCGAGCCGCCGGACGGTGCGATAGTGGCGGGCGTGCCGGCCACGCTCGTCGGCCAGGCGTTCGACAGTAGCGGAACCCCGATCGCCGGAACGCCCATGGCGTGGACTTCCCTGGATACGGCGGTCGTCACGATAGCGGATCGATCGGTCGGGTCGGTGCTCGGTTTGGCGCGGGGTTCGGCTCGCATCGTCGCGACGCTGTTGACAGGGCCGGCCGATACGGCGGCGGTCACCGTCACGCTGCCACCGGCCAACCTGCTGGCCGATTCGGGTTCGGGGCAGACAGGGCCGGCGGCAGGGGTGTTGCCGCAACCACTGGTGGCACGCGTGACGGCGAGTGACGGGGTAGGGGTGCCGGATGTGTGGGTACTGTTTGCGGTGACCCTAGGTGGCGGCTCGATGTCGGCGGATTCGGCGCTGACCGATGCCAATGGGCGGGCTCGAGTGGATTGGACGCTCGGCAACGTGGTCGGCAACCAGACGGTCACGGCGACGACGGCCGCGCTGCCGGGGGCGAGTGCGGTGTTCACCGCCACCAGCCAGTCGACCGGTGCGGGGGCGGTGACGATCGCGCAGGGTAACCAGCAGAGCGCACTCGTAACGACAGCCGTGCAGATCGCGCCGGAAGTGCTGGTGGAGGACACTCAGGGCAATCCCGTGGCCAACGCCCAGGTGATCTTCGCCATCACGCAGGGCGGTGGGGAACTCACAGGTGACACCGCGACGACCGACGCCAGCGGGTTCGCGGCCGTCGGCAGTTGGACATTGGGTTCGTCGGTCGGGCTGAATACCCTGACGGCCACCGTCGGCGGATTGACCCCCGTGCAGTTTGTGGCGCTCGCGACCAGCACGGGTGGTGTCACGAGCATGGTGCTGAACGAGGGAGATCTTCAGACGGCGCTCGCCGGCACGGCTGTTGCCATCGCGCCGTCGGTCTTGTTGGCCGACACGGCGGGTACGCCCGTCGCCGGAGTGGCGGTCGAGTTTCAGGTGACGCAGGGTGGCGGGACCATCGCCGACGCCGCTCCGGTGAGCGGTGCCGATGGGATTGCCTCACCCGGCACGTGGACCCTCGGCACGCCGGGAACGAACTCGCTCGTCGCGAGCATGCCCGGCATCTCGCCCATCACGTTCAGTGCGGAAGCCACCGTCGGCGCACCGGCCCAGGTGATCGTCGTGTCCGGTGACGCGCAGACCGACACGGCGGGGACGACCCTGGCGGAGCCGCTCGTGGTTGAGGTGCGCGACTCGGTCGGGAACCCCGTGCCGGGCATCGTGGTCTCGTGGAATACGTTCGACGGGTCGATCGCGCCCGCGTCGAGTACCACCGACAATGCGGGTCAGACGCAGGCGTCGTGGACGCTGAGCACAAACAAGATCTCGCAGACGGCGACGGCGACAGTGGTGGACGTGACGCCGGCGGTATTTGCGGCGACGGCGATCTACCCGAATCCGTCGATTCTCATGGCGTTCCAGAGCGCAGACCGGATTCGCTTGAACGACAGTGCGCTCGTCGATATCACGCTGACCGCGCCGGCGCCCGCCGGCGGCGTCGTCCTCAACTTCGCGGTGGACAATGCGGCGGTGGTCGGATTGGATACGACCGACCTGTCCATTCCACAGGATGGGACGACGGCCCAGCTCTGGCTCCATGGGCTCTCGTCCGGCACGACGACGGTGCGCGCTACGGCGACTGGGTACGCCGATGGTGCCCTGCCCGTGCTCGTGACCATCCAAGTCCTGAGCATGCCGACATCGCTCAACGTGCCGTACGGCGGGACGACGTCGGTCCCGCTCCAGATCTCGGCACCGGCGCCGGCCGGGGGCGTCCTGGTCACGCTGGTGAGCGACAATCCCGCTGCAGTCGGGGTGAACACGCCGACGGTAACGATTCCGGAGGGGCAACAGACGGCGAACGCGACCCTCGCCGGGGTGGCTCCCGGGTCGGCCATCGTCACGGGGTCGACGGTGGAGTTCGGCATCGCCCAGACGGTCGCTACCACCACGGCCAACCTGAACATCGTGGAATCGAGCTCGACGTTCGCTCAGACCTTCAGCGACACGCTGACGGTGCGACTCGAAAGCGGAGGCAGTCAAATCGCGGCACAGGATCCGGGGATCGAAGTGACGCTGACGGCACGGAACCCGGACTGCGTGGCGGCAACGTCACCGGTCACCATTCCGGCGGGCCTCGTCAGTGCGATCACCATCGTCACGCACGGAGGAGTGGCCACGACGCCGTGCAGTACGTACCTGGTGGCCGAAGCGCCGGAGATCCAACCCGATTCGATTCCGGTGACCATCAATCCGCCCCCCACGATCACCGCACCGGCGTACACGGTCGGCTCGGGACTCATGCAACAGGGCAACGGGTACGGGGACCTCACGCTGACCAATCACGGTGGCGTGAACGTCCTGATTACGTCGGCGGACACGTCGTTCGTGCTCGTGGGGCCGGACAATGCCACGGTAGGGCGGGACACGCTCACGGTGTTCGTAGCGAACGGGCAGCGGTACTTCTACTACAACCTGCAGGCCAAGGAAGGGGTGGTGGACTCGGCCAAGGTGCAGCTGACGTTCGAGGCGCCGGGGTTCAACACGGGCACGCAGACAGCGACGGTGCGGCCGGCGGCATTCGACCTCTACCCGATCCCGAGTACCACCACGACGTTCTCGGACTCGACGTCCTTCTACGCGTATATCGGGTATGAGCGGCCGGGCTTCGCGTACGTGTACGAACAGCAGCCCGTGCGGGTCGGCGGGCAGCCTGTGACCATCACGCTCGTCAATGACTCGGTGGGGGTGGGCCAGCTGGCGACGACGGCGCTCACGGCGGATACGGTGACGGTCGAGATCCCGATCGGAGCGTCCAACTCACCGACGTCGGTGGCGGCTGGCGGGGTGGCGTACAGCCCCGACAATCCGGGGGTGACGACGATCTCGGCATCATCGAGCCCGGCGATCGTCCAGCTGTTCTACTACAACCGCCAGGTATCAGTCTCCGCCCCGACGATCACCGCGCCGGCGTACACGGTCGGGTCGGGACTCATGCAACAGAGCAACGGGTACGGCGACCTGACCGTGGGGAACCACGGTGGGGTGGACGTGCTGATCACGTCGGCGGACACCTCGTTCGTGCTGGTGGGACCGGACAATGCCACGGTGGGGCGGGACACGCTCACGGTGACCGTGCCGGACGGTCAACGGTACTTCTACTACAACCTGCAGGCCAAGGAAGGGGTGGTGGACTCGGCCAAGGTGCAGCTGACGTTCGAGGCGCCGGGGTTC
>JBDHJO010000174.1:0-6163 GCA_039586875.1 Gemmatimonadota bacterium | reverse complement strand
ATCGTGAGCGAGGAAGCGGCCCCCGTCACCAAGCTCCGGAAGACCGTGTGGGGTCGGTGCGCGGACCGCTTCGGCAACCCCGTGGAACACGCTCTCCCGTACGCTCGCCGCCGTGGCGACGGTCCTGACGGCGGTCACGGTCTGGGCGCTGCTGCGACCGGCGGGCGGGCCGGCGCTCGCCAGCTACGACCTCGGACTGCCGGACACCGCGCCGATGCTCACCGACCTGCACACGCAGCTCTCGATCGCGCCGTCCGGCGACTTCCTGGTATACGTCGCGGTCCGGGACAGTCTGTCGCAACTCTGGTACCGCAGCCTGTACGACGACGAGGCCCGCCCGATTCCGGGCACCGACGGTGCGCGGTTGGCGGCTGTCTCCCCACGGAGCGACCGCATCGCGTTCATCGCCGCCAACGGCACGGCGAACGTCATCCCGGTCTCGGGCGGCACGGCCGCGACGCTGGTCAACCTCAGCAATCCGTCGGGCATTCGATGGGTGTCGGACACCCGCGTGCTCTTTTCCGGCGGCGACGGCGCGTATGCGCACGTGATGGCGTTCGACGGGAGTGCCGCCACCCGACTGGAAACCGGCTACTGCATCGAGCCGCTTCTCCTCCCGGACGAGACGCAAGTGCTCTGTGGCGGGGGAGGCCAGCAGTACGCCTTCGTGGTCGACCTGCGGGACAGTTCGACCTCCTTCCTCCGTTCCATGGACACGGACGGTGCCGGCGCCTCGGCCTACCTGCGCGGCGCACAGTTCCGCCTCCTCGACGGGCGGTACCTCACGTACATGTCGGTGGAGGGTGACCTCCGGGCCGTCCCGTTCGATCCGGAAACCCGCGGCGTGGGTCGCGCCGTCACCCTGCTGAAAGGGGTGCGCCGAGAGGCCTACACCGGGGCCGGGCAGTACGACATTGCGGCGAACGGGACGTTGGTGTACGCGCCGGGCGCCAACGCGTCGGTGGGACCGCTGGTCGCCGTCGACCGCGCCGGGGAGCTGACGCCGCTCGGCATCGAGCCCGCGTATTTTCTCCGGTACGATCTCACCCGGGACGACGACAGACTCGCGGCCGTGGTGGAAGGCGTGCGCGAGCAGGAGCTTCGCATCTACGACATCGCGGGCGGCCCCCAGCAGGTGTGGCTGCGGCACGGCTCCATCGGGGAACCCCTGTGGACACCGGACGGTACCCGGCTCCTGGTCGGTTACAAAGCGCTCGACCTCCCCACCTGGTCGACGGTGCTCGGATCCCCGAACCTCACCGCCCAGGCGGAGACGATCTTCACCGACTCGACCGGCAGGCAGGTCTTCGTCACGTATCGATCCGACAGCCTGATCGTCGGTTACCAATGGGATCCGGACCCCGCGACGGTCATTGCCGACCTTTCCACCGACCCGCCGACGCTGGACACGGTGCTCACGAACGCGGTGTTCACGACACTCTCGCCCGACGGTCGCTGGCTGGCATACCAGCCCCCGGACCTGAGCGAGGTCGTGGTCTCGCCCTATCCGGCGCTCGACCGGCGGTACCTCGTTCGCGGGGGGGGCGGTGGCGGAGAACCCCAGTGGCTGGCCGACGGCACGCTGGTGTTCTGGGAGTGCTGCTACACGTGGTACCGGGTACGCATCGACGGATCGTCCGCCAATCCCGTCGGGCGCCCCGACGTGTGGCACCGCGATGCCGATTTCTCGGACACACCGGGGCAGTCGTACACGCTCACCAGCGACGGACGGCTCGTCTACGTGCAGGGTCCGGAGCGACGGCCGACGACGTACATCCGGGTCGTGCCGAGGTGGGTCGAGCAAGTCACGCGAGCGGTCGACGACGCGAATCGCTGAGGACCGCTGACGCGCGCAACGTCCAACGGGCGCAAGGTACAAGGTGCAAGGGATCTTCCTCCCGTCCTTCCCGTCGCTACTCCCCCGGCAGGTCGATCCCCTTCCCCTCCGCGAGCATCTGCAGCACCTCGGCGTGCAGCTTCTCGAACCCCTTCGGGGGCGGCTTGTCGGGATTGAGGCAAGCGTCGATGATGACCCGCTCGCCAATCTCGACACGGCGCCCGGCGTCGGACGGCTGCAGCGGCGGAAGGTCGTTCATGTCGATGATCGGCGTCATCGGTGTCTCCTTTCGGCACTCACAATCTGCACGGGGGCTGTGACAGTCACTCGGTCACGGGCGGGAGCGTCCGCCGTGCTGCCCTCAGTGTTCGTCTGATGCTTCCCGCAGTCCCCTCGGCGCCTCCGCGAACGGCAACCACACCACCTTGCACTTCAGGCGCGCGGCGGCCTCTTCGTCCAGCCCATCGATGTGCCGGGCAGCCGCGAGCGCGCGGCTCATCACCCACTGCCTGCCCATCGCATGCACGGTGCACGACGGGCGGCCGGCAGCGATGTGGACGACGGCACAGACCTCCGCGAGATCGGGCTCATGGAAACCCGAGATCGTTCGGACGTCGAACGTGATCCAGCACCGCGTCCGGTCGGGCGCGGCCGTGCACGTGCCGAGTATCACGCCGCGTTGATAGGTGGCGTACTGCTCAGGCGTCATGAGGAGCCGCTCCGCAACCATACGGCGATGGCTCTTGGCGACCTGCCAGGGCTCGACATTGATCTCGATCACGGTCGGCACCCCGACCGGTCTGCTGATGGTATGCGCATGCGTTGTCCTTTCACGGCGTGTCCCGCCTCGTTGCGCATGGGTCCGGATTGCATCCGGCCGGCTGGGCCACCGTGTGGACACGGTTGGCGGGCGGGTCAACGAGCCGGAACTCTCGCCGCCACTCTCCATGCCGGCAGCCCGAAGGCGGAGGGCTGCCGATGCTCGAAGTATACGGTACGACAGGGGGGTGACAACGGGGAGGGAGGAGGGAGGAGTGAGCGGACAACGTACACGGTGCAACGTGCGCAACGGAGTGCGCTCCCATCGTTCCGTTAGGACTACCGCACCGGCCCCAGCCACTGGTCCAGCCAGTCGACTACCTCCGGCACCAGCATTGCGCGCGGCACAAAATGGCTGCCATCGTACACCACGTGCCGCTTCCGATCGGATGGCGTGCCCAGCAGGCGGTACAGCGGGATCTGCGACGTCTCGATCGGGAAGAAGAAGTCGTAGCGACCGTTCGCCATGAGCACTGGGATCTTCACACGCGACACGTAATTGAACGGATCCGCCTCCGGCAGTGACCGCTGGAGTTTGAGCCCCGCCACGTAGAGCACCGCGGTCTTGATGCGCGGCTCGAGCGCCACGAGCAACGGGCCCAACCGCCCGCCCCAGCTGTAGCCCATGAAACCGATCCGGGCGGAGTCCAGGTCGGGCCGTGACGTGACATAGTCCACGGAACGCCGGAAATCCCGCACCCAGTACGTGACCCGCTCCCGGTAGGCGGCCGAGGTGTCGGGCTGATCGGTCGGGACGTTCCGGTCCCGCTCGAACGTGCCCCAGTAGATCGGCACCACCACGGCGCGGCCACTCTTCACGACGTAGTCCCAGGCGGGCGTGCCTCCCGCCGCCGTCTCAAACGACCGCTGGAACAGCGCCCCGGATCCCGGGAAGAAGACCACGGTCTGAAACGGCGGCGTCCCCCGGCGTGGCAAGTACAGGTACGCGGGCACCCGTTCCGCGCCGTACGCGGCGGTGAACGATACCCGCTCGCGCACCCAGTCCTCCGTCGTGTCCGCCTGCTCCACCGCCGCGTCGAGCGGTCGCTGGTCGTACGCGTACAGCCGACGGAACACCGCGAACTCGGCATCCGACGCGGGACGCTCGGCAAAGAAGTCGCGGTACGGCCGGACGATGGGCGCCAGCGCCTGCCGGACGGCGTCGGTCTCGGTGAGGTAGGTCGCGAGCCGGAACCCATTGGTGGGGCTGCGGTCCCAGGGCGACTGCCCGTACGCGTCCACGAACATGTACGGCGCGTCGTTCCAACCGCCGCCCAGGATGAAGCGCTGCGTCCCCGACTGATTGGCGCACCACTCGCGCACGTTCCCGGCCATGTCGTACGTGCCCCACGGGCCGAGGCCCGAGAACTGGCCGACCGGTGCGAGCCCGGTGCCGCCCGAGTTGCTCGCGGGCACGATCCAGTTGGCCGCCCACGTGCCCGCCGCGCGGTTCCAGTGGTAGACCGACGGCAGTGCCCGCCCGCTGAACCGCGCAAACGCCGCGGCCTCGTACCAGCTCACGCCGCCCACCGGCAGGTCGTCCTGGCCGTCCGGATAGTCGCCGAGTTCCCAGGTACTCGGTCCCGGTCGCCCCGTCCGGTCCACGAACAGCTGTCGCGCTTCCTCCCACGACAGGCGCCGACCGTCCCGCTCGAACGGCGCCGACCACCAGGTGGAGTCCTCGTATCCACCGGCGTCCACGAATTCCTTGAAGCGACTGTTCGTAACCTCGTACCGATCGATCAGATACTCGGGGAGGTCGAGCGGCGGCAGGTTCTCCAGGCCCGGTGCCTGGACGATGACCCTGCCGCCGCCGACCAGCACCGTGCCGTCCGGCAGCTCGTCCGCCGCGGGCAGCCGGATCGTGTCGCCGGCGGCGAGCGAGATGCCCCACATCCCCCACGCGGTTCCCACGAACTCCGCGTAGCCGGCACGCTCGATCCGCAGATGGAACGGCTGGCGCGGTACCCAGGCCCTGTCGATCGGTGTCGTGCCCAACGCATGCCACGTGGTGTCGCTCGACGCGAACGGCCGCCAGAACGCACGTGCACCCTCCGGCTCGGTGACGATGCGGACGGTGGATGCGACCTGCCGCCAGACCGCCGTGGCGGCGGAGTCCCCCGGCTCCGGCTGTCCGAGTTCGCCCGCCAGCAGCAGCGCCTCGCTGTACCGGGCGGAGTCGCCGAGTTGCGCGATCCGCGCCTCGAGGTCCGCCCGTCGCGCGTCGGCGGCCGACCGCCACGCCAGGAATCCGGCCACCGCCGCGACCACGACGACGACAGCGCCAATCGCGAACGCGAGGCTGCCGCGCCGACGGCCTGCCGGCTCCGGTGCCAGCGCCCCCTCGAGCGCCGTGACGAACGCCTCCGCACTGGCGAACCGGTCTTCGCGTGCGGGAGCCAGCGCGCGAGTGAGAACATCGGCCAGCGCGGGCGAGGCGCTCCGTACGGGCGCCATGTCGGGTGGGCCGAGCAGCCGCGCCGTGATGATCGCCTGGGGCGTGGGACCGTCGTGCGGCGGGACGCCCGCGACCATCTCGTAGAGGATGCAGGCCAGCGAGTAGAGATCGCTGCGCTCGTCCAAATCGCGCTCGCCCGTGGCCTGCTCCGGGCTCATGTACCGCGGGGTCCCGATCGAGAGGCCGGTGGCCGTGAGCCGGCCGGCGGCGGTGTCGTCCGAAGACAGCGCGATGCCGAAGTCCGCCAGGAGCGGCTCGCCGTCCCGCAGCATCACGTTCTCGGGCTTGAGATCCCGATGGAGGATGCCCTCGCGATGCGCGGTCGCCAGGGCGCGCGCCAGCCGCGTGGTCATCGCGATCGCCTCGGCGACGCCGAGGCGCGTCCGCGCGGTCAACTCCTGGCGCAGCGACTGGCCCTCGACGTACGGCATCACGTAGTAGAGCAGCCCGTCGGCGTCGCCGGAGTCGAACAGCGGCAGGATGTGCGGATGCTGGAGATTGGCCGTGACCTCGATCTCCTGGAGGAACCGCTCGGCCCCCAGGATCGCCGACAGCTCGGGCCGCAGGACCTTGATCGCCACCCTGCGGTGGTGCTTCAGGTCCTGGGCAAGGTAGACGATCCTTGAGAGCCTCGGCGAGGCGGTCCAGCGGATCGGCCATGGAGTGACCCGGAAGAGATTGCCGTACGTTACGGCGCTTTGCGCCGTTGAGCTAGGGCGTGGCGGGGGGGGTGGTGCAAGGTACAAGGTGCAAGGTGCAAGGGAGGGTGCAGAGTACACGGTGCAGGGTGCAGCGTGGGCGCGTACAACGGGCAACGAATGGGCGTGCAGGGTGCAGGGTGCAGCGTGCAGCGTGCAGCGTGGCCGCGTTCAACGTCCGACGTACAACGCGCAACGGAATGAGATCGAGGCCGTCGTTTCACGTTTCACGTTTCACGACGATTCTGAGCGCGAGGATTTGCACCTAGCCCCGGTCTTTCGGTTCCCGCCGAGCCGAGCGTATAGTTGATACTGGTGACGTCCACTGACGGAGCGTCGCCATGCCGGTCA
>JBDHJO010000024.1:0-25624 GCA_039586875.1 Gemmatimonadota bacterium | reverse complement strand
ATGCAGGGTCTTGCGGGATCCCGAGACCACGCCCCGCTGGATGGCCCGCATGGCACCCTCGGAGATCATCTCGGTGTGGATGCCGAGGTCCATGGGACCGTCCATGCTCTCGAAGACGGAATCCGGGATCCCACCGATGCCCATCTGGACCGTGCTGCCGGGTTCGATCAGCGGCAGCACATGGCTCGCGATGGCGCGTTCGACGTCCGTGGGCGGTGCGAGGTGCAACTCGGGAAGTGGTTCACTGCGCTCGACCACGGCGTGCACACGGCTGACGTGCAGGAAGGCGTCCCCGAGGACGCGTGGCATCCGATCGTTCACCTGCACGATGACGGTCTTCGCGGCGTGAATGGCCGCCGGCGATGCCAGCACCTCGACACCGAGACTCATGAAGCCGTGCTCGTCGGGTGGCGAGACCTGCACCATGGCCACGTCCAACGGCACAATGCCGAGCCGAAAGAGGCGAGGGATGTGGTGCAGGAAGATCGGCACGTAGTCGGCGCGTCCATCGTTCACCGCCTGTCGGTCGGCGGGACCGACGAAGAGCGAGTTGTGCCGGAAGTGGCCTTCCATACCGGGCGCGGAGAGCGGGTCGTCCCCGAGCAAGAGCACGTGATTCAGTTGAACGTCGTGCAGCTCGTCACGGCGTTCGGCGAGCGCACGGACGAGGGTTTGCGGGATCGCGGCGTTGCCGCCGTAGTACACGCGGTCCCCGCTACTGACCATCGCAACGGCGTCGGCGGCCGTGCGCAGCTTGGCGTTGTAATCGGTAAGCCAGTTCATGGTGCGGGTTCCGTCGCGTCGGCAAGGAGGGTGGCAAGGTCGGCAGGGGGGAGTCCGTGCGCGGCGGCGAGCGACGGATGCACGACCGCGCCCCGATACAGGTAGGCGCCGGCACTGAGCCCCGGATGATCGCGCAGCGCCTGGGGCAGGCCCGTGTCGACGATCGCCCCGATCGGCACCGTCAGCGCGTCAGCGAGCGCCCGCGACGCGGTGCGCGCGACGTTGGCCGTCATGTTCGGCACGCAGTAGTGCACAACGTCGTGGACGACGTACGTGGGATCGTCGGGCGTACTCGGCCGGCTCGTTTCGACGCAGCCTCCTTGATCGATGGAAATATCCAGGATCACGCTGCCCGGCCGCATGGTGCGCACCATTCCCTCGGTTACGAGATAGGGTGCGCGAGCGCCGGGGATGAGGACCGCACCGATGACGACGTCGGCGATCCGTGTGAACGTGGCCAGGCGCTCGGCGCTCAACAGCTGCGTGACGACCTGCGGCGAGACCTCACGATTGATCTGACGGAGCTTCCCCAGGTCGGCGTCGAGGACGATCACATGGGCGCCAATCGCCAGGGCTCGGCGCGCCGCCGTCTTCCCAACCGTGCCGGCGCCCAGAATCAGGACCGTTGGCGGGGCAATCCCCGGCACACATCCCAGCAGGATGCCTCGTCCTCCACTGGCGTTCTGCAGGTAGTGCGCAGCAACATACACGGCCATTTCACCAGCCATCTCGCTGAACGACCGTAGGATTGGACGGTGGCCATGCCCGTCTTCGATCAGCTCATACCCGATCGCCGAGACGTTGAGCTCCTGCAGGTGCTGGACGACCGCCTTCGGTGCCACAGCGAGATGATGGAAGGCGCCGATGATGTGTCCCTGCTTGAGGTGATCGAGTTCGTCCGACGACAGAATCCCGACCTTGCAGACCAGATCGGCGCGGCGGTACGCCTCTTCGGTGCTGTAGACGATGGCCGCTCCGGCGTCTTCGTATTCGCGGTCGGGGAACCGCGCGGCGGCCCCGGCCTCTTGCTCGACGACTACCTGGTGCCCCCGCTCCACGAAGGACCGTACCGCTTGCGGGGTCAAGCCGACGCGGTGCTCCTCCCGATGCGTCTCGCGCGGGATTCCGATGATCATGCTGCCTCCGGGATCGTGGCATTGGAACGGGACGGGGTGTGAGCCCTGGCGGCTTGACCACCGTTGGGCCCCCGTCGAAGTTGCGGTGGGCTGCTGTCATTCACACGTGTAACGGAAGGTGCGGTACGTCCGTGCGTGCGGTCACGTTCGACGTCTCGGTCCCGCGGTACCTGCTCGCGAAGAGTGTGGGTGCCGTGACGAATCACGTCGTCTTCGGTGCTGCGAGTGGGCTCCGGATGCGAGACCTGCGCATGCCGGCGCTCCCAGGTCCGAACTGGGTCGAGCTCGATGTAGTGCGTGCCGGCATTTGCGGGACGGACGTGGGCACGCTGACCTATGATGTATCCCCGATTCTCGAGCCCTTCGGGTCGTTTCCGGCCGTCCTGGGTCACGAGATTCTGGCACGGGTGCGCACGGTAGGCTCCGCCGTCCGTTCCGTCGCGCCGGGGCAGCGCGTGGCCGTCGACCCGCTCATCTCCTGCCAAGTGCGCGGGTACGGGGAATCGGATTGGTGCCGTGCCTGCACCAATGGCCGCGCGGCACTGTGCCATCGAGCAGGGGAGCGGGGTCCGCAGGCCGTCGGTGGGCACCCGCTTCGGCCTGGGATGACCATCGGATACCACGGCGACCTGCCGGGCGGGTGGGGTGAGCGCCTCTTCGCGCACGAGACCCAACTCCACGTCGTGCCCGATGCCGTCGACGATCACACCGGCGTCCTGCTGGAGCCTCTTGCCGTCGCGGTGCACGGTGTCCTCCACGCGCCGCCCGATCGGGATGTGCCGGTCCTCGTGATCGGGAGCGGTGCCATCGCACTGGGGACGGTATGGGCGTTGCGAGCGCTGGGACACCGCGGCGGGATCGTGTTGCAGGCCAAACGCGCCCGGGAGCAGGAACTCGGCGTGCGGCTCGGCGCCACCGAGGTTGTCGCCCCGTCCCAGGCCCGGGCCGTCCTCACCGCGACCGGGGCCAGAGGGTACAAGCCCATGGTCGGACCGGAGGTGTTCGCAGGTGGCGGCTTCCCGCTCGTGGTCGACTGTGTCGGATCCCGCGCGAGTCTCGATCAGGCGATGCGCTACACGTCGACTGGTGGGTCCGTGACGATGTTGGGGTGCGCGGCGGTCGTCCGACGCCTCGACCTGACGCTCCTGTGGGCCCGGGAACTGTCGCTGCGTGGCGCAGTCGGGTACGGGCGCGAGCAGTGGCACGGTCGAGCCATGCACACGTTCGCGATCACCCTCGAGCTCCTGCAGGCAACCGACGCGCCGGTAGCCGAAATCGTGACACACAGCTACCCCCTGGACCGCTACCGCACCGCACTTGCCTCCGCCCGTCACCACCAGGACAGCGGTGCGATCAAGGTGGTATTTACTCCGCCGGAATTCCGGCGTGCTCCTTGAATGTCCGGCCACCCCACGCGAACGCTTCGGCGTTCAGGTCGAACATCGCGCAGTCCTTCTGTAACGCAGCGCGCATGACATCCAGGAAGCTCTCACGCGGGAACAGATTCGTTGCGGCTTGAAGCGCACCGAGGGCAACGACATTCTTCACCATCTTCTTGCCCAAATCAGTTGCGATCTCAGTGAACGGCAATCCGTACAACTGGATACTGGCATCCACCGAGGGGACGGACGCCGTGACGGAGCTGTCGTACAGGATGGTGCCACCCTTCCGCACCGTCGGTCCGAACTTCTCCAAGCTCGGCTGATTGAAGGCCACCAGCATGTGCGGCTGCGGACACGCCGGTGACAGCACTTCGTCTACGGCAACGTGGACGTCGGCGTAGGATGTCCCGCCTCTGGATTCCGGGCCGTAACTCGGGATGTAGGTCGAGTCGCAGCCCTCATTGATGGCCGTCTTCGTGGTGAGGAGGGCGATCGTCTGGGCGCCGTCCCCGCCCGCGCCGGCGAACTTGATGGCGACGTCTTGTGCGTCGAGATGCGTCGGAAAGCCGGCGCGCGGTGGCACCGCCCCACCGCTGTCCGCGGCAATCGTTGCCACCACCGCTTCAGGATCGAACGACGGCGGGGCGGGATCGAACCACGCCTCGACATCGAGGTCCTTCTTCACGCCGAGCGGGAACATGGGGACCATCTGCTCCTTCACCCACGTTTCCGCTTCCGATGGAGTCATGCGCAAGTGCGTGGGGCATTCCGCGAGGACCTCCACGAAGCCGAAGCCTCGGCCCTCGACCTGTAAACGCAGCGCCTTCTTGATGGCCTTCTTCGCCCGGGTGCGCTGTTTGTTGTCGTAGAGTGCTACCCGCTCGACGTAGACCGGCCCGTCCATCTGCCCGATCAGTTCCGCCATCTTCAGTGGTTGACCGGTCATGCGCCCGCGGCCTTCGGGCGTCGTGGTCGTGCGCTGATTCGGGAGCGTGGTCGGTGCCATCTGGCCTCCCGTCATGCCGTAGATGGCGTTGTTGATGAACACGAACGTCATCGGCAGGCCCATCTGGGCCGCCGAGATGATCTCGGCGAGGCCGATGGAGGCCAGATCACCGTCGCCCTGGTAACTCACGACGATCGATTCCGGATTGGCCATCTTGTGCCCGATCGCGACTGCCGGCGCCCGTCCGTGAGCGGCCTGCGTGTTCCCGACATCGAGGTAGTAGTACATGAACACCGCACAGCCGACGGGTGAGACGGCGACCGTCCGGTCCTGGACGCCAAGCTCCTCGATCGACTCGGCGAGGTATTTGTGCGCGAGGCCGTGCCCGCACCCGGCACAGTAGTGGGTGCTCAGGCCCTTGAGTCCCTCGCCGTGCGCGTGGCGCTCGAAGTTCTGGTAGAAGACGTCAGACATGGGCGGCCTCCACGAGTTCGACAACGGCGTCCACGATCTCGTGCAGCTGCGGCACGATGCCGCCGTGGCGTCGGAAGTGTCCGATCGGGCCTGGTGGGGAGATGTCGGCATGGCTCAACGCCAACCGCACCTCGTCTTCCAACTGTCCCGCCCCGGCTTCGACCACGATCGTGCCCTTCACCCGCGCGGCGATCGGTGCCAGCGCATCGATGGGGAACGGCCACAGGGTTACCGGGCGGAACAGACCGGCACGAATGCCGCGCTCCCGCAGGGAACGGATCGCACCGGTGGCCATCCGGGCCGGCGTGTTGCAGGCGATCACCAGCCAGTCGGCGTCATCGCACTCGTAGGTGACCGCTCGCTGCTCCGTGGCGGCCATGCGCTCGTACTTGTCGTTGAGCCGATGGTTGTGTGCCTCGAGATCCGGTTCGTTGAGATAGATCGAAGTTCGCAGGTTCCCGCGGTGTGCGGCGTCACCGTACACGGCCCACGAAGGCAGGCCCGGCTCGATGAGGTAGTCGGGCAGCGTAACCCGACCCGTCATCTGACCCAGATACCCATCGCCCACGATGATCACCGGATTCCGGTAAGCGAACGAGAGATCGAACGCGAGCATCGACAGGTCCAGCATCTCCTGCGGTGTCGACGGCGCGAGGACGATCGCGTGGGTGTTGCCGTGCCCGAGTCCGCGGCACACCAGCTTGATGTCGCCCTGCTCGGGGGCGATGTTGCCGAGACCGGGCCCGCCCCGCATGACGTTCACGAACACGCCGGGAATCTCGGCGCCGATCATGTAGGAGATGCCCTCGAGCATGAGGCTGAAGCCAGGCGAGGACGTGAACGTCATCCCCCGCAGCCCCGCGCCGCCGCACCCGTACATCATGTTCACGGTGGCGACCTCGCTCACGGCCTGCACGAACTGTCCATTCAACTGTGGCAGCAACTTGGCCATCAATTCGGCGCCCTCGGTCGACGGCGTGATGGGGTAACCGAAGAAGTGACGGCACCCTGCGAGCAATGCACCGATGGCCGCGGCGTGGTTGCCTTTGAGCACGAGTGGGTCCGCGGTTGGGAGCGGGACACGGCGATCGGGGGTCGACGCCGGTTCCGGGCGTGACCGCGCGCGCGGACCGAAGAAGCTGAACGGATCGGACACGACCATGTCCACGCCCTCCAGCTCGGGCGGGGTGGCCATAAGCCCGTGCGGTTCCGGACATGCCGAGATACACAGCCCACAGCCGTTGCAGGCGTCCAGATTCACCGTCACCGGCGTGAAGCCGGTCACCGGGTCGATCTCCGTTCCCAGTTCGATGCAGTGCTTCGGGCATGCCTCAATACACCGTCCGCAGGCCTTGCAAAGGTGCGGGAAGAGGAACGGGCGAGGACGTGTCTTCACGTTGGCGGTTGTCATCAGGAATGCTCCCCGAGGGGACGAGTGAATTCGAGAGACGCGGCCACGTCACCGCGTGATCGGAGTGCGCAGTACCGCCCGAAGACCGCCAACGCACGGTCCATCGTTCGGAAGACCGGTATGCGGGCGGCGAGGAGGTGCTGGGCCATCGGATCGTACATCGGACCGGCATCGACCACGACCACGAACGGCTTCCGAGACGCACGGGAGAGGCGCACGAGTCGTTGGACGACGCTGTCGCGTCGGGTGATGTCCTCCGTGTGCTCCGGTGACCCCGCCAGTGTGTGTAGGGCGGGGGTGAGCGGCACGCACCCCACGACCGCGACGTCGACCGCGTCGTCGTTCAACACGGCCTCCACGGCGGCGGCGAAGGGTTCGTCGCGAAGGATCGGCGTTACGTCGACGGGGTTGTTCGGTTCCACAATCGCCCCGAGTCCTTCGCCGTCGAGAATCGATGCGAGTCGCGCCTTCGTTGGCGGTGACAACTCCGCAAGACTGAACGGGCCGAGATTGTCGGCAGCCGCGACGCACTCGAAGCCCGCGTTGGAGAATGCACCGAGCCGAAGTCCACTGACGTCCTTGCCATCCAGGTAGCAGTGCATGCGAACGAGGTCGTCGAAGTCGTCGAGTGACGCGGCAACGACGACACCGACGGACGCGGCAAGCTCGCAGAAGACGGCGTAATCGCCCGCGATCGTCGCCGTGTGCGAGATCGTTGCTTCAGCACCGGCGGCAGAGCGGCCGGCCCGGTACACCATGACCGTCCTGCCGGCGCGCGTGAGCCGCGCAGCGGCCTCCAGCCACCGGCGACCGTCCCCCGGGCGGAAGCCTTCGATGTAGCACGCGATCGTGTGAACGTCAGAGTCGCGTTCGAGATACGTGAGGTAATCCCCAACTGTGAGGTCGAGTTGGTTGCCGACCGAGATCATGTACCGTGGGTTCAGCCCGAGCAGTTTGGAGCCTCGGCTGACCATGAACGCGCCACTCTGGGCGACAAGCGCGAGTGGCGCCGAGTCCGCCGCCGGTGGTGGACACTTGTACGGCGGGATGAACGTGGCGTCGTAGCGGCCGGGAACCGACCGTATGCCCAAGCAGTTTGCACCGTTCACGATCGGGCCACCTGAGGCCGACTCCCGGGCCTGTGCGAGCGTGGCCCGAATATGCGTTTCCAGGGCACCGGTACCGGCTCGCTCGCCGATCCCCCCGCTCACCACGACGATGCTCACGGCACGGTCGTGACGCACGAGCGCATCGATGGCAGAAGGGACGTCAGGTGCCGCCAGGCTGACCACGCACAGATCGACGCGATCGGGCAGATCCTGCACTGTTGGATAACACCGGACCCCGGCGAGGTCGCCGACCCCTGGCTTCACCACTGCGAGATCATCAGCAGGGAATCCGGCCGCCAGCATGTTCTCGAGGATGACGCGCCCGGGGTTCATGGACGTCGATACCCCGATGATGGCCACCGTCTTGGGCCGCAGAAGGGCGTCGAGCTTGTGCAGTGGCCGCGGTGCAGCCGGGGTCGGGTCCTCGGCGTCCCGTGCGGCGAGCCGAACGAGTGCGTCCAGTGCGATCGCGCCCCGCGGCCCACGCACGACGGGGTTGAACTCGAGTTCGTCGATTCCCTGCGCCATGTCCGACTCGGCAAACGCGAGGAGGCGCTGGACGAGGTCCGCGATGTCGGCGACGGCGAGCGTCGAACCGGGGCGGTGCGCGTCCGAGGCCATCCGGCCAACGGTCCGCACCTGCAGCTGCCGGGCGATGCCTTCGGACGCCTGCATCCGAGGGGCAAAGACAGCACTTGCGCGGCCGCCGTCCAGGGCCCTGGCGAGGACCTCCGTGTGTACCCCGCCGGGGCCGACCGTGACGACAGGACCGAGATCGGGCGTATTGCGCAGCCCGAGGAGCAGCTGCGAGCCGACCTGTTCCGAATGCTGCACGTACTCGGCGATGAGGAAGCCGGCGACGGCGATGTCTGCGAGTGCAGCCTGCATTGCTGCGGCTGCCGCGCCAACGACCTCCGGTTGCCGTGCGACGATGCGAACCGCGTCGCGGGCGCTCTTGTGGGGGAGGGCGTGCGCCAGCGCCTTCACAACCACGAGATCGCCCGGGACAGACGCGAGGAGGTCGGCGGTCACGGCGCCGGGCGATTCGGCGACCACGTGCGTGGGCGTGGCGATACCGATTTCGGCCGCAAGCGCGTACGCCTCGTGTTCCAGGAGCGAGCGTGCGGCACACGCTCGCGCATGCTGGATGAGGGCAGCGGCGGTCTGATCGGCGACGAGTGGCACGCGGCAGCCTCCGGTGTCGTGAGCCTCGAGGCTGCCTGCAAGTCGCGGCAGGATAACCTCCTACGAAACTTGGCCGGGATGCCGTAACCCCACCATGAAACTTCTTTAAAGCCTCCTTGATGCGGTCCTCGGAAAGGACTGCCCGGTCAGACCGTCTCGGGAAACCGCAGCCAGATCCACACGGAGATCAGCGCGACGGAGAGCACGTTGAGCCAGAACCCGGCGCGGGCCATCTGCGATGGCAGGATCCGTCGGGAGCCGAAGACGATGGCATTCGGTGGGGTTGCGACCGGAAGCATGAAGGCCATCGATGCGGCCAGCGCGGTCGTGATCATGAGCGGGAGCGCAGCGATGCCCAACCCCTGCGCCACGCCGACCATGAGGGGCATGCCGAGTGCCGCGGTCGCCGTGTTGCTCGTGAGTTCCGTGAGGAAGACGAAGAGGGCCGCAGTCGTGGCAACGATCACCGGAAGTGGCACGCCACGAAGGCCGACGAGACGCTCGCCGAGCCATTCGGTCAGCCCGCTCGCAGCGAACGCGTTGGCGAGGGAGAGGCCGCCGCCGAACAACAGCAAGATGCCCCACGGAACGGCCTTGGCGGAGTCCCAGTCGAGCGCTGTCGCGAATCGCTGCGAGCGCAATGGGACGGCGAAGAGGATGAGGGCCGCCGTGATCGCAATGCCTGCGTCGGATATCCCGGGGATGAGGTCAACCAGTCCGGGGATGTGGAATGAACCCAGCATCTTCGGGGTTCGCAGGATCCAGGCGAGTGCGGTGCAACCGAAGACGATGAGAACGAACCGCTCGCCACCACGGAGGGGTCCAAGCGCGCCGCGCTCGCGCTCGAGGAATTCCGCAATACCGGGCAGGGTGCCGCGGACGCGGAACAGATGTACGAGCACCAGCCAGCAGCCGATCAGCATGGGGACCGTCAGCGGCAACGCCAGTCCCATCCACGCCGCGAAGCTGACCTCGGTGCCGAGGAGTTCGCTCGCTGCACCGGCGAGTATGGCGTTTGGCGGTGTCCCGATCAGTGTCGACACGCCGCCGATGGACGCACCGTACGCGATGCCCAGCAGGACGGCCACCGGCGCCTCGCTATCGGCGCCGACGGGACGCACGATGGCGAGCGCGATCGGCAGCATCATGATCGCCGTTGCGGTGTTCGAGATCCACATGCTCGCGAAGGCGGATGCCATCATGAACGCGAGAACGACACGCCGGCCGTCGGTTCCAACCAGTCCGATGGCGCTCAGGGCGAATCGCTTGTGCAGATCCCACCGCTCGAGCGTGGCCGCGAGCAAGAACCCACCGAGAAACAGGAAGATGACGGGGTCGGCATAGGGCGCTGCAGCCTCCCGGATCGTGGCGATGCCGGTGATCGGAAGCAGCAGGAGCGGGAGGAGTGCCGTCGCCTCGAGGGGAACCACCGCCGACAACCACCAGACGGCCATCCAACCGGCAATCCCGGCGACCCGCCATGCTGCCGGATCCATTCCACTGGGCGGGGGAAAGGTGAGGACGGCGGCGAACACCAGGGGCCCGGCAACGCGCGCAACACCAAGGCGCATGGCCGTGTCCGGTAGGGCGGACCCTCGGGGCGGAGCGTTAGGAGTAGGCATCCGACGCGGTCAGCATGCAGGATGACACGCGCCATCGCAAGCTACGCCGGTCTTGGCGTGTGCCGGGGAGGGTCCGGGCGCTACTCCCCCTGCGGGCGATAGCTCGCCGCGTACCGCTGCTCGGCCTGCAGGCGAGCGGTGGAATCGCCGAAGATCTTTTCGCCGTCGAAGCGGCCGTTTTCGATGAAGATCTCGGAGATGTTCGTGCCCCCAACGACGCTGCCGGCCAGGTGGATGCCCGTGACGTTCGTTTCGAGCGTCTCCGGGTCGATCGTTGGGCGTCCCGTGGCCTCGTCGAACGTGATACCGATCTCCCGGAACAGGTCGAAATCCGGATGGAAGCCGATGAGGGCATAGACACGGTCGGCCGCCACCTGCCGTTCGACGCCGTCCGCATCCCGCACCGCGACGGCTCGCTCGTCGATCCGCAGCACCTCGCTCCCCAGGAGGGCGGTAATCTCCCCGGCGGCCACGCGGTTTTCGAAATCGGGCCGGAGCCAGTACTTCACGCTCTTGGGCAGCACTTCCTTGCGGTAGATCAGGGTCACGCGAGCACCGGCCCGGAAGAGCTCGAGGGCTGCTTCGATTGCCGAGTTCTTGCCACCGATCACGGCGACGTCGAGCCCGTACCCGAGATGCGCTTCGTCGAAGTAGTGCCGCACGTGCGGGAGGTCTTCCCCCGGCACGTCGAGCCGGTTGGGGTGATCGAAGTAGCCGGTGGCGAGAACCAGTCGGCGACACCGGATGGTGTCGTCGCCGAGGCGGTGCCGAACCGTGGCGACCACAGTTTCGCCGTCGCGCACGGCATTCACCAGCCGGGTGTAGGTACGGAGCCGCAGTCGCTCGGTCCTGGCGACCCCCCGGTAATACTTGAGCGCCTCCTCGCGCGATGCCTTGGGACCGGCGGTCACCAGCGGATGATCGCCGATCTCGAGACGCTCAGGCGTGGTGAAGAACCGCATGCCGGTCGGGTAGTGGACGATCGAGTTCGCGACCGCGCCGGCGTCGATCACGAGCGGATCGACCCCATGCTTCCGGGCCGAGATGGCACAAGCCAAGCCGATCGGTCCGGCACCCACGATGAGGGCATCCTCGATCGATCGATTGTGTTCCATAGTCATCAGTCCCTTCGACTGGAATCAACGTCGCCGCATGCGCAACACGCAATCTAATGCCCCACCAGGGGGGGCTTTCGCGCCGGGGTGGCCGGTCGGTTATTTTGGTACGGGCTTCGGGTGGATTGGGGTGGCCTGCCGGTATTCGGACGCGGCACGTCGCACGCGGGTTCGTCGGCTCGGGTCGGACCTGTCGCTATGACCATCACCCGCCATGTGCTGACCTGAACCGTCGGGGCGTCGGAGAGCGGATCCAACGGGTCCGACCGTGACGCCGGGCGTCCCGATGCCACGTGAACGCGGGAGCTTGTCGGGTATGACGCAGCGGGCAGTGATTCTGGGGGCGGCGGGGCGCGACTTCCACAACTTCAACGTCTTCTTCAGGGAGAACCCTGACTACGAGGTCGTCGCCTTCACGGCGACGCAGATTCCCGATATTGACGGCCGGCGGTACCCGGCGGCTCTCGCCGGGAGCCGGTATCCCGATGGTATCCCCATCGTATCCGAGGCTGACTTGGACCGGCTCATCCGCGACGAGCACATCGATGTCGCCGTCTTCAGTTACAGCGACGTGTCACACGATACCGTGATGCACATCGGGTCGCGGGCCATGACGGCTGGGGCCAACTACCTCCTGCTCGGACCGCGTCAGACCATGCTGCGTGCCAAGGTGCCGGTGGTTGCGGTCTGTGCCGCCCGGACCGGGGCCGGCAAGAGCCAGACCAGTCGCCGTGTCGCCGCGCTGCTGCGTGAGCGGGGAAAGCGTGTCGTTGCGATCCGGCACCCGATGCCGTACGGCGATCTGACCAAACAAGCGGTGCAACGGTTCGCCTCACTCGAGGATCTCGACGCGCACAACGTGACTATCGAGGAGCGGGAGGAGTACGAGCCCCACATCAATGCCGGTTCGGTGGTGTATGCCGGCGTGGATTACGAACGCATCGTGCGCCAGGCGGAGGAGGAAGCCGACATCATCATCTGGGACGGGGGGAACAACGATCTTCCGTTCTACGAACCCGATCTCTGGGTCGTCGTCATCGATCCGCATCGACCGGATCACCATGCCCGGTACCACCCTGGTGAGACGAATGTGCGGTGCGCGGACGTGATCGTGCTCAATAAGATCGGCACAGCATCGTTGGAGAACATCGAAACGGCACGGCGCATCGCCTGGGACCTCAATCCGGATGCGACCATCGTGGATGCGGCGAGTCCCATCTTTGTGGAACGGGGCGAGGCGATCCGCGGCAAGCGCGTCCTCGTGATCGAGGACGGCCCGACGCTCACACATGGCGAGATGGCCTTTGGCGCCGGGTGGGTCGCCGCTCGCCGGTATGGGGCGGCGGAGATCGTCGACCCGCGTCCCTACGCGGTGGGTTCGATCCTCGAGACATTTACGAAGTACCCCACCACCGGTAACGTCCTGCCGGCGATGGGTTATGGCTCCGAGCAGGTCGAAGAATTGGCGCAGACGATACGGGCGACCCCGGCCGACGTCGTGGTCGTGGCAACCCCGATCGATCTCCGTCATCTCATCGAGTTTTCAACACCGGCGCTGCGCGTGCGGTACGAGTTGCAGGAGATCGGTGAGCCCACGCTGGCAAGTATTCTCGACGACATGCTTTCGGAGCTTCCGATGGAGCGGTAGGCGATCGCAGACCCTCCCACCGTGGATTTGGTAGAAGGAGAATGGTATGGCCGGCTACAAGGGAACGATCGGTATCCTGACCGGGGGCGGCGACGTTCCCGGGCTCAATCCGGCGATTCGAGCGATCACCATCCGCGCACTGCGTGAAGGGTACCGTGTGCTTGGGATCCGGCGGGGGTGGGCCGGGTTGGTCGACCTGGTGCCGGAAAAGGACGCGAACAACGACGAGCAGGTCATCGAGCTCACCGAGACGGTCGTCAATCGCATCGGACGAACCGGTGGGACGTTTCTCCATACGTCGCGTACTCGGCCGAGTCGCCTGCCGAAGGCGGTCGTGCCGGACCATTTGCGTGACGAATACCAAGATGAGATCAACGACGTCACGACGGCGGTTCTCCGCAATCTCGAGTTCCTCGGTATCAACTACCTGGTTCCCATCGGTGGCGATGACACGCTGAGCTATGCCGAGCGTCTGCACGAGGAGGGCGTGAAGGTGGTCGCCATCCCCAAGACGATGGACAACGACGTGCCGGGCACCGACTACTGCATCGGGTTCAGTACGTGTGTGACGCGCACGATCGAGATGACGCACCGGTTGCGAACCACGGCCGGCTCGCACGAGCGCTTTTTGGTGATCGAGGTCTTCGGGCGGTATGCGGGGTACACCGCGCTTCTCCCCACCATGGCAGGGGCCGCCGACCGCTGCGTCATTCCCGAGCACCGCTTCGCACTTCCGCAGCTATGTGAGCTGTTGAATCACGACCGGCTGCGTCACCCGAGCCGATATGCCGTCGTCCTCGTGTCGGAGGGCGCGAAGATGGACGAAGACGACCAGATGTCGTTCGTGGGAAGCGAGACGGACCAGTACGGTCACCGGAAGCTCGGTGGGATAGGCGACCGGGTGGCCGACGGGCTCAAGGCGTGCTCCCCCACGTACAACCAGGGGCGTCGCGTGAACGTCGTCAGCCAGCGCCTCGGCTACCTGGTGCGCTGCGGGGATCCGGACGCGTTGGACTCGATCGTGCCGATGGCGTACGGCAACCTCGCGTTCGATCTCGTGCTGTCGAACACCTCGGGCCGGCTGGTCTCCCTGAGGAACGGCGTCTACGACAGCGTGCCCATCGACGTGGTGACCGGTCGTCACAAGGTCATCGATGTCGAGAAGTACTACAACACCGATCGGCTGCGACCGCGGTACGAGACGTTCCTTCGCCAACCTCTATTCATCATGACGAGCGATGTCTGACACCATTCGTACACAGGTTGAGGCACTCTGGCCGGAGCTGGAGTGGATCGAGGATGCCACGCTGCGCGAGCAGGTGACGCAAACGTGGATCCTGGCATTCGAGCGGTCACCGTTGGAGCCATCGGACCTGCATGCGATTCCGTTCACCTTGCTGGTCCCGAACTGTCCGGCAACGTTCATGGAGCACAAGCGGTGTGTGGTCCACATCGCCAAGACGGGGGCCGAGGCCATGCGCAAGTTCCTTGGCCGCGCGCTGGCGATCGACATGGATACGGTCATCGCCGGTGCGATTCTGGCCGACGTCGGGAAGCTGCTGGAATACGAGAAGGTGGATGGGGAGGCACGACAGAGCGCTAGAGGGAAAGCCCTACGACATCCATTTACCGGCGTCGCGCTGGCGTTGGAGTGTGGCGTGCCCGATGCCGTGTGTCACTGCATTGCGACCCATGCGGCCGAGGGCGATCTCGTCAAGCGAAGCACGGAGGCGTACATCGTTCACCACGCCGACTTCATGAGTTTCCTGCCGTTCAAGAACCTGGCGGGCTGACCCGCAGAATGCGCTGACAAGGACATCACCACCATGGCGGACACGATCACGGCAACGATGGCCCGATGGGCTGCAGATCTGGACTACGAACAGTTCGGCGAGCGAGCCATCCACGAGGCCAAGCGGTACCTCCTCGATTCTCTCGGGTGCGCCTTCGGCGGCTACCGACAGGAAGATGCGCTCATCGCGCTCGCCGTCCTGGATGAGGTCGCGGGAGCCGGGCCGGCGACGGTCATCGGGAGCGGCAAGCGTGTCGATGCGGTCTCGGCGTCTCTTGCCAACGCGTTGATGGTTCGCGTGATGGACTACAACGACATCTACTGGCAGCAAGATCCCTCACATCCGTCGGACATCATCCCTGCTGCGATGGCCTGCGGGGAACGGGCGCAGAAGTCCGGTCGCGACCTCATCCTCGGGATCATCCTGGGGCACGAGTTCGAGATGCGCCTGTGCGAAGCGGCGTTCCCGGGGATTCGGGAGCGGGGATGGCACCATGCGACCTTGACGGCGTTCGTCTCGCCCATTGTCGCCGGGCGGATGCTCGACTTGACCTGGGAACAGATCCAACACGCGATCGGGATCTCGGCGTCGCGGCATGCGACGCTCGGGGCGGTGACCGCCGGCAAGCTCACGATGATGAAGAACACCGTCGATCCGATGGCGACCCAAAGCGGTGTGGTCGCCGCCCTGTTGGCCGAGCGCGGATACACGGGACCGGAGCACGTGATCGACGGGAAGGAGGGACTGGTGCATTGTTTCGGTCCCGAGTGGAAGTTGGACATTCTGGTCGAGGGTCTCGGGGAGAGCTGGCGCATCGAGCGGTGCGGCATGAAGGCGTTCCCGACCGAAGCCCTCACCCACGCGCCGATCTCCGCCGTGCTGGACATCGTGCGAGAAAACGATCTTGCCCCCGACCAGGTGGAGAAGGTCCACATCCGGTCCTTGGCGCGGGCGGCGGACATCCTCGCCGATCCCACGAAGTACGATCCGCGCTCGAAGGAGACCGCGGACCACAGTCTGCCGTACGTGATTGCGGCCGCCATCGTCGATCGCCAGGTGACCCCGGCGCAGTTTGAGCAGGACCGCATCATGGACGACACGATTCGCGCGCAGCTTCGAAAGGTCGAAGTGGTGGCCGATCCCGAGATCGAGGCCGTGTTCCCGAAGCTGCAGCGCGTTGCCGTGACGATCGAAACGACGGACGGGCGGTCCTTGTCCAAGGAGCTGGATTACCCGAAGGGCGATCCGCGGAACCCGCTCACGGATGAGGAGATCGAGCAGAAGTTCGATGCGCTTGCGACACCGATCCTGAGCGATGACGCCCGGACACGAATCAAGGACGCCGTGTGGACCCTCGAAGAACAGGAGTCGATCAGCGCCCTGATGGCGTTGTGCACCGCCGACCGCTGACGTTGCGGATCACTCGCGCGAGAGGTGAATGATGGGCCAGACCGTCGTTGAGAAGATTGCCCAACGGCACATGACCGCGGGCCCGAATCGCGCGATTCGGACCGGCGATGTCGTGTCGCTGCGCCCGCGGCATGTGATGACACACGACAACACGGCCGCCGTGATGAAGAAGTTCCGGGCCATTGGTGCCGCGCGGATCCACGATCCGCGGCAGCCCGTGTTTGCGCTCGACCACGACATCCAGAACCAGGACCCCAGCAACCTGCAGAAATACGACGAGATCCGCGCGTTCGCCGCGGAGCAGGGGGTGGACTTCTACCCCGCGGGGACGGGTATCGGCCACCAGATCATGGTGGCAGAAGGGTATGTGGTACCGGGGTCGCTCGTCGTGGCCTCCGATTCGCATTCCAACATGTACGGCGCGTTGGGGGCCTTGGGGACACCGGTCGTGCGCACGGATGCGGCCGCGATCTGGGCGACCGGCGAGTTCTGGTGGCAGATCCCGAGAACCGTGCGCGTGGTGCTCCATGGGAACCTGCGGGAGGGCGTGACGGGGAAGGATGTCATCGTCACCCTGTGCGGCCTGTACAACGCGGGTGAGGTGCTGAACGCTGCGGTCGAGTTCACCGGCCCTGGCGTCGCGAGTCTGAGCATCGAATCCCGGATGGCCATCAGCAACATGACCACGGAGTGGGGAGCGCTGGTTGGCTGGTTCCCGGCCGATGCGACGACGCTGGAATACCTGACCGGCCGAGCCGAGCTGCTGGCGGCACGACAGGTCGAGCGGTTCACAGCGGCCGATCTGAACGGGTGGGAGACCGATCCGCCGGTACCCGATGCCGATGCGGTCTACGCGGCCCAAATCGACGTCGATCTGGCACGTGTGAGCCCGCATGTTTCGGGACCTGATTCGGTGCAGGTGATGCACTCGCTGGCCAATCTGGCCCGAGAGCGCATCGCGATTCAGAAGGCCTATCTCGTGTCCTGCGTCAACAGCAGGATGGAGGACCTCACGGCCGCCGCCCGTGTGGCGGAAGGCCGCAAAGTGGCGGACGGCGTCCAACTCTACGTCGCCGCCGCGAGCAGTGAGGTTCAGCGGAACGCGGAGGCTGCCGGCGCGTGGAACACCCTATTGGAAGCGGGGGCGGTTCCCCTGCCGCCTGGGTGCGGTCCCTGTATCGGACTTGGCACTGGGCTGCTGGAGCCCGGCGAGGTGGGAATCTCGGCGACGAACCGGAACTTCAAGGGTCGGATGGGGTCGCGCGACGCGCGGGCGTATCTGGCGAGTCCCGAGGTCGTGATCGCGTCGGCCGTTGCCGGATACATCACCGGACCGCATCCCCTCGACGGCTCGGTTCCCGAGCGGCAGTACGTCGAAATGGAGTCGGCGGCAACGGCGGACGAGACCGTTGACATTCAGGCCGGCTTTCCGGAACAGCTCGAGGGGCGGTTGGTGTTCGTGCCGCAGGACAACCTGAACACGGACGGTATCTACGGGAAGGACTACACCTACCGCGAGGGGATGACACCGGAGGAGATGGCCCGGGTCGTCATGGAGAACTACGATCCCTCGTTCGGGGAACGGGTGGTGGCGGGTGACATACTCGTGGGCGGCTTCAATTTCGGCACGGGATCATCGCGAGAGCAGGCGGCGACTGCGCTGCAAGCCAAAGGCCTCCCGGTCGTGATCGCCGGCAGCTTCTCGCAGACCTATCTGCGGAATGCCTACAACAACGGGTATCCCTGCATCGATTGTCCGGCGCTGGTTAGGCGACTGCGCGCGCTGCTGGAGTCGGAGATCACTGGCGGTGCGTTGACCGTCGTGCCGGGAGATACGGTGGTCATCGACTTCGCTCGCAGTTGCGTGACGTACCGAGGAGAGCGGTTTACCTTCGCCGCGTTGGGGGCGGTGCCCCAGGCGCTGGTGGTTGCCGGAGGAGTGGAGAACCAGGTCCGAGCCAAACTCGGATTGACCGACTGACGCCGCCGCAGCAGGGCGCGTGGGCGGCTGACACGAATGGGAGGATAGTGCGGATATGGCCAAGTACACCGTTGTCGCGATGCCCGGGGATGGTATTGGGAAGACCGTGCTACCCGAGGCGATCCGGGTGCTGGATGCCGTGGGGTTCGATGCCGAGTATGTCCACGGCGATATCGGATGGGATTTCTGGGTCTCCGAGGGAAACCCGCTGCCGGAGCGGACCATCGATCTGTTGCGGGAGCACAAGCTGGGGTTGTTCGGTGCGATCACGTCCAAGCCGAAGAAGGAGGCCGCGGCCGAGTTGGATCCGGGCCTTCGCGGGCAGGGCTTCGAGTACTTCAGCCCGATTGTCGGAATGCGACAGCTGTTCAATCTCGACGTGTGCATCCGCCCGTGTCGGTCGTTTCCAGGCAACCCGCTGAACTTCGTCCGACAGACGACTGACGGCGGGCATGAGGAGCCGCAGGTGGATGCCGTGATCTTCCGGCAGAACACGGAGGGGCTGTACTGCGGGATTGAGTGGACCGATCCACCGCAGGTGGTCCGCAATGCATTGGGCATGCACCCGAAATACAAGCAGTTTGCCGATACGCCGGGCGAGGACTTTGCGATGTCGGTCCGCCTATTCACGCGGCAGGCGTGCCGCCGGATCGTGCGGGCGGCGTTTGCGTACGCGAAGCGACACGGGTACAAGTCCGTCACGATCTGTGAGAAGCCGAACGTCTTGCGCGAAACGTCCGGCATGATGGAGGACGTCGGGCGTGAGGTCCATGCGGACTTTCCGGACGTGGAGTTGTGGTCGACGAACATCGATGCACAGATGATGTGGCTCACCAAGAACCCCGAGGACTACGGTGTCCTCGTCGCCGGGAACATGTTCGGCGACATCATTTCCGACGGGTTCGCCGGGCTCGTCGGTGGGCTCGGATTCGCCTGCTCGGGCAACATTGGGGACGAGGTGGCCGTGTTCGAGCCGACGCACGGCTCGGCGCCGAAGTACCAGGAACTGGATCCCCCGATCGTGAATCCCATCGCGATGGTGTTGAGCGCGGTGATGTTGCTCGATCATGTCGGCGAAGACGAGCGCGCCGGTCGGGTGCGGCAGGCCGTCTCGGCCGTGGTGAAGGCCGGGAAGGTCCGCACGTATGACATGATGCGCATTCCGGGTGGCGCGAAGGCGATCGAGCGCGGCGCCGCCACGTCGATCCAGATGACGGACGCGATTATCGCAGCGCTCGGTTGAGGGAGGGCACGCCCCATGGCGGGACACGGTGAGGCCGGTCGCCGGGAGGCGGACGTTCGGTCGGATCTGTTCGTGCGCATCGCGCTGGCGGACTCGGGTGGCCGAGACGTCGAAGTGCGGTCCAAAGTGGCGGCCATGTACGGGGCATCCATCCGCGCGGACGTGGAGCGCGTCCTCGACGCGTATGGGGTCGCGCATGCGCACGCGGAGGTCGACGACGGCGGTGCGTTGCCGTTTGTGATTGCCGCACGCGTCGAGGCGGCGCTGCAGCGCGCGGGGTGCGAGGCCACGGACGATGCGCGGCCGGCGAAGACGGTGCCGTCCGACCCGGCATCGGCGAAGGACCGACTACGCCGCTCTCGGCTGTACCTGCCGGGCAACGAACCGAAGTTCATGGTGAACGCCGGCCTGCACCGCCCGGACGGCGTGATCCTGGACCTCGAAGATTCCGTGCATGCCGCCGAGAAGGACGCCGCACGGTTGCTGGTGCGGAATGCCCTGCGCACCGTGGAGTTTCACGGGGCCGAGCGGATGGTGCGCATCAACCAACTGCCGACCGGGTTCGAGGATCTCGATGCAGTTGTGCCGGAAGACCCCGAGGTCATTCTCATCCCGAAGACCGAGCATCCCGAACAGGTCCGGCTCGTCCATGAGCGGATCCTGGAGATTCAGCAAGCCACAGGCAGTGACAAGGAAATCTGGCTCATGCCGATCCTCGAAACCGCCCTGGGTATCGAGGAGGCGTACGCGATTGCCACAGCGACGGAGTCGGTGGTGGCGATGACTATTGGGCTCGAGGATTACACGGCTGACCTCGGGGTCGTGAAGACTGCCGCAGGCACGGAATCCCTCTACGCTCGGCAACGGCTCGTGAACGTGGCCCGGGCGGCCGGCGTGCAGGCCATCGACTCGGTCTACGGCGACGTCGGCGATACCGAGGGCTTGGTGTCGTGGGCGACGCGGTCGAGCGCTATGGGATTCGAGGGCATGGGCTGCATTCATCCGAGGCAGATCGCGCCGATCCATGCGGCGTTCGCACCAACGCAGGCGGAGTTGGACAAGGCCCTGGCCATCGTCGACGCGTTCGCTGAAGCCGAGCGTCGGGGACTGGCCGTCGTCAGCCTGGGTACGAGGATGATCGACCCACCCGTCGTCCTCCGCGCCCAACGCCTCGTCCGGCAGGCGAAACGCGCCGGGTTGCTGGTCGACGTGGCGGACGGAGAGGTGGACGCATGAGTGGAGCGAGCAGGATCGTCGAGAACGCGATCGGTCGCCGTGTCCCCACCGTCGTGAACGGCAAGACGCAGGTGCCGTACGCCGGCGTCGCGGCGCACCACCCGGAGGGCAACAAGCACGGCCCGCCGATTCGTTCGTGCCGCGACTACCCGTCGGATGGGAACAAGGTCGTGCCGGACCTCAAGACCGCGCTCGAGCGCTGTGGGCTGCGCGACGGCATGGTGATTTCCACGCATCACCACTTTCGCAACGGCGACAAGGTCGCGGTGCAGGTGCTGCAGCTTGCCGGGGAGATGGGTGTCAAGGACCTCATGTGGTTCCCGAGTGCGTCCTTTCCATGCCACGAACCGGTCATCGCACTGATGGACCGCGGCGTGGTACACCACATCGAAGGAAGCCTGAACGGGCCACTCGGCGAGTACTGCTCCCGCGGCAAGATGCGCGGGCAGGGGGTGCTACGGTCGCACGGCGGTCGCTGGCAGGCGATTCAGGACGGGGAGGTCAGAGTCGACATTGCCGTGATCGCCGCGCCGACAGCGGACCCCTTCGGCAACTGTGATGGGTCGCATGGGCCGTCGGCGTGCGGGTCCCTGGGCTTCGCGCTCGCCGATTCCATGTATGCCGATCACGTGATCGTCGTTACCGACAATCTCGTGCCGTTTCCGTGCATCCCATGGCAGATCCAGGGCAACAACGTGGACGCCGTTGTCGTCGTGGATACAATCGGTGACCCGTCGAAAATCGTGTCGGGCACGACGCAGATCACCAAGAGCCCCGACCGTCTCCTCATTGCGGAGTACGTTGCCCGGTTCATCCGGGACGCCGGCATCATGCGGGACGGCTTTTCGTTCCAAGCCGGCGCCGGCGGTATCGCGTTGGCGTTCGTGCAGGTCCTGAAGCAACTGATGGCAGCTACCGGCGTGAAAGCGCGGTTCGTCCGAGGTGGGTCGACCCAGTACCTGGTCGAGCTTCTGCAGGAAGGACTCACAGACTACATCCTCGACGGCCAGACGTTCGACCTCGCCGGGGTGCAGTCCATCGGGTCGGACCCACGGCATGTGGCGACGTCGCCTTTCACGTCGTACAACTACCACGGCAAGGGCAACTTCGCGTCACTCGTCGACGCCACAGTGCTCGGAGCTACCGAGGTGGACGTCAACTTCAACGCCAACGTCGTCACGCACTCCGACGGGCTGCTCTTGCACGGCATCGGCGGATGGCAGAACTGCCTGTTCGCCGGCTGCACGATTCTCGCGTTGCCGTCGTTCCGCGACCGCATTCCCGTCATCGTGGATGAGGTGACGACCGTTACCGGTCCAGGTGAGCTGATCGACGTCGTCGTGACCGAACGGGGTGTGGCCATCAACCCGCGCCGTGCGGATCTGATCGACCGGCTGCGCGGGAGCGACTTGCCGGTGCGGACGATCGAAGAGTTGCGCGATGAGGTTCAGCAGATCATCGGCGGGGCGCCGGTGCCCCCGACACTCGGTGAGCAAGCCGTCGCCGTGGTGAAGTGGGTCGATGGTACCGTGATCGACACGGTCTGGCGAGTCGACTAACGCGTTCGGGATTGGCGACGTCGGCGCACGACGGTCTGCGCGCACCAACACACCTGCACAAACACGAGGGTCCTGATCGGGCTCATGCCGACGGCGTCAGCTTCAAGCCGGTTTCATTCCCTCTTCACGCACCCCGCCGCTACTTAGCTACATCGGACCATTCCGAAGACGCTCCCGAACCGGAGGTGGTGGCGCATGACGGGTATCGTGGGGTATGGGGCGTTCATTCCGCGCAATCGCATCAAGAGCGAGGAGATCGCCCGGCAGTGGGGTAAGGATCCGGCGGTGATCAAGCGCGGCTTGCTCCTCGAGGAGAAGTCGGTACCGGGACTCGACGAGGACACGATCACGATCTCGGTTGCTGCGGGTCGGTCCGCACTCGACCGTGCGGGCATCGATCCGACACGCATCGGCGCCCTCTACATCGGGTCCGAATCGCACCCGTATGCGGTGAAGCCAAGCGGCACGGTGGTGGCCGAGGCGCTCGGCATCGGACCTGAAGTACACATCGCCGACTTCGAGTTCGCCTGCAAGGCCGGGACCGAAGCCATGTTCGTGGCGTTCGGGCTCGTGGAATCGGGTCGCGTGGAGTACGCGATGGGCATTGGGGCGGACACCTCGCAGGGGGCACCCAACGACGCGCTCGAGTTCTCCGCCTCCGCTGGCGGCGCAGCGTTTCTCTTTGGGCAACGGCATGTGCTGGCCGAGGTGCTGGAAACGTACAGCTACACGTCGGACACGCCCGACTTCTGGCGGCGGGAAGGGGAGTTTTACCCCCGCCATGGAGGGCGGTTCACGGGTGAGCCTGCGTACTTCCGGCACGTGCTGTCAGCGACCAGGGGCATTCTCGACAAGTCGGGGATGAAGCCTGCGGACTTCCGCTTCGCCGTGTTCCACATGCCGAACGGCAAGTTCCCGCTCGCCGCGGGCGCAAAGCTGGGCTTCACGCGAGAGCAGCTCGACGTCGGGTGGGTTGTGTCGACCATGGGGAACACCTATTCCGGCTCCTCGCCCACGGGGCTCGCCGCCATCCTCGACGTTGCCGAGCCCGACGATGCGATTCTGATCACCTCGTTCGGATCGGGTGCGGCGAGCGATTCCTTCGTGCTGCGCGCCACGGAGCTGTTGCCGGAGCGTCGTGGACGTGCGGCGACGGTGCGGTCGATGTTGGATGGCCGACGGCGGTATCTGACGTACGGGGAATACGCCAAGGTTCGCGAGAAGATCATCGTGAATGCCTGAGGGGAGGGGCTATGCGTGACGTCGCTATTGTGGCCACGGGCATGACCCCCTTCGGGGAACTGTGGCAATCGAGTTTGCGGGACCTGTTCGTCGACGCGGCACTCGAAGCCCTCGACACCGTCGGGCGGCCGCGACCGGACAGCATCTACGTCGGCAACATGTCTGGCGGGCAGTTCGTGGGGCAGGAACACCTCGGACCCCTCATGGCAGATGCCCTGGGGTTGGCGGGCATCGCCGCGACGCGTGTGGAATCGGCGTGTGCCTCGGGCGGTGCGGCAATCCGCACGGCGATGAACGATGGGAGTGATGTGACGCACGTGCTCGCCTCGGCGGCCGATCAGGAAACGGCGGTCTATCACGGGATCACGTTCCCCGGACTCTATGCCATGATCGCTCGAGCACACATGGAGCGACACGGAACCACCGAAGGAGATCTGGCGGCCGTCGCGGTGAAGAACCACCGTCATGGTGCGATGAATCCGAAAGCGCAGTTCCGCGGCGAGATCACGCTCGAGCAAGTGATGACTTCGTCCATGGTCGCCGAACCGCTCCGCCTGTTGCACTGCTCACCGGTGAGTGATGGGGCGGCGGCCGTCCTGCTCTGTCCGCTCACGCGTGCGAAGGAATTCACCGACAAGCCGGTGCTGATCCGCGGCAGTGGGATGGCGACGTCGTCCATGGCGCTGGCGCACCGCGGTGATCCATCGTATCTGGACGCCGTCAGTGCCGCCGCGGGCCGCGCGTACGAAGCGGCGGGTGTCTCACCGTCCGATCTGGATCTCGCAGAGGTGCACGATTGCTTCACCATTGCCGAGCTCTGCGTGCTCGAGGCGGCGTGCCTGGCGGAGCGGGGTGAGGCGGCAGCACTCACACGTGCGGGTGAAACGACGCTCGGTGGTCGTCTCCCGATCAATACCAGTGGGGGCCTGAAGGCCAAGGGCCATCCTGTGGGTGCCACGGGGGTCGCGCAGGTGATCGAGCTGGTCGAGCAGCTTCGAGGTGAGGCGGGTGACCGGCAGGTACCAGATGCGACGCTTGGGATGGCGCAGAACATGGGTGGCTCGGGTGCCAGTTCGGTCGTTCACATCTTGGAGAGGGTCTGAGACGATGCCCAGTCCTCGATATTGGAGAGAGATCCCCAGCCGTTATCGACTGGAAGCCGGTCGCTGCCGTACCTGTGACACGGTGGTGTATCCGCTGAGACGAGTGTGTCCGGATTGCGGAGCGACGGAGTGTGAGCGGATCCATCTGTCGCGGTTCGGGAAGGTGATCACGTCCACGGTAGTGCACGTCGGGCCCGATGCCTTCCAAATGGAAGCGCCGTACGGGATCGCGATCATCGAGACGCCGGAGGGCGCGCGACTGATGGCCCAGGTGGCGGATTGTGAGCCTGACGAGCTGCGCCCGGGGCTCGAGGTGGTGTTGGAATTCCGGAAGATCCGACGGGAAGGTGCCGCCGGCATCATATGCTACGGGCACAAGGCCGTGCCGGTCGCCGCCCTCTCCTAGAAAGGGGGATCCATGCACCGCGTACGCGTGTGGGCTGAGTTGAGCGACGAGAAGTACCACGACCTCGAGGGTGAGGCCGAACGGCAAGGTGTGCAGGTCGAGCAGCTCGTCGAGCAAACAGTAAACTGTCTGCTGCGCGAGTTGGAGCGTGATGAAGAGGAGGACACGAGCTTCATCGTCCCGTCATGACTCGGGAATGCGGAGCGAGACCATGCTGCAACTGGATCTCAACCCCCAGGAAGTCGGCATCCTGCAGCACGTGCTGGAGAGCTACCTGTCGGATCTCCGCATGGAGATCGCGGACACCGATCGTATGGCTTTCCGTGAGCGACTGAAGGAACGCAAGGCCGTCCTAATGCGTGTGCTGGACGCCATTGAGGCGGTGGACACGGCGGGCACGGTCGACTAACCCGGGCGACATCCCAATCCGCGGCCACGGCGCCGTACGCGAAGCCGCCGCCGGAACGGTGAGACACATCGATGTAATTGCCACCGCGCCGGTGGTGGGCGACATTGTCACGATGTGCCAACCGGTGCCTCCCGCATGATCTCCGATCGTCAGCGCCGAGTGCTGCGTGCCGTGTGCGACACCCTCGTGCCGTCGTTCGAGCATGACGACGATCCGCACGGTCTGTTCGCGCTCAGCGGAGCCGAAGCGGGCACCTGTCAGCGCGTCGAGTCCTTGATTGCGGCAATCCGCGACACACGGGATCGCCGGCGGCTGCTGTTGCTCCTGGACGTCCTCGACTCCCGCATGGTGAACGGACTCCTGAGCGGGCGGCCGCAGCGATTCACAGCCATGGACCCGCGGGCCCGGGAGGCCGTGCTCCGTTCCTGGTC
>JBDHJO010000173.1:0-11075 GCA_039586875.1 Gemmatimonadota bacterium | reverse complement strand
TGGTCAACGTGTCGTGGGGCTATACGCCGCCGCCGGGAATACGGGACGTGCTCGGGTCGATCACTGCCCAAGCGCAGTACCGCAATCAGGAAGCCTCACAGACGCAACCGGTGTTGGGCGCCGAGGCCGGGGCATCGGGCACGGCGCGTACCGAGAACAACACGCGGCAGTTCTCGCCGTCATTGACGCTCGGCTGGTTGGGTGGCGTGACGACGACAGGACGCGTGACCGTCGCCCGCACCGACCGGATCACCTCCGGGAATCTCACGCAGAGTGACCGTCGTGAGTTGGGCGCGACCCTGAACTTCGCCTTCCTGCCGCCGCGGAGCCTGATTTCGCTGCGGAACCGCATCGTCACTACCCTGTCGTACTCCACTTCAGCGCTCGGGGTATGTATTGTCAGGACGAACACGGACGAGTGCTCGACGGTGTCCGACAGCCGCCGCGAGCAGGTGGACGTGCGCATGGACACGGGCTTCAGCGAGATCCTCCGGGGAGGGATGACATTCAGCTACTTGGTAAGCGAACAGCGCCACACGTCGGAGAAGCTGTCCCAGATCGTATTCTCCGTGTACGGTAACCTCACGCTCCGCGCCGGACGGGTACGGTGAAGCGAACCATGACGGCACTGATGGCTGCCGCCCTCGCGTGCGGGGGAGCGGGAGTCGCACGGCCGGCCTTCGACGGGGAAGCCGCCATGCGGTACGTCGAAGCGCAGATGGCGTTCGGGCCGCGCGTGCCGAACACCGAGGGGCATCGCCAAACCGGTGACTGGATTGAAGCCCAGCTGCGCGAGCGAGCTGATTCGGTGGACGTGCAGTCGTTCCGGCACGTGACCGCCACGGGTGACACTCTCCAGCTCAGGAACTTCATCGGCCGGTTCCGGCCGGATTCACCCGACCGCGTGCTCTACGTGGCGCACTGGGACACTCGGCCCCGCGCCGACAAGAGTGCCAACCTCGGCCAGCAGCGCCTCCCGGTGCCTGGGGCCAACGACGGCGCGTCCGGCGTCGCACTGCTCATGGCCGTTGCCGATGCGCTTGCCGCGCTGCCCCCCGCGTACGGTGTGGATCTGTTGTTTGTCGACGGAGAGGATTTCGGGGACTTCGCCGTCGGGGAGGACGTGCTGTTGGGATCGAGGCATTACGCCGCCGGAATCGCGGATGGGCCGAAACCACTCTTCGCCGTCGTCTGGGACATGGTCGGGGATGCCGATCTCGAGATCTTCCAGGAGGGCTATTCGGTCGCGCGGGCGCCCGAGGTGGTCGAGCGGGTGTGGCGCTTGGCGGAGGATCTCGGTCACGGTCGCGTGTTTCGGCCGACGCGCGTGCACACGGTGCTCGATGATCACGTACCGCTGCAGGAAGTCGGCGTGCGTGCGATCGACGTGATCGACTTCGATTACCCCCATTGGCACACGACCGACGACACGGTCGACAAGGTGAGTGCCGCGAGCTTCCAGATCGTCGGTGAGGTGGCGGTCGCCCTGGTGCGCTGACGCAGCTGCACGATTCCGGTCCCTCCAGCGCGGTTCGGCTTACCGGACTGAATACGTTCGCAACGAGCTTCGCGTATGGCGAGTCGCGACGACGTGCGGGCGGCACTCCTGCTTCTCTCCCTGTTGTGTGCTGGGACGGCGGTACGAACGTGTCGGGGACATGCCGTTGCCCCCGGGGCGGTGGGTTATCGGGAAACGGCCGCGGTGCGTCCCACCGCGGATACCCTGGCGGCCCGCGCCGAACGGCTGTCGCGACCCCTGGCACCCGGTGAGACTATCGACGTGGACCGCGCGTCGGCGGAGGAGCTCACCCGCTTGCCGCGTATCGGCCCGGCGCTGGCGCAGCGCATCGTCGCCGACCGCACGACACGAGGGAGCTTCGGTTCGCTTGCCGAGCTGGACCGCGTATCCGGCATCGGGCCGGCGTTGCTGGGTGGGCTTCGACGCCACGTCACGTTTTCGGGACCCGTCCCGACCGAACGCCCCGCGCGACAGCCGGTGCGTGTGCGGGTGAACGCCGCGTCCGTCGATGAGTTGGCGCGACTTCCGGGGATTGGCCCCGCCCGCGCGGCCGCGATCGTGGCGAGCCGCCGACGGCATGGGCCGTTTCGGCGGGTCGAGGATCTGCGCCGGGTGCCGGGAATCGGTCCGAAGACCGTCGAGCAGCTCCGGAATCTGGTCCAACTCCCTTGACACTCCCTCGGGCAAACATAACCTTACCGCTTGCGCCCAAATGAGTTGACCGATCCTCCGTCCCTTCCCAAAGAGCTGGTATGGCGACAGCGGCAGCAGGTATAGAGCGACTCGGCGATTTGCTCGTCCGCGAGGGCCTGATCACGCGGGAGCAGTTGCAGAAGGCACTCGAGGAGCAGCGTGCGACGGGCATGCGCCTGGGGTACGTGCTCGTCAAGCTCGGGCTGGTCCAAGAGATCGAGATCACCAAAATGCTGGCCCGCCAGTACCGGGTCCCGGCCGTCGATCTCTCCCGCTTCGAGGTCGATGAGAAGATCATCAAGCTCCTGCCCCCGGACGTGGCGGTGAAGCACCATGTGCTGCCGCTGAAACGCGAGGGACGCACGCTCACCGTGGCGATGGCGGAGCCGACCAACCTGACGGTGATCGAGGATCTCAAGTTCATTACGCGGTTCGACATCTTCCCCGTGATCGCGGGGGAGTACACGCTGCGACAGGCCATCGAGCGGTACTACGAGCAGACGGACGCGCAGTTGGAGACCCTGCTCAAGGACATGGAGGAAGACGACGAAGTCGAGGTCGTCGAGGAGCAGGACGACGACGATGCGCCCACGCAGGTCGCCGACGATGCGCCGGTGGTCAAGCTGATCAACGGGATCCTCACCGATGCGGTCAAGCGAGGGGCGAGCGACATCCACATCGAGCCGTTCGAGAAGGAGATTCGGGTCCGGTACCGGATCGACGGTGCGCTGTTGGAGGTGATGAAGCCGCCTATCAAGCTGAAGGCGGCCCTCACGAGCCGCATCAAGATCATGTCGAGCCTGAACATCGCCGAGCGGCGGGTGCCGCAGGACGGGCGGATCAAGCTCAAGATGGGCAAGCGGGTCATCGATTTCCGGGTCTCGACGCTGCCGGTCATCTTCGGCGAGAAGATCGTGCTCCGGATTCTCGACAAGGGGAACCTCACGCTCGATCTGAGCAAGTTCGGGTTCGAGCCGAAGGCTGAGCAGGACCTCATGAAGGCGATCATGAACCCGTACGGGATGGTGCTGGTCACCGGCCCGACGGGTTCCGGCAAGACAACGACCCTTTATTCGGCGCTCTCGCAGGTCAACACCATCGAAGTGAACATCATGACCGCGGAAGATCCCGTGGAGTACAACATCCACGGCATCAATCAGGTCCTGGTGCGCAACGAGATCGGCATGACCTTCGCCGCGGCGCTGAAAGCGTTCCTGCGGCAGGATCCGAACATCATCATGGTGGGTGAGATCCGTGACTTGGAGACGGGCGGGATCGCCATCAAAGCGGCGTTGACGGGGCACCTCGTGCTGTCCACGCTGCATACCAACGACGCGCCGTCGACGATCACCCGGATGGTGGACATGGGGATCGAGCCGTTCAACGTGGCGAGCGCGGTAAACCTGATTGCCGCGCAACGCCTCGTACGGCGCATTTGCAAGGATTGCAAGCAGGAACACACGTACACGCCCGAGGAACTCACGGCACTTGGGTTCACCGAAGAGCAGGCATCGGGCCTGACGTTCTACAAGGGTGAGGGGTGTGACACATGCTCCGACACCGGGTACAAGGGGCGGGCCGGGTTGTATGAGATCATGGCGATGAGTCCCGAGTTACGCCGACTGATCCTGAAGGAGGCGTCGACCGAGGACCTGCAGAACCAGGCCGTCAAGGACGGCATGCTCACGCTCCGGATGGATGGCATGGTCAAGGTGAAGAAGGGCGTGACTACCCTCGAGGAAGTCGTCAAGGAAACCGCTGCCGGATAAAGGAGCGTCATGACCGCACCAGCCCAGAAGGCCCCCGAGTCCCTCAACCTCCGACAGCTGCTCGAGGAGATGATCGAGCGGGACGCGTCCGACTTGCACATCACCGCCGGTGAGCGCCCCAAGATGCGGGTGGACGGTGACATCACGAATGCCAAGATCGAGCACACGTTGACGCCGAAGGACACGTTGACGCTTGCCTATTCGGTGCTCACCGAGAATCAGAAGAAGCGGTTCGAGAACGACGACGAGTTGGATTTCTCCTTCGGGATTCAGAACCTCGCGCGCTTCCGCGGCAACTGTTTCAAGCAGCGCGGGTGCGTCTCGATGGTGATCCGGCAGATCCCGTTCAACGTCAAGACATTCGAGGAGCTCGGACTGCCGAAGGTGCTCCAGGACCTGTCCGAGCGCCCACGGGGCTTGGTGCTCGTCACTGGGCCGACCGGTTCGGGGAAATCGACCACGCTCGCCGCCATGATCGACAAGATCAACAAGCAGGAGCGTGGACACATCATCACGATCGAAGACCCGATCGAGTTCATTCACCGTCACCAGGGCTGCATCGTGAATCAGCGGGAAGTCGGGACGGACACGCATTCGTTCCAGGCCGCCCTCAAGTACGCCCTGCGGCAAGATCCGGATACCGTGCTCGTCGGCGAGATGCGCGACCTCGAGACGATTCAGTCGGCGCTCACGATTGCGGAGACCGGCCACCTGGCGTTCGCGACGCTCCACACCAACTCAGCGGCCGAGAGCATCAACCGGATCATCGACGTGTTCCCGTCGCACCAACAGGCGCAGGTGCGTGCGCAGTTGGCGTTCGTGCTCGAAGGGGTCGTGACCCAGTTGCTCCTGCCCAAGGCCTCGGGTCGGGGGCGTGCCATGGCGTGCGAGATCCTCGTGGCCACGCCGGCCATTCGCGCCCTCATCCGCGACGACAAGGTGCACCAGATTCAATCGTCGATGCAGGCCGGGAAGAAGCACGGAATGCAGACGCTGACCGATTCGCTCTACCAGCTCTATATGAGCCGTCAGGTCTCGATGGACGAGTGCCTGCGAGTAGCGCCCGACCAGAACGAGTTCTTGCGTGCGGTCGGCGAGCCCGGCCCAGGCGAGAAGCAGGCGGCGGGCAGCCGCCGCTAAACCAAGCGGAGAATAGCCGATGCCGACATACGAGTACACGGCGCGTACCGTTTCCGGAGAAGAACAGCAGGGCACGATCAGCAGAAGAAGAAGCGCGCGATCCGGGTTCCGACACGGGACATCGTGGTATTCACGCGTCAATTCGCGACGATGATCAATTCGGGACTGCCGCTCGTGCAGTCGCTCGACATCCTCGCGCAACAGACCGAGAACAAGGCGCTCGCCGACACGACCAAACAGGTGCTGTTCGACGTCGAGAGCGGCAATACGCTCGCGGACGCGCTCAACAAGCACCGCAATGCCTTCTCGCAGCTCTATGTGAACATGGTCGCGGCGGGTGAGGCCGGTGGTATCCTCGACACCATCCTGCTCCGGTTGGCCACCTTCCTGGAGAAGAATGATGCGATCGTCCGGAAGGTGAAGGGAGCGATGATCTATCCGGCCGTCATCTTCTCGGTGGCCGGCATCGCAGTGGTCGTGCTGTTGCTGTTCGTGATTCCCGTGTTCCAGAACATGTTCGACGAGGCAGGCGTCCCGCTCCCGCTCCCGACGCGCGTCGTGATTGGGTTGTCGCAGTTCCTGCAGGGCTACTGGTGGGCCCTCATCGTTGGGGGGGTCGCGCTGTTCTTCGGGATTCGCCAATACTACGCAACCGAGGGCGGGAAGCTGGTGATCGATCGGCTCATGCTGCGCGCACCGGTCCTTGGCGACCTCTTGCGCAAGTCCGCCGTCTCCCGCTTCACGCGAACGCTTGGCACCCTGCTGGCGTCCGGCGTGTCCATCCTCGAGGGGTTGGAGATCACGGCGCGAACGGCCGGAAACCGCGTGATCCACGATGCCGTGATGGAATCGCGCAGCTCGATCGCCGGCGGTGATACGGTGGCGGAGCCGCTCGAGCGATCCGGGGTGTTCCCGCCGATGGTGACGTCGATGATCGCCGTCGGCGAAGCGACGGGCGGGCTGGAGGAGATGCTCACGAAGATCGCCGACTTCTACGACGACGAGGTCGATGCGGCGGTGAGCGCACTGCTGTCGCTCATGGAACCGATCATGATCGTCGTGTTGGGTGTGGTCGTCGGCGGCATGATCGTGTCCATGTACCTGCCGATCTTCGACATGATGAACGTCGCAGGCTAGCTGAGCCGGATCGACGGTGGGGGCCGGGCGTCGCCGAAGGCGGCGCCCGGCCCTCTGCGTGTCGGGGTGGGGCGCTGGCGGAACGCGACGCTGTGGTGCAAGATCATGACGGGTCCAAGGGGAGGCACCGATGTTCGAGGCGGCCGAAGTCGGCAGCAAGCTCGACAAGGAATCGTACAAGAAGGAAGTCCCCGGCATTCGGGCCGACCTCCTGCAGGTCCAGCGCGACTTGGCCGAGTCCGGGCTTGCGCCGATCGTTCTCATCAGCGGTGGGGACGAGATCGGGAAGGTCCAGCTGCTCGACCTGCTGCTCGGCTGGCTCGATGCACGGGGGGTGGAGGCCACGGCGCTCGGGAAGCCCAGCGACGAAGAGGCGGAACGTCCGAGGTTCTGGCGGTACTGGCGCGTGCTCGTGCCCAGCGGCCGCCTCTCGATCCTCCTTGGGTCCTGGTATACCCAGCCGATCGTGGCGCGCGCGTACGAGCGGATCGAGGACGTGGCGTTCGAACGGGAGATGCGACGTATCCGCGACTTCGAACGCATGCTGGTGCTCGAGAACGTGCCCGTCATCAAGTTCTGGTTGCACTTGAGCAAGTCGGTGCAGCGAAAGCGTCTGCAGAAACTCCGGCAAGATCCGAAGATGCGCTGGCTCGTGAGTGAAGAGGCGTGGGTCTATTTCAAGAAGTACGACAAGTTCCGTCGCACCTCCGAAGCGGCCCTGCGTGTCACCAGTACCGGCGTCGCACCCTGGCACATCGTCGAATCCAGAAACGCGCGCTACCGGAACGTGACGGTCGCCACGACCCTGATCCGAGCCCTGCGCGAGTCAATCGATGCGGCGAAGGCGCAGCGAGCCAAAACGTCGAAGCGCAAGCCGGCCCTGCCGCGCCCGCGGAAGTTCAACGTGATCCGGCAGCTGGACCTGACGCAGAAGCTGGAAAATGGCGACTACGAAAGACAGCTCGAGCGGTACAGCACACGCATCCCGCGGTTGGTTCGGCAGCTGCATGACGCCGGACGGTCCCTGATCCTGGTGTTCGAGGGGCCCGACGCTGCGGGGAAGGGAGGAGTCATCCGTCGGTTGACGGGCGCCATGGACGCGCGCCTGTATCAGGTGCGGTCCGTTGCGGCGCCGACCGATGAAGAGGCCGCCCACCCGTACCTCTGGCGTTTCTGGCGGCACCTCCCGCGACTCGGCCGGGTGACGATCTATGATCGCTCGTGGTACGGCCGTGTCCTCGTGGAGCGTGTCGAAGGGTTCGCGAGCCGGGAGGCGTGGAGTCGAGCGTACGCGGAGATCAACGACTTTGAGGCACAGCTACACGAGTTCGGGACGATCGTGCTCAAGTTCTGGCTCGCAATCAGCGCAGAGGAGCAACTGCAGCGGTTCCGCGACCGACAGACGACCCCCTACAAGCAGTACAAGCTGACCGAAGAGGACTGGCGCAATCGGAAGAAATGGGACGCGTATGAGGCGGCGGCGTGCGACATGATCGAGCGCACAAGTACCGAATCGGCGCCATGGGTCCTGGTCGAAGCCGACGACAAGCGCTGGGCGCGCGTCAAAGTCCTCCGCACGGTGGCAAAGGAGTTGGCCCGGGCGTTGAAGGAGTAGCACCGAGCTCCGCACCACTCTTGCATTATGCAAGAGTGGGCGGGATACTTGTGGTGCTATGCGAACCACCGCCGGGTACCGTGTTCCCACGCTGACAGCCGGCACGCCGACGGGGGCCATTCCCTCCGTTCGCAGCGTGCTCCAATGGGTGTATCTCGGACGTGTCGTCGTCGCCATCGTGGTGTTCGTGGCGGCCGCGTTCTCGTTCGAGGCAATCGAGCCGGCCACCTTGGTGATTCTCGCCGTGGCGGCGCTGCTGAGCGTGATCGTCAGCACGTTGTCGGTGTGGTGGTCCCATATCCGAGCGGCCGCGATCGGGATGACCTTCCTGTATGCGCAGGCCATCTTCGATCTCGGACTCGTCACGACCGTAGTGCACGTCACCGAAGGGCCCGACAGCCAGTTCCCGGCGCTCTATGTGCTCGTCATCGCCGTGAGCGCGGTCCTGATGCCGTTCGCATCGAGCCTGTTGATCACCACGCTGGCCGGCCTGTTGTACCTCGCGGACATCGTGTGGTGGCACCCGGTCCAGTTGTCGGTTGCCGTCTGGCTGCAAATCGCCGTGTTCGTTGTGGTATTCGCCGCGACGGGCTTCATTGCCAGCCGGGTCCGCGTCGCAGGTGCCGAGCGGGAGGTGCTGCGGGAGGAAGTGCGGCGGTTGAGGCTCGAAGCGATCGATGTGCTCCGCAACATTCGGAGCGGTGTACTGACGGTGGATCCTGGCGGGGTGGTGGCGTACGCCAATCCCGCGGCTTTCGACATCCTCGGGCTCACCGAAGCGTCCGTCGTCGGGTATCCCCTGGACCAGCTCGTTGGGGAACGGGCGCCGTCGCTGGTGACGGCGATCCAGGATACCCAGCGGTATAAGCGGAAGGCTATGCGCTCGGAGGCTGACGTGCACCTCGATGAGCGCACGTTCCCGATCGGTGTGACGACGACGAGTATCGACGAAGAGGGCGGCGACGATGCACCGTCCGTCACGGCCATCTTCACCGACATCTCCGATCAGAAGCGGATCGAGGAGCTCCATCTGCGGACCGAGCGGCTCGAGGCGGTGGCGGAGTTGTCCGCGTCGCTCGCGCACGAAATCAAGAACCCGCTGGCGTCGATCCGCTCGTCCATCGAACAACTCGCGGCGGCGAGCCGGAGTGATGACGACGAGCGGTTCCTGCTCCAGCTCGTGTTGCGGGAGAGCGACCGGTTGAGCCGGTTGCTCTCCGAATTCCTGGATTTCTCTCGGGTACGTGTGTCCACGAGTCGTACCGTGGATCTTGGCGAGATCGCCGAGCGAGGCGTACAGGTGGTGCGGGAGCATCCTGATTGCAGCGAGCGCGTCGACATTCGCGTGGACCGCACTCCGACACAACTCGTTGGAGACGAGGACCTCTTGCACCGGGTGGTTGTCAACTTGGTGCTGAACGCCGTGCAGGCGATGAGCGATGGCGGTCAGGTGACGATCGAGGTGCGCGATGCCCGGCCGGAGGATCTCCCACTCGGCGTGCGCCTCGAATCGGCGGCTTTGATGCGCGTCATCGATGACGGTCCCGGAGTTCCTCCGGAGTTGCGCGACCGACTGTTCGAACCGTTCGTGACTGGCCGACCGGGAGGGTCGGGGCTCGGACTCGCCATCGTGCAGCGCGCCGTGCAGGTGCACCGCGGGTTCGTGCTAGTGGACTCCCAGCCGGGGGCCGGCACGTCCGTCAACGTGGTCATTCCTTCGAGCGGGACATCGGAGGTCGCCGCATGAAGCCGGAGCGCCCGAGCATCCTGATCATCGACGACGAGAGCGGCATCCTCGACACCCTTCGAATCCTGCTGAAGAACAACGGCTTTCGACCCGAAACGGCCCAGGGCGGGAAGATGGGACTCGAGGTGCTGGAGAAGCGCCCGCCCGATATCGTGCTCACCGACATCCGTATGCCGGGGGTGTCCGGTACGGAGATCCTGGAAGCGGCGCGGCGGACCGATCCCGAGATGCCGGTGATACTCATGACCGCCCAAGCCACGTTGCAGTCGGCGATCCAGGCCGTCAACGAGGGGGCGTTCTATTACATCCAAAAGCCGTTTGCCAATGACGAGCTCGTTGCGATCTGTCGGCGCGCCGCCGAGCAGCGGACACTGAAGTCGGAGAACAGGGAGCTGAAACGAGAGATCCGACGCCGCGATCGGTCCCGGATTATCCAGCCGATCGGGAAGGCAAAGCCGTTCGTCGACGTGATGCGCCTGGCCGAGCAGGTCGCTCGCACGGAATCCACGGTGCTGATCCTCGGCAGCAGCGGCACGGGTAAGGAAGTCATCGCCCGATACATCCACGAACTCTCCGACCGCAGCGACGGGCCCTTCCTCTCCATCAACTGTGGCGCCTTGACGGAGAGCCTGCTCGAATCTGAGTTGTTCGGCCACGTGAAAGGGTCATTTACAGGGGCGGATCGCGACAAACAGGGGCTGTTCATGGCAGCGGCCGGCGGAACGTTCTTCCTCGACGAGATCGCCGAGACCAAGCCCTCGACGCAGGTCAAGTTGTTGCGGGTGCTTCAGGAGCGCGAAGCGCTCCCGGTGGGTGGCACAGAGCCTGTGCCGGTAAACGTGCGGATTATCGCGGCGACGAACCGCGACCTGGAAGCCGACATCAAGGAGGGGAGTTTCCGATCCGACCTGTATTACCGGCTCAACGTGATCACGTTGCACCTCCCGGCATTGATGGACCGGCGTGAGGACATCCCGCTGCTTGTGGACGCCTTCCTGCAACGAGTGGCGGACGCGCGCGGTGAGCCGGTGAAGCGGCTGTCGGCCGACGGGCTCTCGGCCATCATGCACTACGACTGGCCGGGTAACGTTCGTGAGCTGGAGAACGCGCTCGAGCATGCCCTGGTGATGACCCCGGGCGAAGAGGTCGCCGTCGACGCCCTACCGGAGCGGGTGACCACCCCTCGTGGGGAGCGGCTGGTCGACGATCGGCCGATCGGCAATCCGACGCTGGAGGCGATCGAGCGGGCCTATATCCTCTGGGTCCTCAAGACCGAGAGCGGCAACAAGACGCGTGCGGCCGAGGTGCTCGGGATCGATCCATCGACCCTGTACCGGAAGTTGGCGCGTTACGAGGAATCCTGAGACCTGTGGCGAGCGGTCACGTGTCGGGCCACGGTCCTTCGCAAAATGCACGGCCCGCGGTGACTTCAGTCGCGCCAGACACCGGTGAGGC